>NZ_JANOCX010000034.1:0-7991 GCF_031412415.1 Phenylobacterium sp.
CAGCCCTACGCCGTCACCAACCCCGGCGGCCTCTTCGTCTTCGCCTTCCAGGTCCTGCCGCTGATCCTGGTGATCTCGGCCCTCTCCGCGCTGCTGTGGCACTGGCATGTGCTGAAGTGGGTGATCCGGGCGTTCGGCATCCTGTTCCAGCGCACCATGGGCCTGGGCGGCGCCTCGGCCACGGCGGTGGCGGCCAACATTTTCCTGGGCATGATCGAGAGCCCCATCGTGATCCGCGCCTACCTGGACAAGCTGACCCGCTCGGAGCTGTTCCTGATGATGGTGGTGGGCCTGGCGACCGTCGCCGGCTCCACCATGGTGGCGTACGCGACTATCCTGCGCGGCAGCTTGGACAATGCGGCGGCCCACGTCCTGGTGGCCTCGATCATCTCGGCGCCGGCGGGTGTCCTGCTGGCGCGGATCGTGGTGCCGGAGAGACAGGGACTTGGCGGGGCCTACGCCGACTACACCTCGCTGCTGAAATACGACTCCGCCATCGACGCCATCAGCAAGGGGACGATGGACGGCTTGTCGGTGGTGCTGAACATCTCCGCCATCCTGATCGTCTTCGTGGCGCTCGTGGCCATCGGCAACGGCCTGCTCTCGGTCTTCCCGGCGGTCTACGGCGAGCCGATTACCATCGAGCGGGTGCTGGGGGTGCTGTTCACGCCCCTGGCCTGGGCCATGGGCGTCCACTGGGACGAGGCCTTCAAGGCTGGCTATCTGCTGGGCGTCAAACTGATGCTGACCGAGTTCATCGCCTTCATCCAGCTGGGCGCCGTTCCGGCCGGGGAAATGAGCGAGCGCACGCGGATGATCATGACCTATGCGCTCTGCGGGTTCGCCAATGTGGGGTCGGTGGGGATTACCGTCTCCGGCATCGGGGTGCTGATGCCCGAACGGCGCAATGAGATCATCGGCATGGTCTGGAAGGCGTTGATCGCCGGTTTCCTGGCCACCTGCATGACCGCCGCCCTGGTCGGCGCCATGCCGCGCGAACTGTTCGGAGGCTGAGGGCGGGATGAAGCTCTATGACGCGCCGATCGCGCCCAATCCGCGCCGGGTCCGCTGGGTCCTGGCCGAGAAGGGCGTCTCCGATATCGAGATCGTCCGGATGAACCTGGCGGAGGGCACGCACAAGAGCCCTGACTACATGGCCAAGGCGGGCCTCGCCAACGTGCCGGCGCTGGAAATGGACGATGGGACCTGCATCACCGAATCCATCGCCATCTGCCGCTATCTGGAGAGCCGCTACCCAGACCCGAACCTGTTCGGAGCTTCGCCGGAAGAGACCGCGGTCGTCGAGATGTGGATGCGCCGCGCGGAGATGCTGGTCGCGGTCCCCTTCATGGTGGGCGTGCGCCACACTCATCCCGCCATGGCCGCGCTGGAGACCCAGGACGCGAACGTCGGCGCCTACAACACCGCCCAGGGCCTGGCCGCGCTGAAGGTGCTGGACCTCCGCCTCGCTCAGGCCGAGTGGTTGGCCGCCGAGCGCCTGACCATCGCCGACATTGTGGCGTTCGTGGGCATCGACTTCACACGGCTGATCAAGCTCGCGATCCCCGAGACGCTGACCCATGTCCACCGTTGGGCCCAGGCCATGCGCGCTCGCCCGGCCGCCCAGGCATGATCCGGACCCTCGTCTTCGCCCTCGCCCTGGCGTTCGCCGCGCCGGCCGCCGCGCAGGAACTCACCGTCGTCGGCCTGGACGGCAAATCCAAGGTGCTGAAGGCCGCGGACTTCGCGGGCTTCCCCCGCGCCGAGGTGGTGGTGCCGCAGGACACGGGGACCAAGACCTATGAGGGCCCGATCCTGGCCTATGTGCTGCGCGCCGGAGGCCTGCCTGTCGGTCCGCGCCTGCATGGCGATCCGCTGCGCGCCTTCGTGATCGTCACCGGCGCCGACGGGTTCCAGGCGGTGTTCTCCCTGGCTGAGCTGGACAAGGACTACAGCACCGCGACCGTGGTCCTGGGCGACACGGTCGACGGCAAGCCGCTGGGAACCAAGGAAGCGCCCTGGCGCCTGGCGATCTCAGGCGACAAGAAGCGCTGGCGCAGCGTTTACGGTGTCACCCGCATCGAAGCCCGCTTGGCGGATGCGACCCCGGCGATGGCGCCCCCCGCCATGGACCGCGCCCACTAGCCAAGCCGACTAAGGCTTGATCAGCTCCAGCGAGCGGATGCGGGTTTCAAGGGTGGGACCCACCGCCATGACGAAAAGCTCGTCCGCGCCTGTGCTCGCCGCCTTTTCCGCCAGCCTGGCCCGCACACGATCCGGGTCGCCGACGATGCCCCGCGCCATCACGCCCTCCAGCCGCGGATCGCCCGCGTGCTCGGCCAGGAACGCCTGGGCCTCGGGGATCGAGCGGAAGCGGCGGCGCTGGTTGAACAGGGTGGCGAGGTTCGAGGCGCGCATCGGCGCGGCCAGACGCTGGGCTTCGTCGTCGGTCTCGGCCGCCAGCGCGATCGTCGCGATTCCGGCCCAAGGCTTGTCGCGGAACACCGAGGGCTCGAAGGCCGCCCGATAGGCCTCGACGGACGGCGTTCCGTCGGTCCGGGCGATGAACTCCGCGAACACCATGCCCACCCCAGCGCGGCCGGCGAAGTCGGCGCTGTCGGGCGAGGACGTCAGCATGAACAGGTCGGGGTGGCTCGGCCCCGAGGGATTGGCGGCGATGCCGAAGGCCGGATGGGCCTCGGTGATCGGTTCGCGGCCTGAAGAGTCCAGCAGCCAGGCGTTCAACAGGGCGAAATACTGCGGGAAGGCCTCCGACCCCGCCGAGCGCAGCGCGCCTCCGGTTCGGCTGTCGGTCCCGAGCGCGCGGCCCACGCCGAGGTCGATTCGGCCCGGCGCCAGGGCCTCCAGTTCCATGAACACCTCGGCCACCTTCAGCGGCGAGTAGTTGACCAGCATCACCCCGCCCGAGCCCAGGCGGATGGTCTGGGTGGCCTGGGTGAGGGCCGCGATCAGGATCTCCGGAGCCGGCGAGGAGAGCGTTCCGATGTTGTGGTGCTCAGCCAGCCAGAAGCGGTGGTAGCCTAGCCGCTCGGCGGCCTGGGCCACGGCGATGGTGTCGCGGATCGCCTGGGCCTGAGTCCCGTCGCCGCTGACCGGCGACAGGTCCAGGACCGAGAGGGTGAAGTTCACGCCTCGCCCTTCAGCGCCCGGCGGACCATGCGCACGCCGTAGGCCGCCAGCAGTCCGGCAAACAGCCCGAAGACCAACTCGCTGGCCAGGGTGCCGACCTGCTCCGGTCGCATGGCCTTGCGCGATGAAAGCGCCAGGAACAGCAGCAGGTCGCTGGCCAGGAACAGGAAGACGGGCCCCGCGAACAGCACCAGCGCCGCCCCCGGGGCGGCCTTCTTCAGTCTTTCGGCGTCGAGCGCCACTATCCGGCCCTCGCGCTGGTCTTCTTCAGCACCGCCGAGAAGCTCATAACTGGCTCGCCGCCCGTGGTCATCAGGCCCCGCACGAAGACCATCCTGCGCCCGGCCTTCACCACCTCGCCGGTGCATTCGACTAGAGATCCCGGCGCCACCGCGCCCACGAACTCGCCGTTGAAGGTGGCGGTGACGCTGCGGCTGTCGGTCAAGGCGTCCTTGGCGATCACGAACAGGCAGTAATCGGCGAAGGTCATGATCGCCCCGCCATGCATGAAACCGCCGCCGTTCATGTGCTTGGCCTCGGCGCGCATGGCGCAGACCCGCCGCCCATCGTCGCCGACGCGATAGTAGAAGGGCCCAGCGTGGTCCTCGAAAGGGTCATTGCCATAGGCGAACCACCCCGCCCATGGACCATCCTCGATCACCTCGTGCCGCCAGCCCGTCGCCTGTGTGTCGCCGCCGTCCATCAATTCCCCGCCATCGCCCGCGAAGGGTTTGCCCGTCGCGCGTTCAAACACTAGTTTGCCGCCAAATCTCACAAGCGAACTAGGCGGCGGGAACCCCACATGCAAGGCCGGACTGTCTATCTCTGCGGCGGACTTCGCAGCCCCATCGGCCGCTACGCCGGCGCGCTCTCCAAGGTGCGGGCCGACGATCTGGCCGCCCATCCGCTGAAGGCCCTGATGGCCGCCTATCCCAATCTGGACTGGGAGCTGGTCGACGAGGTGATCTACGGGAACGTCAATCAGGCTGGCGAGGACAACCGCAACGTCGCCCGCATGGCCCTGCTGCTGGCCGGCCTGCCGCAGACCACGCCGGGTATCACGGTCAATCGCCTTTGCGCCTCCGGACTGGACGCGGTGATCGCCGGCGCCCGGACCATCGCGGCGGGTGAGGCCGACCTGATCATCGCCGGCGGCGTCGAGAGCATGAGCCGCGCGCCCTTCGTCATGGCCAAGCCCGACAGCGCCTTTTCCCGCACCCCGGAGATGTACGACACCACCATCGGCTGGCGGTTCATCAACCCGGCGCTCAAGAAGCAGTACGGCGTCGACGCCATGCCGGAGACCGCCGAGAACGTGGCCACCGACTACCAGATCAATCGCGCCGACCAGGACGCCTTCGCCCAGCGCAGCCAGGCCCGCGTCGGCGCGGCTCGCGAGCGGGGCTTCTTCGACGGCGAGATCGCGGCGCTGACCATCAAGGACCGCAAGGGCGATCTCGTCGTCAGCCAAGACGAGCACCCGCGCCCCGACACCACCCTGGATGCGCTGAGCGCCCTGCGCCCCATCGTCCGCGAGGACGGCACGGTGACGGCGGGCAACGCCTCGGGGGTCAATGACGGCGCCTGCGCCCTGCTGCTGGCCTCGGCCGAGATGGTCCAGAAGTTGGGCCTGGAGCCCCTGGCGCGGATCGAGGGCGGCGCCTCGGGCGGCGTCGCGCCGCGAGTCATGGGTGTGGGGCCGGTGCCGGCGGTGGCCAAGCTGGTCGCTCGCCTCGGGATCACCGCGCGGGACTTCGACGTCATCGAACTGAATGAGGCCTTCGCCGCCCAGGCCCTGGCCTGCACCCGCGCGTGGGGTCTGGACGACGCCGCCGACCATGTGAACCCCAACGGCGGCGCCATCGCCATCGGCCATCCGCTGGGCGCCTCGGGGGCCCGTCTGGCCTTGACCGCCGCCCGCGCGCTGAAGGAGCGTGGCGGCGAGCGCGCCTTGGCCACCATGTGCGTGGGTGTCGGCCAGGGCTCGGCCCTGGCGCTCGCGAAGGCGTGAGCATGCGCGCCGGACTGCTGTTGAGCCTGCTGCTGGCTGGGGCCGCCCAGGCGCAGGAGGCTGCGCCGCCGATGAGCCTCGACGACTTTCTCAAGCCGGAGCCGGCGGCCGTCGCCCCGGCGGCCGATGCGCCGCCGCCAGAGACCGCGCCGCCAGAGACCGCGCCGACCGAACCCCCGGCCGTCGAGCCGCAACCGGCCGAACCGGCGAAGCCGAAGACCCTGGTCGAGGCCCTGACCGCCGTCGGCTTCGACCCCAAGACCAAGGTCGAGTCCGGGGCGGTCCAGGTGATGCAGGGCCAGCGGGCCCTGTTCCATCTAGAGGCCAAGGCTGGCCCGGTGCTGTACGCCATCGAGACCGGCAAGCTCGGCGCGGCCCAACCGGAGGGGCAGGCCGAGACCTACAAGGGCTCCGGAGCCGGTCGCATCGGCGTGGCGCTGGATTCCTCGCCGGCCAAGCGCCAGACCTTCATGAAGGTCTGGAACGGCCTGGCCCGGCCGGTGACCTTCGAGCTTGAGCTGGCTGCGATCCGCAACGGCCAGCTCATGCGCCGGAAGATCGAAGCTTGCGCCGTCCCGGCCGGCGGCGTCCACAGCCAAGCCTGGCCAGATCCGATCATCGCGCTCACGGTGTCCAAGGTCGCCTTGGCGGCCAAGGGCGCGACCCCCTGCACCTGACGAGAGACACCCATGGCGCTTGATCTCGAAACCCGCGAACAGCTCATCGACACGGTGCGCCGGTTCGTCACCGAGCGTCTGCGGCCGCTGGAGGCCAAGGTCTCCGAGGACGACGCCATCCCCGGCGAGGTGCTGGCTGAGATGCGCGAGCTAGGGCTCTACGGCCTGTCGATCCCCGAGGAATACGGGGGCCTGGATCTCTCGATGGAGGACGAGTGCCTCGTGGCCGTGGAGCTGGGGCGTACCAGCCCCGCCTTCCGCTCGGCCTTCGGCACCAATGTCGGCATCGGCAGCCAGGGCCTAGTGATGTTCGGCACCGACGAACAAAAGGCCAGGTATCTGCCCGGCATCGCCTCGGGCGAGATCATCACGTCCTTCGCGCTCACCGAGCCGGAAGCGGGGTCCGACAGCGCCGCGGTGCAGACGCGCGCCACCCTGGATGGCGACGCCTATGTCCTGAACGGAACCAAGCGCTACATCACCAACGCCAACAAGGCCGACCTCTTCACGGTGATGGCTCGGACCGACCCCAGCAAGCCGGGCGGTGGCGGGGTCTCGGCCTTCCTGGTCCAACGCGACCTGCCAGGTCTGTCGGTGGGCAAGCCCGAAAAGAAGATGGGACAACAGGGCGCGCACATCTGCGACGTCAATTTCGACAATGTCCGCGTGCCGGTGGGCAACCGCCTGGGCCAGGAAGGCGAGGGGTTCAAGGTCGCCATGCAGGTCCTGGACCGGGGCCGTCTGCACATCTCGGCCGTCTGCGTCGGCGTGGCAGAACGGTTGATCGCCGACAGTGTCGCCTATGCTGTCGAGCGCAAGCAGTTCGGCCAGGCGATTTCCAACTTCCAGCTCATCCAGGGCATGATCGCTGACTCCAAGACCGAGAGCCTCGCGGCCAAGGCCTTGACCATGGAGACCGCGCGCAAGCGCGACGCTGGCCAGAGCGTGACCATGGAGGCCGCCGCGGCCAAGTACTTCGCCTCCGAGATGGTGGGCAAGGTCGCCGACCGCGCCGTGCAGATCTTCGGCGGCGCGGGCTACACCGCCGACCACGGGATCGAACGGTTCTATCGCGACGTGCGCATCTTCCGCATCTATGAGGGCACCAGCCAGGTGCAGCAGGTGGTCATCGCCCGCGAGACCCTGAAGCGGGGCGGCTGATCATGAGCGTCGATATGGAGGCCGTGATCCTGGAGATCCTCGGCAAGCTTCCGGCCGGCAAGTCCGCCTCCTCGGAAGAGGTGGCTCGCGCCGCCGACAACGACAACTGGCGCAAGCTCACCGGCCACGTGCGGAACACCGCGCGCGGCCTGGCGCGTCAAGGCCGCGTCGTGATCACCCGGCACGGCAAGCCCGCCAACCCCGAGACCTTCAAGGGCGTCTACCGGCTGCGGCTCCCGCTGGCCGGCGAAACCGTCACACCGCAAGGAACCGACCAATGATCCTCTACGGCTCGTCCCTCTCGCCCTATGTCCGCAAGACCCTGGCCTTCGCCGCCGAGAAGGGGATCGAGCTAGAGCTCCAGCCCGCCGGCATGGGCGGAGGGCCGCCGGAGTTCAAGCTGGCCAGCCCCTTCGGCAAGATGCCGGGATTCAAGGACGGCGACTTCCTGTTGTGCGACTCGACGGCGATCATCACCTATCTGGAAGCGCTTCATCCCGAGCCGAACCTGATCCCGCTGGAGCCGAAGGCCCGCGCCCGGACCATCTGGTACGAGGAATTCGCCGACACCATCCTGACCGCCGCGGCCGGCGCGATGTTCTTCAACCGCATCGTCTCGCCGAAGTTCCTGGGCAAGCCGGGCGACGAGGCCGCCGCCGCCAAGGCCGAGACCGAGCAGCTTCCGCCCATTCTCGACTATCTGGAAACGGTTCTGCCGGCCTCAGGCTGGCTGGTCGAAGACCGTATCACCCTGGCCGATATCGCCGTGGTCAGCGCCTTCGTGAACCTCAGCCACCTGCAGTGGAAGGCCGACGAGGCGCTCCATCCCCGCGCCACGGCCTACGTCCAGAAGGTCCTCGCCCGGCCGTCGTACGCCAAGTGGGTCCAGGCAGAGCGAGCGATGTTCCCGGCCTAGTCGCGAGGGCCTGCAACCTTCGGCGGCCACGAACTATATCTGGGTCATGAGCCTGCCCGCCGTCCTCGCCGAGATC
>NZ_JANOCX010000035.1:0-1644 GCF_031412415.1 Phenylobacterium sp.
ATGCCCAGTTTCTCGACGGCCTGCTGGTAGACGGAGAGGAGACTTTCTTCGCCGTCGTCCGTGTCGGGGGCGGTGATGCAGGCGATCAGACGCTTGGAGCCTTCGCCGAAGAGGTGGGCCATGAGGTGCTCGACTTCGAGCTTGGGGAGTGCTGAGACGATGGCAATCTTGATGCCTTCCTGGCGGGCGGCGGAGGCAAGTTCGCGCGCGCCAGGGCGGGGGTCGAGATAGTCCGTGTCGATCAGTTGACGCGCGACGGTACCGGAGTGGCGCGTCATGACGTCGATGAGGCGTTCGAAATCCTCAGACCCGCGGCCGTGGCCTAGGTTCTGGCGGACGAATTGGCGGTAGCGGTCGCGGCGGCGTGCGTGCTGGCGCAGCGTGGCGTAGGTGTCGCGTGAGCATTTCCAATCGTAGCCGGCGGACTGGACAACATGATTGAGGACCGACCGTTCAAGCGTATCCGTTTCGGCAATGACGCCGTCGGCGCGCAGGATGATGCCCTGAAGGTTCATGGTGCACTGCCCGGCGGGGATGCGGCGGTGCGCGTCCAGCGCAGCCACTGATCGGTGATATGTGCTGCAAGCGAGCCCAGCAGGGCCGCGGCGATCGCTTGCCAGGGGCCGCCGGTCAATGCGATCCGGAGGGCAAGAATGAGGAAGAGGCCGGCTGTGAGCGAGGCGACGATCTCGAGGCGCGAGGGGCCAGCGTTCAAGCGGTGGCGGAGAGCGAACAGAGCAAGCAGTTCCAGCGCCATCAATCCTAAGATGATGTCGGTAATCAAGCCGCTGGACACTGCGTCTTGCATGCTGCGTCGACCTTACCTTCGCCGGTTTGTCCCGGCTTTTCGTTTGTCTGCGACCGGTCTCGAGCATGGCGGCGACCCTCGATTGCTCAAGGACGGACCACGCCAAGAAGATGCGCCATATCCTTCACGAAGATGCGCACATGCGCCATGGGCTTGGCCTTGACCAGCTTCTTGTGCATGTAGGCTTGCCAGGTCAGCATCTGCACATCCGGATCCTTGCACATGGTTACGAAGCGTTCGCGGCGGGCATCATTCGCGTACCAGAAGCGCTGCATGATGCCGAGAACCCAGAACACTCGTCCATGCGCCTTCATGAAGCGCTTACGGGCGGTGGCGAGATTACGGGCATCGCCCGTGCGCAGGGCTTCGGCAACGCTTTCACCCACGATCCGGCCGCAGAGCATGGCATAATAGATCCCCTCTCCGGAAGCGGGTGCGACGACGCCGGCCGCGTCACCGGCAACGATCACGTTGCGGCCGTTGTCCCAGCGTTTGCGGGGGCGGAGGGGGATGGGGGCGCCTTCCTTGCGGATCGTTTCGTGGCCGGCCATGCCGATTTCATTCCGGAGATCGGCGACGGAGCCGCGCAGCGAGAAGCCCTTATTGGCGCTGCCGGTGCCGATGCTGGTGGTGTCGCCGTGGGGGAAGACCCAGGCGTAGAAGTCGGGTGAGTAGCGGCCGTTGTAGTAAACGTCGCAGCGGCGGGACTCGAAGGCGGCGCCGTCGGCGGGCTTCGGGCTTTTGACGATCTCGTGGTAGGCGAAGACAAAGGGCGGGGCTTCTTCCTTGGGCAGCGCCTGACGTCCGACGGCGGACGAGGCGCCGTCGGCGCCGAT
>NZ_JANOCX010000036.1:0-2635 GCF_031412415.1 Phenylobacterium sp.
GGGGAGGCCTTCAGCTCCTCGATCGTGCGGGCCATCAGGTCCAGCATGGCGGGGAAATCGTCGACGGCGGCGCGCACATCGTCCAGCGTCGCCTTCAGGCCCGCGATCAGGGCGACTTCGCGGTCGGCGCCGACCTTCTCCAGGATCACCTGGATCATCGACTCGCGTTGGGGCGGACCCCCCTCCAGGCGTGCGCCCTTGCGGTCGCGGGCGACGGCGACGATGGGGTGGAACATGGCCCTGACCGAGAGGCCCTGATCGGCGATCTCGCCCATCACGCTGTCGACCAGGAAGGGGGCGTCGGCCTGCAGGATTTCCAGGCGCTCCAGGTCCGCGACGCCCTCGATGGGCGCCAGCCGGATCACTGGACCCTTGCCCTTGCGGGTCGCGGCGAACGCCCAGAAGTCGGCCAGCAGGCCGGCCAGGGCCTCCGTGGATATCTCGGGCAGTTCGTCGGGCGCGGCGTCCTCCGCCGCCTGGGCGATAAAGTTGTGGGCCGCGTCGCTCTCGTCGCCGACGATCTTGCCGAAGGCCGCGATCAGGGCGCGTTGCGCGGAGCTCTTCCTGGGCGCCTTGCTCATGTCCGGGCTCCGAACACGAGAACGCCGCCGGAGGAGAGAGTCCGGCGGCGCGTTGTTCCGCCCTGGGGGGGGAGGCGGAACGCTCGGGGCTCGCAGCGGCGGGGGCTGGCGCCGGCGTCGCCTGGAGATCGGGGGCTGCCCGAACGAGACAGAGATAGGAAGGAAACGGCCAAGTTGAAGACCCTGGTTTTCAGGTTTCGGGTTCACGCTTGCGTGACGCGGGGGTGCGCTTTTCGGGCGCGGGTTTCTTGTCGGGTGAGCCGGTCGGTTTGTGGTCGCGCAGCTTCTCGGGTTCGCCGTCCGCCGACAGCAGCACGGCCAGCCACCGGGTGCCGTTGAACTGGGCCAGGATCACCATGGCCATGACCGTCAGCGGCGTGGACAGGAACATGCCGGCCATGCCCCACAGCACGCCCCAGAAGGCCAGGCTGAGCAGGACGACGACCGGGTCCATGTTGAGGCTGTCGCCCTGCATGCGCGGCAGGATGATGTTGCCGACCACGAACTGGATGGCCTGCAGCACGCCCAGCAGGATGAGGGCGGGCCAGAAGTCCGGGAACTGGATCAGGGCGAAGATGGGCGGGGCGAGAATGCCCACCGCCCCGCCGATCACCGGGATGTAGGAGGCGATGAAAATCAGGAAGGCCCAGAACACGGCGTTGTCGAGCCCCAGGACCGCCATGGCGATCCAGGAGGCGACAGCGATGATCAGGCCGGTGACGGTCTGGACCCACAGGTATCGCTCCACCCCGTCGCGGATGCGACGGAAAGCGGCCATGGCTTCATTGCGTTCGGCATGGTGGGGGAACAGGCCCACCACCTTGCGCTGGAAGCCCCGCCGCGAGGCGATGATGAAGCCATGATATATCAGGATGAAGAAGGCGTCCGAGGCGAAGCCCTGCAGGCCCTTGGCGATATCGGCCAGATAGGCGCTGGGGTTCAGCCGCACGAACAGCTCATTGACCGTCGGCGGCACGTCGATGCCGAGCAGGCCGGCGACCTGGGCGATCAGGCCGTTGAGGCGCGGGGTATAGGCGACCAACTGGCTAACGAAGCTGGTGGCGTTCTCGGCGATCACGAAGGTGGAGCCGCCGAACAGCAGCACCGACAGAACGATGGCCATGGGCAGGGCGGCCTTGTCCCCGGCCCAGGGCAGGCGAGACCGGATCACCCGGGCGAAGCCGTCGATCATCACCGCCAGGAAGACGGCCAGCGCGAGGGGCGTGAGGATGCCGCGCAGCAGATAGAGGGTCGCCCCGGTGGCGATCACCGCCAGGATGACCAGGGCGGTGCGGGATACGGTCGACGTCGGGACGGGCTCGGGCATGGGTCTCTTGCGGCGCTCTCTGTTCCGCCGCGACTGTCCGCGCCGGCGACGTGCGCGTCAATTTTGGCGATCCCTACCCTGGTTCGAGCGGGAACTGGAGGTGTTTTGCCGCTCCAGCGCTAAAATTAGCGTCAACTTGCTCGGTTTCCGCAGGTGAACGGCAATCACGTTTCATTCTCGCCTTGCCGATGGTGGTCGGCGCGCGGCCCAGATAGCTTGGCCTGAGGTAAGAAGTGTTTGGGAGCACCCGATGTCCGACGGCGTCATGATCGGCTTTTCCGACCATCCGGAGTTGTTGCGGCTGGACCGCGCCAATCGCCACGGCCTGGTGGCCGGCGCCACGGGGACGGGCAAGACCGTCACCCTTCAAATCCTGGCGCAGGGTCTGTCGGACGCCGGCGTGCCGGTCTTCGCCGCCGACGTGAAGGGCGATCTCTGCGGCATCGCCGCGGTGGGTACGCCCAACGAGAAGATGCTGGCCCGCGCCGCGACCATGAACCTGAAGCTCGATCCGGCCGCGGCCCCGGTGGTGTTCTGGGATCTGTTCGGCGAGCAGGGGCATCCGATCCGCGCCACGGTCTCGGAGATGGGGCCGCTGCTGATCTCGCGCATGCTGGAGCTCAACGATGTCCAGGAAGGCGTGCTGACGGTGGTGTTCCGCGCCGCCGACGACGAGGGCCTGCTGCTGCTGGACATGAAGGACCTGCAGGCCGCCCTGACGCATGCC
>NZ_JANOCX010000037.1:0-3580 GCF_031412415.1 Phenylobacterium sp.
CGGCGCCAGCGTCGAGACGCTGTCGCCCGACGGCGCGTCGCGAACCATCGCGGTGCGCGACCTGCATCGCCTGCCCGGCGACACGCCGCAGATCGAGACCGACCTCGCCCCGGGGGAACTGATCACCGCCGTCGTGATCCCGCCGCCGCCCGAGGGCGGCCAGGCCTACGCCAAGGTCCGCGACCGAGCCTCGTACGCCGGCGGCCTGGCCAGCGTGGCGGTGGCCGGCGGCCAGATCGCTTTCGGCGCCGTGGCCCACAAGCCCTGGCGCGCGGACAAGGTGGAGGCCGCGTTGGCCGGCGGCGCCTCGACGCTGGAAGCCGTGGACGCCGAGCTTTCGACCGCCAAGGCCAATGGCCGCAACGCTTTCAAGATCGATGTCATCCGCCGACTGACGGTGGCGACGCTCGCCGAGCAAGGGAGAGGCGCATGACCTCCGTCAAGGACTGGGCAGCGCCCAACCCCATCACCGAGAACCGCGGCGGGCTGATCGGCAAGGGCGTCGACCGCTATGAGGGCAGGCTCAAGGTCACCGGGACCGCCCCCTACGCCTATGAGGTCGAACCGCCGTCGCCACCGGCCTATGGCTATCTGGTCTCGGCCGGGATCGCGCGGGGACGCATCACCCGCATCGACACCGCCGCGGCGGAGGCCTCGCCAGGCGTTGAGATCGTCTGGACCTACAAGAACGTCCCCGTTCAGGCGCCGCGTGGGACGCGGGCAAATCCGCGCAGCCAGCGGGCGTCGAACCCGGCATTCGCCAGTGATCGCGTGGAGTTCTTCGGTCAATCGGTGGCCTTCGTGGTCGCCGACACCTTTGAAAACGCCCGCGCCGCCGCCAATCTGGTGGAGGTCGAATACGCCGCCGAAGACGCCCTGGTGGCGTTTGAAGCCAATGTCGATCAGGCCGAACAGCCTCCGGGCGAGGAGGACGTTCATATCGGCGACTTCCCGGCCGCCTATGGCGCCGCGCCGGTCAACGTCGACGAGACCTATGTCAGTCCGATCCAGAACCACGTTCAGATGGAGCCGGTGGCGACGCTCGCCTGGTGGGACGGCGAGAAGGTCACGGTCCACACCTCGATCCAGATGGTGAAGGGCGGCCAGCACGCCCTGGCCGAGACCCTGGCCATCCCCAGCGATCGGGTCCACCTGCTGACCCGCTATATCGGCGGCGGCTTCGGCGGCAAGGGCCAGCCCTATGATGACCTGGTGCTGGCCGCGCTGGGCGCACGCGAACTCGGGCGCCCGGTGAAGATCGCCTACACCCGCCAGCAGATGTTCCATGGCACCATCCATCGGCCTGCGGTGATCATGCGGGTGCGCCTGGGCGCCGAGGCCGACGGCAGACTGACGGCGTTCGCGGTCGAGGCGACCACCCACTGCGCCCGTCACGCGGTCTTCACCGAGCACGCGGCGAATTTCTCCCGCAACCTGTACGCCGCGCCCAACCGCCTCACCGGCCACCGCCTGGTGAAGATGGACCTGCCGGGCGCGGGACCCATGCGGGCGCCGGGCGAGGCGCCGGGCATGCTCAGCCTGGAATGCGCCATGGACGAGCTGGCCGAGAAGCTGGGCATGGACCCCATCGAGCTGCGTCTGCGCAACGAGCCGGACGTGGACCCGGAGACCGGCAAGCCGTTCTCCATCCGCCAACTGGTGCAGTGCCTCACGCAGGGCGCCCAGCGCTTCGGCTGGGAGCGCCGCAACCCCAAGCCCGGCCAGGTCCGCGACGGTCGTTGGCTGGTGGGGATGGGCATGGCCTGCGCCATCCGCGGCAACTTCCTGCTGCCGGCCAAGGCGGGGGTGCGGATCGACGCCGACGGAACCATTACCCTGCGGCAGGGCATGACCGACATCGGCACCGGCACCTATACGATATTGGCCCAGATCACCGCCGAGACCCTGGGCGTGCCGATGAGCCAGGTGAAGGTGGAGATCGGGGATTCCGAGTTCCCGCCCGCGCCGGGTTCGGGCGGCCAGTTCGGCGCGGCCACCGCGGGCTCAGCGGCCTACGAGGCCGGGATGAACCTGCGTAAGGCTCTGACGGAACTGGCGGTCGGCGACCCCAACTCGCCGCTCTATGGCGGTCCGGCGGAGTACGTGACCTTCGAGAATGGCCTGATCGGCATCGAGAACCGGACCGAGGGCCTCGCCGCCCTGGTGGCTCGCGCCGCGCCGGAAGGCGTCTACGTGGAGGGTTCGATCAGCCCCGCCGCCGACGCCCGTGACTATTCCCAGCACACCTACGGCGCCCACTTCGCCGAGGTCGGGGTGGACACGGTCACCGGCGAGGTGCGCATGCGCAAGATGTTCGGGGTGTTCGCCGCCGGCCGCATCCTCAACGCCAAGACCGCCAAGAGCCAGATCACCGGCGGCATGATCTGGGGCGTGGGCGCGGCGCTGACCGAGGGCAACGCCGTCGATCCGCGCTACGGCTCGTTCATCAACCAGGACATGGCCGGCTACCTGGTGCCGAGCCACGCCGACATCGTCGACCTGGACGCGATCTTCCTGGACGAGGCCGACGACAAGGCCAATCCGATGGGCATCAAGGGGGTCGGCGAGCTCGGCATCTGCGGCGCCGGGGCGGCGGTGGCCAACGCGATCTACAACGCCACGGGCGTGCGGCTACGCGACTATCCGATGACCCCAGACAAGGTTCTGGCCGGGATGATGGCCAAGGGGCTCTAACGCCGCGTCGGGCGCGTCGTTCGCCGCGGCGCGCCGCGATAGGCCGACGGCGTCACCCCATGGGCGGCGCGGAAGGCGGCCGTGAAGTGGCTGTGGCTGGAAAAGCCCAGATCCAGGGCCAGACCCGCGATGTCGTCGGTCTTCGGCAGCAGGGCCAGGGCCCGGGTGAGGCGCAGTCGACGCTGGTAGCGGCCGATGGGCGTGCCCTCCACGCGGTGGAATATCTCGGCCAGATAGACCGGCGACACGCCCAGGGTCCGGCCGATGCGGCTGAGCGAAAGCGGTTCGCTCGCGTGGGCGAGCATCTCCTTGACCGCCCGGACAAGACGGAGCGGGCGGGCGCCCACGGTCTCGGCGCGCGGCCGCGGCGCGCCCAGGACCGAGCGCAAAAGGCGCAGCGCGGCGTCCTCGATCGCCAGAACCTCCTCGCCGCCGCCGCGCATCAAGGCCGCGGCCAAGCGCTGGACGACCGGATCGGCCGCGGTGGTCAGGTCGTCGAACCGGGCGAGCCCTTCGCCGCCCGGGCGCACCAGCTCTTCCAGATGCGCCTCCGACAAGGTGACGATGATCGCGCGGACATCGTCGTCGGCCAGGCGCCGGTCGCGAGAGACGAGACCGGGCGTGATCATCAGGACCTGGTTGGGATCGCACAAGGCCTCGCGGCGTCCGGCCCTGATGTAGAAGGTGCTGGCGATCGGAATGAGGATCTGCCGCTCCCGCGACAGCACTTCGGGGGTCCATTCCGCCGTCAGGCCATGGGCCGTCGCCAGGTCGACCCGTAGGGGGTCGCCGTCGGCAAGCCGTCGCCGCGTCTCATGGAACGCGGCGGGTTGAGGGCGGGCGGACGACTGCGGCACGTGCGCAGCATGATCGTCCATGGCGGCGG
>NZ_JANOCX010000038.1:0-9619 GCF_031412415.1 Phenylobacterium sp.
CGAAATGGACGGCGTCTTCGTAGGCGATGTCGTGACGCGCGGCGTAGGCGGCCCAGCCGCCGGTGAGGTCGCCAAGCGCCAGCAGCGCCCAGGCGCGCGCCACCCGCATGCCGCCGGCTTCCTGGATGGGGACGGCGGCGATGGCGGCGTCGAAGTCGGCGATGACTCCCTCAGTCGCCCCCGCCGCCAGCCGGGCCATGGCGCGGTTGTAGAGCGCGCCCGCGAAGCCCGGCTCCAGCCGCAGGGCCTCGTCGTAGAACACCAGCGCCTGCTCGGTCTGGCCCTGGAGGGTCAGGACCGAGGCCAGGGTGTTCCACAGCATGGCGCTGTCAGGATTGGCCTGGATGGCCCCACGCAGGGTTTCGACCGCCAGGCCGAACTTCATCTGGTCGCGCTGGGCGACACCCAGATTGTTGAGCGCGTCGACGGAGTCTGGTCGGCGGGCGAGATAGCTGCGCAGCAGGCCCTCGGCGACCTGCGCCATGCCCATCTTCAGCGCCAGGCGGGCAAGGTCGCTGGCCAGCTCCGGTTCGTCGGGCGCGAAGCTTAAGGCCGCCTCGTAGGCCTGTAGCGCGCCGGTGAAGTCCCCCGCCCTCTCGCGGCAGACCCCCAGGATGTGCCAGGCGGGGGAGCTGGTCTCGTCGATCTCCAGGGCTTCCAGCGCCGTGGCGGCCGCCTCATCGCGTCGTCCGGCGCGGACAGCGTCCAGCGCCTTGCGCAGCAGGGCCTGGAGCGCGGGCGCTGGAGGCTTGGGCGGGCTGGTGATCTGGGCCATCCGGGAGCGGGAAGTCTGGCCGATGGTAGCGCATGATCGTGGTTACCGCGCCGCTAATGGAGAGCTTGACGAAACCGTCGCAAGCCAGGGCTAGATCGAGCCATGCACCTGACCCGCCGCGCCATCGTCGCCTCCGCCGTCCTGGCCGCCGCCACCCCGGCGTTGGCCAAGACCCGCCCCATCGTCATCGCCCATCGCGGCGCCAGCGGCGAGCGGCCCGAACACACCCTGATGGCCTATCGCCTGGCGGTCGAACAGGGCTGCGACTTCATCGAACCCGACCTGGTGCTGACCAAGGACGGCGTTCTGGTGGTCCGCCATGAGAACGAGATCGGCGGCACGACCGACGTCGCCGCCCGCCCAGAGTTCGCCGCGCGCCGGACGACCAAGGTCATCGACGGCGAGCGGCTGGACGGCTGGTTCGCCGAGGACTTCACGCTCTCCGAGTTGAAGACCCTGCGGGCCCGAGAACGGCTTCCCGAGTTGCGGCCCAGCAGCGCCAAGTTCGACGGGCGCGAGGCCGTTCCGACGTTCCAAGAGGTGGTGGACCTAGCCAAGACGGCGAAGGTCGGCGTCTATCCCGAGATGAAGCACCCGGCCTTCCTGGCGAGCCAAGGCCTGCCCATCGAGGCGCGGCTGGCGGACGCCCTGAGGGCCAATGGCCTGGACAGCCGGACGGCGCCGGTCTTCGTCCAATGCTTCGAGGCCGCGCCCCTGAAGACCTTCGCCAAGCTGTCGAAGGCCCGGCGGGTGCAGCTGGTGGGCGGGGAGACACCGCAGATGGTCTCCGCCGACGGTCTGAAGGCGATAGCCGCCTATGCCGACGGGGTCGGTCCCGACTGGTCCCTGGTGCTTCCGATCGCCGATGGCGGCCTGGGCGCGCCGACGCCTCTGGTGGCCCAGGCCCAGGCCCTGGGACTCGCGGTCCACCCCTGGACCGTGCGGGCCGAGAACCGCTTCCTGCCGTCCAAGCTGCGGCGCGGGACCGGCGTGGCCGAGCACGGCGACGCCGAGGCCCTGTGCCGGGCGCTCTACGCCGCCGGAGTCGACGGGGTATTCAGCGATTTCCCGGCTATCGCGGTCGCCGCGCGGACCTAGGCCGCCGCGTCGCCGAACTGCAGGGCCGCCAAGCGCGCATAAAGCCCGCCACGGGCCGAGAGCTCCGCGTGAGTGCCCTGGTCGACCACTCGGCCGGCCTCCATCACCACGATGCGGTCGGCCTTGAGCACGGTGGCCAGGCGGTGGGCGATGACCAGGGTGGTGTGGCCGACCATGGCCTCCTCCAGGGCCTTCTGGACCAGGCGCTCGTTCTCGGCGTCGAGCGCGCTGGTGGCCTCGTCGAGCAGCAGGATCGGCGTCTCGCGGATCAGGGCCCGGGCGATGGCCAGGCGTTGCTTCTGGCCGCCCGACAGGCTGCGGGCGCGTTCGCCCAGGGGGGTGTCGAAGCCCTCCGGCAAGGCGTCCAGGAAACTCTCGGCCTGGGCGGCGCGGGCGGCCTGACGGATCTCCTCCGGCGTGGCCGACTCACGGCCGAAGCGGATGTTCTCGAAGGCTGAGCCGGAGAACATCGGCGAGTCCTGGGCGACTAGGGCCATGCGCCCGCGCACCTCGCCGGGGTCGGCCTCGCGGATGTCCACGCCGTCCAGCCGGACCACGCCGCCCTGCGGATCGTAGAAGCGCAGCAGCAGACGGAAGACCGTGCTCTTGCCCGACCCCGAGGGACCGACCAGCGCCACCCGTTCACCAGGCGCGACCTTCAGGTCGAAGCCCTTCAGGGCGGGCATGTCGGGCCGTGAGGGATAGGCGAAGTCGACGTTCTCGAAGGCGATCTCGCCGCGCGCCGGGGTCGGCAGGGCCTTGGGCGACGCGGGCGGGGCGATGCTGGGCCGAGCGGCCAGCAGGTCGGAAACCCGCTCCATGGCGCCGGCCGCCTTCTGCACGTCGCCCCAGGTCTCGCCCAAGGCGCCGACCGAACCGGCCGCCAGGACCGAGAGGAAGGCGAACTGGAACAGGGTGCCCCAGCTCATGTCGCCGCGCAGACCCGCATGGACCCCCAGCCAGAAGATCCCGACCACGCCGCCGAAGACCAGGGCGATCACCGCGGCGGTCATGACGGCGCGCGCCGTCATCCGCCGCAGAGAGGTCTTGAACGAGGCCTCAACCGCCTCGCCGAACCGCCGCGCGCCAGAGGCCTCGCGCCCGAAGGCCTGGACGGTCTCCAACGCGTCCAAGGTCTCGCCCGCATGGCCGATGGCCGCGGCGAACTGGTCCTGGGTCGAGGTCGTCAGCTTCCGCACCCGGCGGCCGAACAGGAACAGCGGCAGGATCACCAGCGGGAAGGTCAGCACCACCAGCCCCGTCAGGCCGGGACTGACGATCGCCAGCAGGATCAAGGCGCCGATCAGGGTCAGCAGGTTGCGCAGGGCCACGGAGATCGAGGTGGAGAGCAGGTTCTCCACGATCTGGATGTCCGTGGTCAGGCGCGACAGGACCTCGCCGGTGCGCGTGGACAGGAAGAAGGTGGGATCGAGGGTCAGGATGTGGGCGTAGGCCGCCTTGCGCAGGTCCGCCGTGATCCGCTCGCCCAGCTTGGTGACGAAGAAGTAGCGCAGGGCCGAGGACAGGGCCAAGGCCACGGCCACGCCGCCCATCAGCCAGAACCAGGGATCGACGGAATCGCCGCTGACGTTCGGCCCGGTCAGGTGATCGACCAGCAGCCTCACGGCGCCGGTGAGACCCAGGGACGCGGCCGTGGCGGTCAGCAGGAAGACCCCGGCCATGGCGGCGTCGGCCTTGTGCATGGCCAGGAACGGCAGCAGGCGTCCCAGGGCCTTGACGTTGCGGCTGCGGGCCCGGCGCTCGGCGGCCTCGCTCAGATCCTGGGCCAGGGCCGCGCCGGCGCTGGGCCGGCCCTCGACGGGGGCTTGCGCGCCCAAATCACTCATGAAAGCCAGCGCCCTTGCTCTTGCCCCGCCTTTTCCTGTATAGGCGCGGCTTCCTCGCGCCAGGCCTCGCGGCCAGGCGTGCATATTTCTGCCGCTCCTTTACGTCGGTTGCCCTCGCGATGAAACAAGACACCCACCCCGACTACCACTTCATCACCGTGGTGATGGTCGACGGCACGAGCTATCCGACCCGGTCGACCTACGGGAAAGAGGGCGCGACCCTCAACCTGGACATCGATCCGAAAACGCACCCGGCGTGGACCGGCGGCAACCAGACGCTTCTGGACCGCGGCGGCCGCGTGTCGCGCTTCAACGCCAAGTTCGGCGGCTTCACCCGCAAGTAGGCGGCTGGCGCTCGCACGAGCGCCGCCCCGACTCAGAAACGAAAACGCCGCGCTCATCGCGCGGCGTTTTTTGCTGTGCCGGAATGTGAGAGGCGTTACGCCCCGAAAGCGGCCTGCAGGCGGTTGAACTGGTTCTGCACCGGGTTTGGCGTGTCCTCGGCGGAGTCGGTCACATACATGCGCCGATCCAGGTGCCGGACGCGCTCATAGAGCCGCTCGGAACGATCGAGCAGGACCAGCAGGCCTGACGGCAGGTCTTCCTCGGTGGCGCCGCGGCACACATCCTCGGCGCCCAGGCGATAGCGGTCCTCGCAGGCGTTCTCGGCCGGCATGTCACCCTCGCGCACGGCGCGCTGCACCAGCAGCCACGAAGCCACCTGCATCAGACGCGTGGTGAGACGCATGCTCTCGCCGGCATAGGCTAGCGCCGCGTTGCGCGAGAGAAGCTTGGATTCCTGGCGACCGGAGCCGTCCAGATAGCCGGCGGTCTCCTCGACCAGGTCCATGCCTTCCTGGAAGGTGCGGTCGAAGAGTTCCGAGCGGGCGAAATCCTGGATCACGTCCGCGCGCCAAGCTCCTGCCTGGACAATTCCTTCGTTCATTTAAGCACTTCGCCTCTAAATCGTCGTCCATGGACGGACGCTGTTCTTGGCCTCGAGGACTGCAACCCCCGTGCCAAGCCCGAACCCCCAGTATCAACGATCCCCCGTTTACGCATCGTTATCCCTACCCTTCAGCCTGGACGGGAAAACAGCGCGTCGGCCTGGGCGCGGACCGCGCCCTTCTTCTCGATCTGGGCGCGGCAACGGGCGATCTCGGTCTCAAGCGCCTCGATGCGCTCCTCCAACTCGCCCACGCCATAGAGTTCCAGGTCCTCGCGCATGGCCTCGGTGAGCCGTTGGCCACGGGCGATGCGGACTTCCGCAGGTTCTTCCATCAAAGGCCTCCCTTTGCGGTGCGTCGTTCGACGTCTATCTGACTGCGACCAAGTTAGCGGCAATGAACCGGAGAGTCCCACCCATGAGCGACACCATGAACGCCATCGCCGTGGAGGACGGCAAGGGACCGGCCGAAGCCCTAAAGCCCGTCACTCTCGATCGCCCGGTTCCCGGCCCGGGACAGATCCTGATCAAGGTCCATGCGGCGGGCGTGAACCGGCCCGACATCGCCCAGCGGCTGGGGTTCTACCCGCCGCCGCCGGGCTCGCCGCCTACGCTGGGCCTTGAGGTCGCCGGCGTTGTCGAGGTGGGGGCCGGACGCTGGAAGGCCGGCGACAAGGTCTGCGCCCTGCTGGGCGGCGGGGGCTACGCCGACTACGCCGTCTGCGACGCGCGCCATGCGCTGCCGATCCCGGATCGCCTGGACCTGCTGCAGGCCGCGGCCCTGCCGGAGACCGTGTTCACCGTCTACGCCAATGTGTTCGAACACGGCGCCCTCAAGGCCGGCGAGACCCTTTTGCTGCACGGGGCCACCTCGGGCATCGGCACCATGGCGATCCAGATGGCCAAGGCGGCCGGCGCTCGCGTGATCGCCACCGCGCGCGGCGCCAGCAAGGCCGCGGAGGCCAAGGCTCTGGGCGCCGACATCGCGATCGACACCAGTACGCAGGACTTCGCCGAGGTCACCAAGGCCAACGGCGGCTGCGACGTGGTGCTGGACATGGTCGGCGGCGACTACTTCGCCAAGGACCTCGACGCGCTCAAGACCGGCGGACGGATCGTCTTCATCGCCGCTCAGGGCGGGGGCGACGTCAATCTCAGCATCATGCGGCTTATGCAGAAGCGCGCCCTGGTCACCGGCTCGACCCTGCGCCCCCGCGATCCCGACGAGAAGGCGCGCCTGGCCGCGGAGGTGGAGCGCGTGGTCTGGCCCTGGATCGCCGCGGGCAAGCTGACGCCCCAGATCGACAAGACCTTCCCGCTCGCCCAAGCCGCCGCCGCCCACGCCTATCTCGAAACCGGCGGCCACCTGGGCAAGGTCATGCTGCTGACCTAACTCGACTGGGCGTCCTCGACCTGCGCGGCGACGAAAGCCGCGCGGCGCTCCTCCATCAACCGGGTGCGCTCGGCGCGCATCTCCGGGTCCCAGGAATTGCGCGGCCCGACGAAGAGGCCGCCGTCCACCATCAGGTGGGTTCCCGTGACGAAGGCGCTCTCGTCGCTGGCGAAGAACAGGGCGGCGTTGGCGATGTCGACCGGCAGACCGGGCTTCTCGATCGGCTGGGTGTTGGGCGCGCTCTGGGCCATGGTCTGCTTGATCATGGTCGCCATGCCCGGCGGGACCACCGAGGCGGGGGTGAAGATGTTGGTCAGGATCAGGCCGGGGCAGATGGCGTTCACCCGGATTCGGTCGCGGGCCAAGTCGGCGGCGGCCACGCGGGTCAGGTGGATCACCGCGGCCTTGGCCGTCGAGTAGGCCACGGGGCCGTAACCGGCCTGGGTTCCGGCGATCGAGGCGGTGTTGATCACCGAGCCGCCGCCGCGCGCCTTCATATGCGGGATCGCGTAGGTGATCCCAAGCGCCACCGAGCGCACCAGCAGGGCGTGGACGCTGTCCCAGGCCTCGGCGGTCATGTCCTCGAAGCGGTTGGGCGCACCGCCGGCGCCGGCGTTGTTGAATAGGATGTCGACGCCACCGAACCGCGATCCGGCCTCGTCCATCAAGGCCTTGATCTGCGTCACGTCGGTGACGTCGCAGTGGCGATAGACGACCTCGCCGTCGAAGCGCGCGGCCAGCGCCGCGCCGGCCGCATCGTCCAGGTCGCCGACCAGGACCCGGGCGCCCTCCTCCACGAACCGCTCGACTGTCCCCAGTCCGATCCCGGAACAACCTCCGGTGATGACGGCGACCTTACCCTTCAGCCGATCCAAAACGCCCGCTCCACCACCGCCAGCGCCCGACCCCCGGGGCGCGATCCCCTGACCATCCGGCATTCGCCAGTTCGCGGCAAACCGAAAATTCGAAGATTGGCGCGCCGGAGCGCGAACCAGGGCTTGGCCTGCTTGGCGTTTTCGGCTGGAAGGCCGGACCGAATTCCCCCGACCATCGCGCCGCCTGGGGTCCCTTGATGTTGGGCGCCGGAGCGGCGAGCATTACCATACCGACACAATATCGATTGACGGGTTGTCAACCGTACCTCACCCTCGAAAAAACGCAGTAATCGCGTGGCCTTTAGAGCCGTTGTCGGGGAGGACAATCGATGAGTCACAGACGTCAGTTGATGGCCACAAGTGCGCTGGTCGCCACAATCTTTGCGAGCGCCGCGCACGCTCAGACATCCAGCGCCACGACTATCGAAGAACTGGTGGTCACGGCCGAAAAACGCGAGCAAAGCCTTCAGGACGTTCCGGTCGCGGTGTCGGCCTACACCTCCGAGGCGCGCGATCTGGTCGGGATCAATTCCGTCCAGGACATGACCAACTTCACCCCAGGGTTGACGTACAATAACTCGGGCGACCGCATCACCCTTCGCGGTGTGGGTCGGATTTCCAACGTCCAGGCCGCCGATGGCGCGGTCGCCATCTATTCCGACGGCATCTTCACATCCTCGACCTTCGAGGCCAGCAAGCCGCCGCTGTTCATCGACCGGGTCGAAGTGCTGCGCGGGCCGCAGGGCACGCTCTACGGGCGCAACTCAATCGGCGGGGCGATCAACGTGATCTCCAAGCGCCCGACCGAGGAGTTCGAGGCCGAGGTGCGCGCCACGGTGGGCAACTACAACTACACGCTCTTCCAAGGCACCGTTTCCGGGCCCCTCTCGGACAGCCTTCGCTACCGGGTCAACGGCAGCTGGGAAAAGCAGCGCGACGGCTACTACGACAATATCGTTCCCGGCATGCCCGATGAGGGCAATGTCATCGACCAGAGCTATCTCGAGTTCCAACTCGACATGGACTTCGGCGACAACTTCGAAGGTTGGGTCAAGGTCTCGCGGTTCGAGTGGAACAATGGCGGCGGGGGCTTGGGCGGCCGGGCCGCCTACACCCCATCGCCCTACAACACCACTCAGGAAGCGCCCTCGGTATTCTTCCTGAACCAGGGCTACGCCTTCAGCGGCCAGGTGTTGAACGTGGTCAATCCGTCGGGCACCTCTGTGAACCCGGCGATCAACGACCCGTTCAAGTTCGCGACGAACACGGCCTCGACAGTCAGCCTGGACGAGACGTTCGTCCTGGCCGCCGAGTTCACCTATCATTTCGAGAACATGGACCTCCGCTACATCGGCGGCGGCGCGAACTACCACTACACGCTGATCGCCGACAACGACGGCGGCCCGGTCAACAGCTACACCGTGCCCGTCACCGGGACCGGGACCTGCTCCGCGGCGTTCGTCGCCGCCGGCATCTGCGCCCCCCTGACCATCTTCCCGAAGGCGATCACCAACTATCAGGAAGACAAGGACTGGCTCAGCAACGAGCTGAACCTGACCTCCACCCACGACGGTCCGTTCCAGTGGCTAGTCGGCGCCTACTACTATCACGAGGCTTACAAGCAACCGGTCTCGGTGCAGCTTCCGAACCAGCCGCAGTTCGCCGCGCCTGTGAACGGCCCGGCGAACCTGCAACGCTTCTGGTACGACACTCGGCCGGACTTCGAGGCGCGCTCCTACGCCGCCTTCGGCCAGATCGACTGGCAGTTCACCGATACGCTGAAGCTGACCGCGGGCCTGCGCTATTCGCATGACCACAAGTTCGGTCAGGAAGAGGCGCGGCTCGTCTGCTTCGCCCTGGCGGCCTGCGGAACCTCGCCGCAGCTCCTCGGCACCTTCACCCCTGCGGTGGACATCACCGCCGCGGCGGTGGGCACCGGACGCCGCGCCGATGGCACTCTGCTGCCCGGCGTGTCCAAGGCCACGGTGATCGATCCCGTCACCGGCCTGGCCAAGCGGGTCCTGGACGCCTCATGGCAGGCGACCACGGGCACCATCGGCGTCGACTGGAAGCCCAACGACGACATCCTGGCCTACGCCAAGTACAGCAAGGGCTACAAGGCCGGCGGGTTCAACTCGGGCATCGTCGCCCCGGTCGTGACCAACGTCTACACCGACAAGGAATCCAACAACGCCTACGAAGTGGGCTTCAAGTGGAACCTTGGGCGGACCTTCCAGGCCAACGTCTCGGCCTTCTATTACGACTACCAGAACTTCCAGGCGCCGGTGACCATCGTGAACACCTCCGGCGGCGTCGGCACGGCCCAGACCCTGTTCTTCAACATCCCGAAGGCCATCTCGAAGGGCTTCGAGATCGAAACGGTCTGGACGCCGATCGACAACCTGCGTCTGCTGGCCAACTACTCCTACAACGACGCCTATATCGACGAGGCGTCCGGGATCATCGACTCCAGCGACCCGACCGCCGTCGCCCCCGGCGCACGGCCGGTCGGCGCGCCCAGCCCGACCGTGGACATCTACACGGGACGGCGCGAGCAGGGTCAGGAACTCAGCGGCAACACCCTGCCGCAGGCGAACGCGCTCGGAATCAGTGTGCAGCAATTGGGCGCGGCCTACGCGCAGATGACGCTGCAGGGTGTGAGCGCGTCACAGGCTGAAACACAGA
>NZ_JANOCX010000039.1:0-5249 GCF_031412415.1 Phenylobacterium sp.
TTCTTGATGCGCTCGGCGGTGGTCTCGCCGATCAGCAGGTTATGGTTGCGGCGCATGTAGCTGATGATCGCCTCGTCCATCTTGTCGCCGCCGACGCGGACCGAACGCGAATAGACGATGCCCGAGAGCGACAGCACGGCCACCTCGGTGGTGCCGCCGCCGATGTCGACCACCATCGAGCCGGTGGGCTCATGGATGGGCAGGCCTGCGCCGATAGCCGCGGCCATGGGTTCGTCGATCAGGCCGACGCGACGGCCGCCGGCGTTGAGGCAGCTGTCGTTGATCGCGCGTCGCTCCACCGCCGTGGCGCCGGACGGCACGCAGACGATGACCTTGGGGTTCACGAAGCCCTTGCGGTTGTGAACCTTGCGGATGAAGTACTTGATCATCTCCTCGGCGACTTCGAAGTCGGCGATGACCCCGTCGCGCATGGGGCGGATGGCTTCCATGTGGCCGGGCGTGCGGCCCAGCATCTGCTTGGCTTCGATACCCACGGCATGGACGACCTTGCGTCCGCCGACGTTGCGAAGCGCCACCACCGACGGCTCATTCAGAACGATGCCCTTGCCCTTCATGTAGATGAGGGTGTTGGCGGTGCCGAGGTCGATGGCGATATCGTTCGAGATGGCGCCGAAGAGGGACGAAAACATGCAGAGCCCTGGGGGGGATGGAGGCGGATGAGGTGTCCGCGGAGTCTAGGGCCTGCCAGCTTACCACGCCATGAATAGGCGCCCGGCCGCTCCAGCCTCCGTTTGCAGGACTGATGGTCGTGTGCCCTGCCAATGGGTTCATTTCAAGGCTTAATGACACGCGTGTGGTTTCGCGCCGCAGCAAGGCGCGAAGCTTTGCTGGACCGGCGGTCGGCGGCGCCGCGAGGTCCGGCGTCCGACATCGACCCGCCTTCGTCGAACCGTGGCCTGTGTCACTTCCCAGTTACAGCCTTCGCGACCGGACCGGCTTAGAAAGCGGCGCTGTACTTCATGACCCTGGCCTCGGCGCGCGTGAATCGAAATGTCCACCCGTCAGGCCGTCCTGGGCGTCGAGAACGCCAGCTACTTCTACGGATCCAACAAGGTCTTCGAGGGCGTCTCGTTCCAGTTGGATGACGCGCGCACCGCCCTGGTCGGCGAGACCGGCGCGGGCAAGTCCACCCTGCTGAAATGCTTGCTGGGCGAGTTGGTGCTGATGGACGGCCAGATCGTCCGCTCGCGGGGTCTGAAGATCGGTTATGTCCCGCAGGATGTTCCTGAGGGCCTGGCCGACAAGCCGCTGCGCCAGGTGCTGGAAGCCGCCCTCCCCCTCGCCGACGGTTCGGAGGACTGGAAGGTCGATGTCCTGCTGGACGAGATCGGCGTTTCCTACGAGACCGCCGAGCAGCCCTTTGGCCGCCTGAGCGGCGGCTGGCAGCGGCTGATGCTGATCGCCGCGGCCGCGCGTCTGTCCGAACCCGACCTGTTGATTCTCGACGAGCCGACCAACCACCTGGACCTGTCGAACATCAACATCCTGGAGCGCTGGCTGGACGAGAACAGCCGCCTGCCGATGTTGATCGTCAGCCACGACCGCGAGTTCCTGCAACGCAGCACGACCCGGACCTTGTTCCTGCGCGCCGACGGCGCTCACAGCTTCGCCGCGCCGTTCGTGGAAGCCCGCGAAGCCCTGCTGCATCGCGACGCGGCCGACGCCGTGCGCCGCCAGCTCGAGAGCAAGGAGATCGATCGTCTGCAGAAGATGGCCGCCCGCTACCGCGTCTGGGGCGTGAAGAACGACAAGTTCCACAAGCGCGCCAAGGCCACGGAAAAGCGCATCGACCGGATCGAGGCCGAACGCACCGGCGCCTATTCCGCCCGCGACCGGAAGCTGGAACTGGTGGACGGGGAGATCGAGGCCAAGGTCGCCCTGCGGATCGAGAACTACGCCGTCACGACCCCCGATGGGTCGCGCAAGCTGTTCCACATCGACAAGCTGTCGGTGGCGGTCGGCGACCGGATCGCCCTGCTGGGGATCAACGGCGCCGGCAAGTCCATGCTGCTGTCGGCCCTGGCCCGCGCCTGGGACCCGAGCCTTCAGCACTATGACGGCGCGGCCACGCTCCGCTTCAACCCCCAGAGCCGGCTGGTCTATTTCGACCAGCGCATGGCCGACCTGCCGCTGAAGACCAGCCTCGTGGACTACCTGAGCGCCGTCGAGGGCGCGACCTCGCGCGACGCCAACGCCATGCTGGCCAAGGCGGGCTTTCCCTATGTGCGGATCAAGGGCCCCATCGGCGACCTCAGCCACGGCGAGCGAGCGCGGCTGGTCTTCCTTCGGATGACGCTGGCCAAACCCAACCTCTACCTGCTGGACGAGCCCACCAACCATCTGGACATCGAAGGTCAGGAGGACCTGGAGGCGCAACTGGAGGCCACCGAGGTCGCCTGCCTGTTCGTCTCCCACGATCGCTACTTCACCCGCGCGGCCGCCACCCGGTTTCTGGAAATCCGCAAAGGTCGCCTGATCGAGGTGGAGGGCCCCGAGGACTTCTTCGCGGCTCAGTGAGCGCTCAGCGGCGCGGCAGGACCTTGAAGCCGTACTTGCGGAAGACCGCCGCCGCCTGCGGTCCGCTCAGATAGCTGAGGAACTTGCCCGCGTCGGGATTGCGGGAGCTCGCCACGACGGCGGCCGGATAGACGATGTCGGGATGGCTGCCGACCGGGAACAGACCGACGATCCTCACCTTCGGCTCAACCTTGGCGTCGGTGTCGTAGACCACGCCGAACGGGCTCTCGCCGCGCGCGACGTACTGCAGAGCGGTGCGGACATTCTCGGCCTGGGCCAGCTTGCCCGAGACCCCGTCCCAGGCGCCTAGCGAGGTCAGCGCGGCCTTGGCGTACTTGCCGGCCGGCACGTCGGGGCCGGCCACCGCCAGGCGGCCGTCACCCAGGGCGCGGCCGAGAGGCATCCCCTTCGCGACCCTCAACGAGGCCTTGGAACCGGTGGGCGCGATCAGCGCCAGACGGTTGCTCAGCAGGTCGCGGCGGCTGGCCGCCACGATCAGCTTCCGCTCGGTCAGGTAGGTCATCCAATTGGTGTCGGCGGAGACGTAGATGTCCGCGGGCGCGCCCTGCTCGATCTGCCGCGCAATCGCCGAGGACGCCGCGTAGGAAAACCGCGCCTCGCCGCCGGTCTTGGCGTACTCGCGACCGACCTCGTCCAGGGCGTTCTTGAGCGAGGCGGCGGCGAAGACCGTGACCGTCTCCCCACGTGCCGGAGTGGTCGAGAGCGCGCAGGCGACCAAGATCAGGCCGAGGAGTCGAAGGGAATGCATTCGCGCAATCTAGCGGCGCTTCGCCGACGGCGCATCACCCCAGCGCGGTCATCACCACGCCCACCCCGGTCGCGGTCCCGCCGATGATCTGGCGCAGGGTGAGGCGTTCCTTGAACAGCCGCCGGCCGGCCGCCGCGGCGATGGGTCCCTCGATGACGCCCACGGCGCGCACCTGACCGGCGGGCGCCAGCGCCAGGGCCGAGAACCAGCAGGCCGAGGCCGCCGTGCCGCAGAACCCCGCGCCCAGAGATTGACGCCAGGACGCGGCGACCGAGCGCAGCGCCTGGGGCCGGGTGACCGCCAGGATGCCGCCCAGGACCAGCGACTGAAGGGTCTGGGCGACGCAAAGCGACGCGGTGGCCGAGTAGATCGGGTGGTTCGGCTCCAGCGCGAGGCCCGCCTGACGATAGCCGTTCAGCGCCACGGCGAAGGCGAGGCCCGAGGCGAGGCCGAACAATGAGCCGCTGAGCACGCCCTTGGCGGCGTCGCCCTTCGGCCAGGACAGGATCAGCAGGCCGACGGTAGCCGCGGCGAGGCCACTCCATTGGACGCCGCTCATCCGGTCGCCGAAGGCCACGTAGCCCAGCACCGCCCCCAGCGGCAGCGAGGACTGCTGCATGAAGGTGGCCACGGCGAAGCCGGAATGACGCATGGCCATCAGCAGCGCCGCAGTCGCCGACACCTGGGCGATGGCGCCGGCGGCCACCGCGACAGCGAACCGCCCCGACAGATGCGGCTGCGCGTCCGGGACCGCCAGGGCGACCACCGCGAAGATGATCAGCGAGAATGGCAGCCCGAACAGGAACCGCACGAGGGTCGCGCCCCACGGGCCGGCGTCGCCCACCAGCCCGCGCTGCAAGGCGTTGCGGGCGACCTGCAGCGGCGCGGCCGCCGCCGTCAGTAAGATCCAGAGCATCGGGCGGAACTCCGCTCACCCCGCGCGTGCGGAGTCGCTAGCCGCATCGCGGCCTTGGCGAAAGTCGAGGGTGTCCCCGCCTGCGCGCGGACGAGCGAAATCAGAAACCGCTGGCGATGGCGTCCGGCGCGCTCTTCTCCTTGCGGGCGAAGAGGTTGTTGAGCGCGTTGACATAGGCCTTGGCCGAGGCCGTCAGCGTGTCGGTATCGGCGGCCTGGCCCGTGGCGATCCGGCCGTCGTCCTCGAGCCTCACCGATACCTGGGCCTGGGCGTCCGTGCCTTCCGTAACCGCATGCACCTGGAACAGGCGCAGGATCGCGGTGTGAGGGATCACGGAGTGGATCGCGTTGAATACTGCGTCCACAGGGCCGTCGCCGGTGGCGTTGGCGGACTTTTCTTCGCCCTCGATGGTAACGGTCAAGAAGGCCTCCTGAGGACCCTCGGTGCCGGCGATGACCCGCAGGTGCTTGACTTGCACCCGGTCTGCGCCGCTCGCCAGCGCATCGTCCACCAGGGCTACGATATCGTCGTCGAAGACGTGCTTCTTCTTGTCGGCCAGATCCTTGAAGCGCTGGAAGGCCTCATTCAGCGCGTTTTGACCCAGTTCGTAGCCCAGGTCCTTCAGCTTGGCGCGGAACCCGGCGCGGCCGGCGTGCTTGCCCATCACCAGATTGGAGGAGCCCTGCCCGACATCCTCGGGCTGCATGATCTCATAGGTGCCGCGGTCCTTCAGCATGCCGTCCTGATGGATGCCGCTCTCGTGCGCAAAGGCGTTCTTGCCGACGATGGCCTTGTTGAACTGGACCGGAAAGCCGGTGATCGCCGACACGTAGCGGCTGGCCCGCGTGATGTGCTGGGTCTCGATGCCGGTATGGAAACGCAGGTGATCGCCGCGCACCTTCAGCGCCATGACGATCTCTTCAAGCGCAGCGTTGCCGGCGCGCTCGCCGATGCCGTTGACGGCGCACTCGACCTGACGCGCCCCGCCCTGCAGGCCCGACAGGCTGTTGGCGACCGCCAGGCCCA
>NZ_JANOCX010000040.1:0-2663 GCF_031412415.1 Phenylobacterium sp.
GACCACCGGCATCGTCTATGAGGACGCCAAGGGTGAGTGGCATGGCGAAGTCTCCAAGGGCGACGACCGGCCCCAGGTCGAGATCAGGGACTAGACGAAAAACGGCCCTGCCCGAGGGCAGAGCCGCTTCACGCTGATCAGCCAGGCGTCCTAGGCGAACTGAGCCGTCGCCTTGCGCTGGCGCAAGGCGCCGCCCACCAGGCCGAAGCCGGCGATCATCATCGCCCAGGTCGCCGGTTCCGGCACGGCCGAGCTGGCGTCGAGGCGCACGCCGAAGCCGGCGGGCACGCCGGCCGCGCCGTCACCGGTGATCGTGAAGGAATAGCTGCCGGGTCCGACCGCGTAGCTCAGGCGGCTGTAGCTCAGGTCGCCCCAGGTGACGCCGGCGAAGCTGTCGATCGGTTCGGCGGTCGTGGTGAAGGTGGTCGTCGCCAGCAGGGTGGCGCCGCTGTAGAGCGAGAAGGTGTCGCCCGGAATATAGGCGTCCGTGACGCGGAAGATCGAAGGACCCGCGACGGTGAAGGTCCAGGCCGACCCGGTGCTGGGCGTGCCGATGCCGCCGATCTCGTCGTCCTGCCAGCCACTGCCGACAACGATCACGGCGGCCGAGGCGGGCGCGGCGACGGCGGCGATAGCGGACGCGAGCAGCGCGCCGATAAGTTTAGTCTTCATGGGAGATCTCCGAATCAAAAATATTCAGGACGAGGTTCGCCGAACGTTGTGAAGCTTGGCCGCGCAGTTGCAAGCTCTGATCGGCGCACAACTGTCGTTCCCGCGCGAATGCTTAAATCGCCGCCGAATCAACCTGCTACTTATTCGCGAAGCAAGGGCAGGCTCAGCCCCGAGACCGGCCGCGCGCCCAGGATCTCGCGGCGGAACCGGAACAGCTCGGCGGGTCGGCCGCCGGTGTCGGCGTCGACCCGGCCCAGGCCCTCCGTCAGCTCGGCGCGCTCCAGGGCGCGGCGGAAATTCTGTTTGTGCAGCGGCACGCCGGCGATGGCCTCGACCGCCCGCTGCAGGGCCGAGAGGGTGAAGGCCTCGGGCATCAGTTCGTACACCTCGGGGCGGTACTTCAGCTTGCCGCGGAGCCGCGACAGGGCCGTGGCCAGGATCCTGCGGTGGTCGCTGATCATCGGTTCGCCCAGGGCCGCGGCCAGGTCGGGGGCGGGCAGGGCCGCGGCCTCGCCCCGGTCGCGGGCGGCCTCCGGCGCCAGGCCCGCCTCATAGAGCAGCTCGTAGCGCTCCAGCACCCGCTCCTCGTTCCAGGGCGCGTCGTCCAGGGCGAACAGCAGTCGTGCCCGGCCCAGGCGCTCGGCGGCGCCGCGGGCCCACTGGCGCAGGGCGGGTTCCAGCCGGTTCAGGGCCTCGGGGCGCCCGTCGCGCCAGTCCTCGTAGGGGAAGAACCGCGCCCAGGAGGCCCAGGTGGTGTCGGGGGCGGCGGTGTCGACCGCCTTGGGGGTGAGCGCCAGATAGCCGACGGACAGCACGCGCGCGGCGCTGGCCTGGGCGACGTCGCCGCCATCGCGCGTGCCCATGTCGGCCAGGGGCGCGTCGCGGCCCCGGTCGCCGAAGGTGTAGAGCTGTTCCACATAGCCCAGGTCGAACCGGGTCTGGGCGGTCACGAAGGCGCGCAGGGCCAGTTCGAAGGTGCGGTGGGCGTCGGGATCGAAGGGGCCGAAGGGCAGGCCCGCGAGCTGGCCTCGGGGGCGCACGGTCAGGACCACGGCGTCGCTGTTGGCGATCGCCACCACCACCGCCGAGAGCCCGATGATCAGCACTAGAAGCGGGCCGGGAAGTCGAAGGGTTGGCCGACCCCGGAATACTCGTAGTCGCCCATGGCCTCCACCGCGTCGACCATCCGCCCGCGGCGCCCCATCATGTCGTCGGCCAGGGCCACGATCCGGCGGTTGGGATAGGCGTGCTTGGCCGCCTTGCGCATGGTCATGGCGATGGTCCGTTCCGAGACCTCAGGGTTGCGCTCGCAGGCCAGGACGAAGGCGCTGGCGCTGGAGCGGCTGATCCCGGCCCAGCAGTGGACGATCATCGGCGCGCGCTCGTCCCAGGTGCGTCCGAAGGCCAGCAGGTCGACCACCAGGCCCTCATGCGGCAGGATCAGGCCGTCCATGGCCTCGGCGATGTCGTTGACCCCCAGCTTCAGGTGCCGCTCGGCGAACCCCTCGGGGGTCTCGATCATGCTGGCGGGGTCCAGCAGGGTGATCAGGTGCGACGGCGCGCGCGCGGCGATGATCGCGGGAACCTCGGCCAGGCCGCATACGATGAGGGTCACGCTGCTCCTACTCCGTGTCGAACGCCGCGTTGCCGGCCGGGGCGAATCCGGCCGCCTGCGACAGGATATTGTAGCGCTGAATGTAACGGCTTTGCGCGACCGCGGCGCTCTGCGGCTCGATGCGCAGGACATAGCCGTCGGGCGGGGCGTCGAAGAACTCCAGCGCCTCGGGGACGGTGAACCCCGCCAGCTGCGTCGCCTCGAAGAATGCGCAGGCGCGGTCCGCCGTCTTGATCAATTTCTTGATATGAATTGGGGCCTTAGCCGGAATTCCGAACCTCACATGGATCGCCGTCTCCAGCCGATCCTCGAAGGTCTTGTAGTCCACCCCCAGCGCCGCCTTGAACGGCGAAATCATGTCGCCGATCACATATTC
>NZ_JANOCX010000041.1:0-18386 GCF_031412415.1 Phenylobacterium sp.
GGTGATCGACATCCGACCCTTGCCCGGCATCTTGACCGCCTCGATGGTCAGGATGTCGCCGCCGAACTCGGTCCAGGCCAGGCCGGTGATGATGCCCACAGCGTCCTCCGCGTCGGTCTCGCCGTAGCGGTACTTTTGGACACCGGCATATTTGGCCAGCCGCTCATCGTCGATGGTAATCGAGGTGAGGCCTTCGCGTCCCAGGTCGCGGACCGTCTTGCGCGCCAGGTTGCCCAGTTCCCGCTCCAGCGACCGCACGCCGGCTTCCCGGGTGTAGTAGCGGATCAGGTCGCGGATGGTGTCGTCGGGGACGACGAACTCCACCGCGGTAAGGCCGTGGTCCTTGGTCAGCTTGGGCAGCAGGTGCCGCTTGGCGATCTCCAGCTTCTCTTCCTCGGTGTAGCCGGGGATGCGGATGATCTCCATGCGGTCCAGCAGGGGCTGGGGCATGTTCAGGCTGTTGGCCGTGGTGACGAACATCACCGGCGACAGGTCGTAGTCCACCTCGAGATAGTGGTCGGCGAAGGTGGAGTTCTGCGCCGGGTCCAGCACTTCCAGCAGGGCCGAGGACGGGTCGCCGCGATAGTCGGAGCCCATCTTGTCGATCTCGTCCAACAGGAAGAAGGCGTTGGTCGACTTGGCCTTCTTCATCGACTGGATGACCTTGCCGGGCATCGAGCCGATGTAGGTGCGGCGGTGACCGCGGATCTCGGCCTCGTCACGCACCCCACCCAGGGACACACGCACGAACTCGCGGCCCGTCGCCTCGGCGATGGACTTGCCCAGCGAGGTCTTGCCCACGCCGGGCGGGCCCACGAGGCAGAGGATCGGACCCTTCAGCGAGCCGGTCCGGGCCTGGACGGCCAGGTACTCCAGGATGCGTTCCTTGACCTTCTCCAGGCCGTAGTGGTCGTGCTCGAGGACGGCCTCGGCCTTCACCAGGTCGATCGGCTTGGTCTTGGCCTTGCCCCACGGAATGGACAGCAGCCAGTCGAGATAGTTCCGAACGACGGTGGATTCCGCCGACATCGGGCTCATGTTGCGCAGCTTCTTCAGCTCGGCGTCGGCCTTGGTGCGGGCCTCCTTGGAGAGCTTGGTCTTCTTGATGCGCTTTTCCAGGTCCAGCAGTTCGTCGCGCTGGTCGTCCTGTTCGCCCAGCTCGCGCTGGATCGCCTTCATCTGTTCGTTGAGGTAGTACTCGCGCTGGGTCTTCTCCATCTGGCGCTTCACGCGGTTACGGATCTTCTTTTCCGTCTGCATGACGCTGATCTCGCCCTCCATGAGGGCGTAGACCTTCTCCAGGCGCTTCACGACATTGAAGATCTCCAGCAGGTTCTGCTTCTCGGCGATCTTCACCGACAGGTGGCTGGCGATGCGGTCGGCCAATTCGCCGGGCGCGTCGACCTGCGGCATGGAAGCCAGGGCCTCGGGCGGGACCTTCTTGTTCAGTTTGACGTAGTTCTCGAACTGCTCGACGACCGCGCGCGACAGGGCTTCGGCCTCGGCCGAGGCGCCGCCGTCTTCTGAGATGAAGGCGATCTCGGCTTCGTAGAAGTCTTCCTGCGCCGTGAACCGCGAGATGCCGGCGCGCGCCTTGCCTTCGACCAGCACCTTCACGGTGCCGTCGGGAAGCTTCAGCAGTTGCAGGACCGTGGCGACGACACCCACGTCATAGATGGCCTCGGGCGACGGATCGTCGTCGTCCTTGTCCTTCTGGGTGGCCAGGAGGATCTGCTTGCCTTCGCCCCGCATCGCCTCTTCAAGCGCGCGTACGGACTTCTCCCGGCCCACGAAGAGCGGCACCGGTTGATGCGGAAACACGACGATGTCCCGCAGCGGTAGAATGGGAAGGGTCTTGATCTCGGACATGTACTTTCAACTCCTGCCGACCCGTTTTGGTTACGGGTTCGGCTCCCGGACCGCGGTCACATCAGACGATGCGTCTGAGTCGGACGGCCCGTCCGCCACACCTGGCGGCTTTGCAGCGCTTTTATGTGGACGCTTCGCGCGTGCATTCAAGCGCAGGCGGAAGGGTGCGACGCGATGTGTCTACGAAGTGTGACCGATCGGCCCCTGCGCCCTTCGCGGGCGCGCGTCCTCGCGCCGCGGGGTCAGAGCAAAGAAAAGGGCCCCGCGAACCGGTTCGCGGGGCCTCGATCTCGTCGACGCGTGCTGGTTAGGCCGCGCCGCCCTTGGCGCGGCGCTCGGCGTAGAGGACCACCGGCTGAGCGCGGCCCTCGACCACCTCGGCGTTGACCACCACTTCCTCGACGCCGTCATAGGTCGGCAGCTCGTACATCGTGTCGAGCAGGATGCTCTCCAGGATCGAACGCAGGCCCCGCGCGCCGGTCTTGCGGATGATCGCCTTGCGGGCCACGGCGTTGAGCGCGTCGTCGGTGAACGTCAGGCCGACATTCTCCATGTCGAACAGGCGCTGGTACTGCTTGACGAAGGCGTTCTTCGGCTCGGTGAGGATCTTCACCAGTGCCGGCTCGTCCAGGTCGTCCAGGGTGGCGATGACCGGCAGACGGCCGACGAATTCCGGGATCAGGCCGAAGCGCAGCAGGTCGTCCGGCTCCACCTGCCGGAAGATCTGGCCGGTGCGACGCTCGTCGGGGTCGGAGACCTTGGCGCCGAAGCCGATGGAGGTGCCCTGCCCGCGCGCCGAGATGATCTTCTCTAGGCCCGCGAAGGCGCCGCCGCAGATGAACAGGATATTGGTGGTATCGACCTGCAGGAATTCCTGCTGGGGATGCTTGCGCCCGCCCTGCGGCGGCACGGAGGCCACGGTGCCTTCCATGATCTTCAGCAGGGCCTGCTGCACGCCCTCGCCCGACACGTCGCGGGTGATCGAGGGGTTGTCCGACTTACGGCTGATCTTATCGACCTCGTCGATATAGACGATGCCGCGCTGCGCCCGTTCGACATTGTAATCGGCCGACTGCAGCAGCTTCAGGATGATGTTCTCGACATCCTCACCCACATAACCGGCTTCGGTCAGGGTCGTGGCGTCGGCCACCGTGAAAGGCACGTCGATGATTCGGGCGAGGGTCTGGGCAAGAAGAGTCTTGCCGGTGCCCGTCGGGCCGATCAGCAGGATGTTGGCCTTGCCCAGCTCGACATCGTTGTTCTTCGACGCGTGGTTCAGGCGCTTGTAGTGATTGTGGACCGCGACCGAGAGGACTTTCTTGGCGTGGTCTTGCCCGATGACGTAATCATCCAGGACTTCGCGGATCTCCTTCGGGGTCGGGACACCGTCCTTCGACTTCACAAAGGAAATCTTGTGCTCTTCGCGGATGATATCCATGCACAGCTCCACGCATTCATCACAGATGAACACGGTAGGGCCCGCGATAAGCTTGCGGACCTCGTGCTGGCTCTTGCCGCAGAAAGAGCAATACAGCGTGCTCTTGGAGTCCCCGCTCGCGGCCTTGGTCATGGTCGTTTCTCACTCTCTCGTCGACACCGACGGGTCGCTGTCGACGTCCGCCCCGAAGGCGTTCCTGACGCCATCATTGCAGGATACGCGCCGGGGGTTGTCTAAACCTTGACATTCCCCGATCCGAGCAACGATCACAAGCCTTCCAAGGGGCCTAGCGACAATTGCCGGTGGAGCGTCCGATGGCGGACCATCTCGAATCCCTAGATGGGAATGTCCCGCGGCGGTACAAGAGAGCGCTCAAGGGCCGCGCGCAAGACCTTCCCCCAAGGCCAGCGCAACGCCCACGAGCCGATTGAGCAAGCGCGCGGCGGTTCGGGGGCGATATGGGCAGGCGAAACTTGAGGAGCATCGGCGCCTCGACCAACCAATCCTTGGACGAGCAGATCGACGACGCCGGTGTCGTGGCGTTCGACTTCGACGGCACCTTGACCATTCGCGACAGCTTCACCGCGTTTCTTAAATGGCGGGCGGGAAAGCGGCGCTACGATCAGGGCATGGTGCGCCTGGCCCCGGCGGCCCTGGCCTATCTGGGCCACCGCAATCGGGGTCGGATCAAGGCCGCGGCGGTGCGCGAATTCCTTGCTGGAGCAAGCCGCGAGGAGATCGAGAACGACGCCCGCGCCTTCGCTGAGATCATGGCTCCTCGGCTGCTACGGCCGGACGCCGTGGCCACCTGGCGGCGCTGGCGTCAGCGCAGGGCCAAGCTGGTCATCGTCACGGCCTCGCCCGACATCGTGGTCGCGCCCTTCGCCAGGGGGCTGGGCGCCGATCTGCTGATCGGAACGGCGCTCGCCTTCGACGATCAGGACCGCGCGACGGGGGCCTTCTCCACCGCCAATTGCCGAGGGCCGGAAAAGGTCCGCCGGCTACGCGAGACCTTCGGCGCGGACCTGCGACTGCAGGCCGCCTACGGCGACACCAGCGGCGACCGCGAGATGCTGCAGATCGCCGAGGAGACCGGCTATCGCGTCTTCACGGAACGGCCGTGAGCAAGCTCCGATTTCGGGTCAAGAAGCTGATCCGCGACAAGCTGCCGCAGATCATGCGCGACCAGGGCCTGGTGGTTTTCGACCGGCGCCTGGACGACGCGGCCTTCGTGGCGGCCCTCAAGGACAAGCTGGTCGAGGAGGCCCTTGAGGCCCAGGCCAGCGTCGAGGCGCGGGACCTGGTCGACGAACTGGCCGATCTCAGCGAGGTCATGCTGGCGCTCGCCGCCGCCGCCGGGCTCACGCCTGAAGACATCGAGAGCCGCCGACTTGCCAAGCGCGCGGAGCGTGGCGGATTCGACGAAAGGGTCTACAACGCCGCCGTTGAGGCCGAGACTGGCCTGCCTGCCGCCGACTACTATCTGGTCAGACCCATCCAGTATCCGCAGGTGGAATAGGATGCGTCACGCCCGCGACGTCGATCTCGACGCCCTCGAACCGCTGATCGCCCGGCTCTGCGCCCTGCCCGGCCTCGTCGAGAAGAAGCGCGGCGTCTTCTACCGCAAGTCCAAGGCCTTCCTGCACTTTCACGAAGATCCGAAAGGCCTCTTCGCTGACCTTCGGAACGCCGCCGGCGACGATTTCGATCGCTTCGACGTGACGCACGAAAACGGCCGTGAAGCGCTCTTCACGGCCGCATCGCAACGTCTCAGCTAGGTCGGGCCGGCTCAGTCTTCGGCGCGGGTCTCGTAGACGTGGTCGACGAGGCCCCACTCCTTGGCCTCCTCGGCGGTCATGAAGGTGTCGCGGTCGAGCTTTTCCTCGACTTCCTCGAAGGTCCGGCCGGTGTGCTTGGCGTAGATCTCGTTCAGGCGGCGCTTGGTCTTGATGATGTCCTCGGCGTGGCGCTCGATATCCGACGCCTTGCCGGAATAGCCGCCGGACGGCTGGTGGACCATGATCCGCGCGTTGGGCAGGCTGATCCGGTGATCCTTGGCGCCGGCCATCAGCAGGAACGAGCCCATCGAGGCGGCCATGCCCATGCAGAGCGTCACCACCGGCGACTTGATGTACTGCATGGTGTCATAGATCGCGAGGCCGGACGTCACCACTCCCCCGGGGGAGTTGATGTACATTTGGATTTCCTTCTTCGGGTTCTCGGCCTCCAGGTACAGGAGCTGGGCGCAGATCAGCGCCGACATGCCGTCCTCGACCGGTCCGTTCAGGAAAATGACCCGCTCCTTGAGCAGGCGCGAGAAAATGTCGAAGGCGCGCTCGCCGCGGCTGGTCTGCTCGACCACCATCGGGACGAGGTTCAGCGCGGTCATGGGGTCACGCATTTGGATAAAGCCTCTCTCGAATGATGCGACTCTGCACGCAGCGCCGCGTTCCCCTCCGATATCGCGTGGCGGAGGGGCCGTTGCAAGGTGACCAAGAGTCCTAAAGAAAATCCCTCCCCGGTCCGGGGAGGGATTTGATCGTCATGACAGCCGATTGAGCCGGTCTTAGGCGCCGTAGCCCTCGGGCATGTCGTCTTCCTTGAGCAGCTCTTCCTTGGAGACCTTCTGGTCCTTCACCTTGGCCTGGCCAACGATCAGGTCGACGACCTTGTCCTCGAAGATCGGGGCGCGCAGCTGAGCCTGGAAGTTCTGGTCCTTCATGAACATGTCGAAGATCTGCTGGGCCTGCTGGCCGTAGCGACGGGCTTCGGTCACCGCGGCGTTCTGCAGTTCCTCGTTGGTCACCTGGACGTTGTTGGTCCGGCCGATCTCGGCCAGGACCAGGCCCAGGCGGACCCGGCGCTCGGCGATCTTGCGATACTCGGACTGAAGCTGGTCCTCGGTCTTTTCGGTGTCCTCGGGCGGCAATCCGCCGCGCTCCTTGTCCTGCTGGACCTGTTGCCAGATGGAGGCGAACTCGGCCTCGACCATCTTCGGGGGCAGCGGGAAGTCGTGCTTCTCGTCCAGGACGTCCAGCAGGGCGCGCTTCAGCTTGAAGCGCGAGGCGCCGGCGTACTGGCTCTCGAGATTGGTCTTCAGCAGCTCCTTGAGCTTCTCCAGGCTCTCGACGCCCAGTCGCTCGGCCATGGCGTCGTCAGCCTTGGCGTCGACGGGAGCCTTGACCTCTTTCACGGTGGTCTCGAATTCAGCGTCCTTGCCGGCCAGCTGAGCGGCTTGGTAGTCGGCCGGGAACGCCACCTTCACGGTGACCACGTCGCCGGCCTTGGCGCCGATGAGTTGGTCTTCGAAGCCGGGGATGAAGCTGCCCGAGCCCAGGACGAGGTCGGTGTCCACGCCCGTGCCGCCCTCGAAGGCGACGCCGTCGATACGGCCGATGAAGTCAATGACGACCTGGTCGTCCTTCTTGGCCTTCACCGACTTGCCCGTGCGCGCCTCATAGATGCGGTTCTGCTTGGCCAGTTCCTCGACGGCCTCGTCCACTTCCGCGCCGGTGGGCTCATAGACCGGGCGCTTCAGGGAGATCTTGGTCAGGTCCGTGGGTTCGAACTCGGGCATCACCTCGATGGCCAGTTCGTAGGCCAGGTCCGCGGCGCCCTCGATGACCTTCTCGAAATCACCCTCGGGCTTCAGGTCGGGCTCGCCGGCGGGGCGCAGGTTGTTGTCGGTCAGCACCTTCTGGCTGGACTCGTTGATGGCTTCCTGGATGACCTCGGCCATCAGGGCCTTGCCGTGCACCCGCCGTACATGGGCGGCGGGCACCTTCCCGGGGCGGAACCCCTTGATGTTCATCTGCGGGCGGATCTCGGTGATCCGCGCCTCCAGGCGCTCATTGAGGTCCGCCGCGGGGACGACCACGCCAAAAACCTTGCTGAGGCCTTCGCCGGACTTTTCAACGATCTGCATCGACATTCTTGAACTTCCGGAGTGAGGCGCGTCACGCGCGCCGTCAGATCCGCCCTGAGATGAAAGGACAATCGCCGCCGAACAAGCGGCGGCGAGCGGGCGCTCTTATGTCATTTCAAACGAGACAGTCCAAGTACAAAGGTGTCGTGAAGCGGCGGCGACCATCGCGCCCTTGCCCACAGCGCCCTCCTCGCTATACCGGGCGCCGCGCGGCTATGGCGGAATTGGTAGACGCAACGGTTTTAGGTACCGTCGGGCAACCGTGGGGGTTCGAGTCCCTCTAGCCGCACCATCTAAAGCAGGCGAGCCGGCCCTCCGGGTCAGCGCGCCGCCGGCGGGGCGCTGAACAGGGCCCGCTCGACCGGGGTCAGGTCGACACGCTCCAACACTCGGACCTGCGGGCTTGAGCGGCCGCCGCCGTAGGTTGTCGCGCGGAACGGGATTAGCACCGATCCCACACGCCGATAGTCGGACAGCTCCATGCGCCCCTGCCTCGGACCGGTCTCGTCGACGATCAGGCCCAGCATCCCCGTGCGCTGGTCGAACCAGAGGTCTCGCGGCTCGCCGCCGACCGGCTGGACCTTGAGCACATCATAGGTGCGGCCGCCGCTTTCGCGCCGCCCGGCATGGCTGCTTCGAAGGTCGAAGCGGCTGGGGAAGAAATAGGCGTGGGCGCAGAAGAAGGCGTCGGACCGAACCTCGGCCAGGACCGCCCGGTCGGCGGACCCCACCACCAGGCCGCTGGCGAGCATGCGCCAGTCCGCCGCTCCGTTGTAGGCCTCGACATGCTTGGCGGCGCCGACGCCGGTCTCGGTCCGAACGCCGTAGCGAACAGGATCGCACCAGCGCTCGAACGGCGCGTCGTTGTCCTTACCCACCTGGTGCAGGGCGCGAAGAGCGTTCCACCCGCGAGCGCCGGACGCGGCCTTGGCCTTGTCCAGGACGCGCTGCGCGGCCGGAGAATTCTGCGCGGCCGCCGGCAGCGCCGACATCAGCGCGGCGGCGACCAACGCCGCCGAACACGAGAACCTCCCAAACGTCATTCACACCACCAAGTCGGGAAGCTTGTTCAGAATAGGTCCGCCTAGCCGCGCAGGAGTTCCAGCGCCAGGGGGATCAGCGAGGCCACCAGCAGCAGCGCCATCAGGATGTTGAACCCGCGCAGGACCGCCGGTCGATCCAGGAACCGACGCAGTCCGACGCCGAACCCGGTCCAGAGGCTGACGCACGGCAGGTTGATGGCGGTGAAGATCGCCGACACGATCAGGATGTTCACCGCGTAGTTCTCTCGGGGCGCATAGGCGGTGACCGCCCCCAGGGCCATGGCCCAGGCCTTCGGATTGACCCATTGGAACGCGGCGGCCTGCAGGAAGGTCTGCGGGACGGCGCCGGCCTTGCCCACCCCGATCCCTTCGCCGTGGCGATCTTCCAGGCCAGCCAGAGCAGGTAGCCGCCGCCGATCACCGCCAGGATGTCGTGCAACACCGGATAGGCCGTGAACAGTCCGCCCAGGCCGAGGCCCACGGCCATGACCAGCACGAAGAACCCCAGCGACACGCCCAGCGCATGCGGCGTCGTGGCGCGGAAGCCGAAATTGGCGCCCGAGGCCATCAGCATGGTGTTGTTCGGGCCGGGCGTGATCGAGGAGACAAGGGCGAACAGCGCCAGCGCCGCGAGCAGTTCGGGGGTCAGGGACGTCATGGGTGGCTCCTTGCGAGAAAGGGCCGGCGACGCGAAACGGGACCTGGAATCAAAACCCCTTCCGTCGCCGGAAGGGGTTTGGGAAATCGTCGGGCGCGATAACGAACCCTAGATCTCGACGCCCTCCCGCACACGCATGACGATCCGCCCGGTCATTACCGGACGGCCCATAGCCTGGAGGGCGGCTGCGCGTTGGAGGTTCGAGATCATGTCGCGGCAGCCGGTATCATGGGTCGCCGAGCTTGGCCATATCCCGAGGGACCTCAATCTCAGCGAGCGTCGTACAACCGGCGCAGGACCCCCGGTATGAGACCCGGAAGATCTTCGGCGATCAGGCCAGGTCCGTGCGCGTCGGCGGCCTCCGAATGGATCCAGGCGGCCGCGCAGGCGGCTTCGAAGCTGTCCATGCCCTGGGCGATCAATCCGCCGATCAGTCCAGCCAGTACGTCGCCCGATCCGGCGGTGGCCAGCCACGGCGATCCGTTGGTGTTGACGGCGGCTCGGCCGTCCGGCGCGGCGATCACCGTGTCGGGGCCCTTCAGCAGCACGATGGCGTCGGCCTTCGCCGCCGCGCGCCGCGCCGCCGTGATCCGTTCGGGGGAATCGCGCAGCAGTCCGGGGAACAACCGCTCGAACTCGCCCGGGTGAGGCGTGAGCACGTCATCCACGTCGAGGACCGAGAACAGCTCCTCCGGATCGTCGCGGAAGACGGTGATGGCGTCGGCGTCGATGACCAGGGCAGCACCGGTGCGGGCCAGCGCCAGGACATTCATCAGCGTGGCTTCGCTGACCCCGGCGGCCGGACCGATGATGGCGGCGTCGACGTCGGCGGCCAATTGCTCAAGCTCGGCCTCCGTATCGAAGGACCCCAGCATCACCGCCTCGAGATGCGCCGCGTTGACCGCCAGGGCGTCAGGCGGCGACAACAGGGTCACCAACCCCGCCCCAACGCGCAGGCCCGAGCGCGCCGACAGGCGCGACGCCCCCGTGCTCCAGGCCTCCCCGGAGATCACCACCAGCCGCCCCCGCGCATGCTTGTGCGAGCCGGCGCCTGGCCAGGGAAAGGCCGGCAGCCAAAAGTCTGGCCCATTCTCCAGCAGGTCGCTGGCCGCCTCAGCCAGCCCGATATCGGCCACGATCACCTCGCCGCACAGCCCATGGCCGGGCTCGAGAGCATGGGCGGGCTTCTTGGCGTGGAAGGTGACGGTCAAACCGGCGCAGACCGCCGCGCCCATGGGCCGACCGGTATCGCCCGGCACGCCGCTGGGCACGTCGATGGCCACGACGCTATCGGGGCGCTCGGCCAAGCGCGACGCCATGGCCGCGGCCTCGCCCGTCAACGGCCGCGACAGGCCCGCCCCGAAAAGGGCGTCGACGAACAGGCGGGCCCGCAACGGCGCGTCGAACGCCACGGCGCCGCCGTCCCAAAGCCCCGCCGCGGCCTTGGCGTCGGCGGTCTCCGGCGGCGCGAGGGCGCGCAGTTCGACCGGCCAGCCGCGCGCCTTCAGCAACCGCGCGACCACATAGCCGTCGCCGCCATTGTTTCCCGGTCCGCACAGCACGGCGACCGGCCGCAGGGAAAAGCGTTCCACGATGGCGTCGGCGACCGCGGCCCCTGCCCGCTCCATCAGTTCAACGCCAGGCGTACCGCCGGCGATCGCCGCGCGGTCGGCGGCGGCGATCTCGGCCACCGTGTGGATCTTGCGCGCCGCCAACACCGACCTCCCGGGAGACTCTTACAGAACTCCGGTGGAGGCTTCGCGCCCCTTGGCCACCAGGGTCAAGCTCGACCCGTCGGTTTCCAGGGTCGAGATGGAGGCGTGATCGGGCCGAAAGACCAGGACCCGCTCGTCGTTCTCAAGCTGCGACATCACCGCATTGATGGCGACATAGTGCGAGAAGACCGCCGTATCGCCCCGCGCATGCAGGGATGCGACGATGTCGCGCCGCCACGCGTCGTAGTCCAGGTCGCCCTCGACATCCTTCCACTTGCCCTGGAAGACGCCGCGGAGCCAGGCGGGGCGCTCGACGGTCGTCAGGGCCTTGGGGGTGGGGATCTCACCGACCGACGAATCGATCTCGATGTCGACCCCCAGCGCCTCGGCGGTGGGGATCGCCGTCTCCCGGCAGCGGCGCAGCGGTGACGATACCACCCGCCTAGGCCGGTCGGCTTCCGGCAGGGCCAGGAGATAGTCCCGCGCGGCCTCGGCCTGAGCCCGCCCAGCGTCATCCAGGCCAGGATCCTCGTCGGCCTCGCCCCAGGTGGCGGCGGGTTTGCCGTGGCGGATCAGGTAAAGTCGCGACATCAAATCAATCCGGGATGAATATGTTACGGGCGCCGTCCTCAGAACGTCCGACGGTCCCCTTGCGGCCGACCGCCTCGGTCGCCTCAAGGTTCGAGAGCGTCGCGGCGTCGGTCGGGGTGTTGGCGACGAAGCGCCGGCCTTCGGAATCGCGGCCGACGACAATGCCCATCATATAGCCCTCGCGGCCATGGACGACCGTGTAGGTCTCTATGGTGGCCGCGCCCTGTGGCGCTTCGATGACAACAGGATGCGGCAGGGCGTCGATCTGGTCCTGGATCACCTTCGGGTCCTGACGTTCGAACGGGCCCTTCAAGGGCCTGGTCGAATAGACTCCCGTGGACTGCTTGGTCAGGTACCAGCCGTTGGCCGTCACCAGGCCATAGGAGCCGGGATCGTCCCGCAATCGCTGCATCATCACGGCGATGGAGTGCATGGCGTAGTTGTTGCCGGGCCCGCCCATGTACGGCAGGCCGCCGGTCACCGTCAGGCCTCGGGGATCGTTGAGCGCCAGCCCGAGCTCCTCCGCGCCGACCTCCACCGCCACCGGGAAGCAGGAATAGAGGTCGATGTGGCCGATGTCGTCGAGGCCGATGTCGGCCATGGCCAGGGCCCGCTCGCCGGTCAAGCGCATGGCCGGGCTGGAGTGGAAGTCCTGCCGGTCCAGGGGATACCAGAGGTCGTAGGCGTCGGCGCAACCGTGCAGATAGACCATCCGGTCTTCCGCCACGCCCAGTGCGCGGGCCTTGGCGAGGCTGGTGACGATCACCCCCGCCGACTGGTCCACCTCCATGATGGCGTTGAGGTATTTAGGATAGGGAAAGCCCACCATGCGGTTGCGGTCGGTGACCGTGACCAGTTCCTCGGCGGAGCGTTCCACCGGGAACCAGGCCTCGGGGTTCTTCGCCGCCACCTGGGTGAAGGGCGCGAACAACTCGCCCAGGCGCTTCTGGTGGTCGGGGATCGAGCGGCTGTCGCGGGCGCGCAGGGCGTTCTCGAACAGCGGATAGCAGTTGATGGGGCGGCCCAGGCCGTGCTTGGCCTCGTATGGCGTGACGCCGTTGCGCGGGTCGCCGATCCGCTCCGGGGCGGGCAGGTCCTCGACATCGTCCCAGTCGTCGAACCCCAGCCCACGCTGCAGGCGCTTGGTGGCTGAGCCCAGGAACTCGCATCCGACCACCAGGGCGAACTCGGTTTGGCCCTTGGCGATGCGCTCGGCGACAACGTTGATCATCTGCTGGGGGCTGTTGCCGCCCATGTGGGAATAGACGGCGTGGCTCGGGCTCGCGCCCAGGCGCTTGGCGAGCGTCGCCGGCGGATTTGTCGAGTGCGGGACCATCCGTCCGCCGCCCGGCGCGTCGATGGTGAACCCCACCACGGCCAGGGTGTCGATCCCGCTCAGCGCCCCGGCGGGCAATCCCGCGTCTTCCACGGCACGTTCCGCCGCAATCTTCAGCAACGCGGTGGGAGACGGCGAGGCGCCGGGTTCGCCACGATAGGTGAATTGCCCTGCCCCGATGAGAACCGGTGTCCTGGCGTCCATTTTCGAGCCCCTCCCGGGCGTGGTTGACGGCGATCCTAGGCGCCCGCGACCCGCTCACAAGCCGATTTCGGCCCTGATCGAATTGTGGGCGCCCGCAGCCTGTTTTTCGGGCAATGATGTTGGCATAGCCGCCGTCGCGTCAGGCAAGCCGGGCTTGCCCTTGTCGCCGGCCATCGGAGCATGCTCGTAACCCCGGCCGCCGGGCGGTGAGTGTGAGCGAAGTCGAGCCATGAAGAAGATCGAAGCCATCATCAAGCCGTTCAAGCTGGACGAGGTGAAAGAAGCCCTTCAGGAACTGGGCGTTCAGGGCATGACCGTCCTGGAGGCCAAGGGCTATGGCCGCCAGAAGGGCCATACCGAACTCTATCGCGGCGCCGAGTACGTGGTCGACTTCCTGCCGAAGATCAAAATCGAGGTGGTCGTCGCCGACGACCAACTGGATCCGGCGCTGGAGGCGATCGTGGGCGCGGCCCGAACCGGCCGCATCGGCGACGGCAAGATCTTCGTGTCGGAAATTACCGACGTGCTGCGCATCCGGACCGGGGAGACCGGCTCCGCGGCCGTCTAGACGAATTCATCGAGACCACTTTAAGGGGATACTGCAATGGCGACCGCCAAGGACATTCTGGACCAGATCAAAGAGAAGGACGTCAAATACGTCGACGTGCGCTTCACCGACATTCGCGGTGCGATGCAGCATGTGACCTTCGACATCGATCTGGTCGATGACGACTTCCTGAATGATGGCACCATGTTCGACGGCTCGTCGATCGCCGGCTGGAAGGCCATCAACGAGAGCGACATGAAGCTCCGTCCGGACCTGGACAGCGCCTATATCGACCCGTTCTACCAGCAGACCACGCTGTGCCTGTTCTGCGACGTCGTGAACCCCGACACCGGCACCCCCTACGAGCGCGACCCGCGCTCCATCGCCAAGGCGGCGATGACCTTCGTGAAGGCGTCGGGCATCGGCGACACGGTGTTCTTCGGTCCTGAAGCCGAGTTCTTCATCTTCGACGACGTGAAGTGGTCCACTCAGCCACACAACACCGGCTACTCGTATGACGCCAGCGAACTGCCGATCAATACGAGCAAGGAGTATCCCGAGGGCAACATGGGCCACCGCCCCGGTCCCAAGGGCGGCTATTTCCCGGTGAACCCGGTGGACAGCGCCCAGGACCTGCGCGGCGAGATGCTCGCCGTCATGGGCGAGCTGGGCATGAAGCCGGAAAAGCACCACCACGAAGTGGCGCCCGCCCAGCACGAGCTCGGCCTGAAGTTCGACACCATGATCGTCATGGCCGACCGCCTTCAGCTCTATAAGTACGTGATTCAGAATGTCGCGGCGGCCTACGGCAAGACGGCCACCTTCATGGCCAAGCCGATGTTCGGCGACAACGGGTCGGGCATGCACGTCCACCAGTCGATCTGGGGCGACGGCAAGCCGCTGTTCGCCGGCGACAAGTACGCCGGCCTGAGCCAGATGTGCCTCTGGTACATCGGCGGCATCATCAAGCACGCCAAGGCGATCAACGCCTTCTCGAACTCGACCACCAACTCCTACAAGCGTCTGGTCCCCGGCTACGAAGCCCCGGTGAAGCTGGCCTACTCCGCCCGCAACCGCTCGGCCTCGATCCGCATCACGCACGTGGACAGCCCCAAGGGCAAGCGTCTGGAAGCCCGGTTCCCCGACCCGATGGGCAACCCCTACCTGACCTTCACCGCCCTGCTGATGGCCGGCATCGATGGGATCATCAACCAGATCGACCCGGGCGCCCCGGCTGACAAGAACCTCTACGACCTGCCGCCGCGCGAGCAGAAGAAGATCCCGGAAGTCTGCGGTTCGCTCAAGGAAGCCCTTGAGAACCTGGACAAGGACCGCGGCTTCCTGAAGGCCGGCGGCGTGATGAGCGACGACTTCATCGACGCCTATATCGAGCTGAAGATGGAAGAGGTCATGCGCCTCGCCCTCCATCCTCACCCGGTGGAATTCGACATGTACTACAAGTGCTGAGCGTCCTCACCTGAGGCGACGATAGAAGGGCCGCGGATCACTCCGCGGCCCTTTTTCGCGTCGCCAGGGCATCGCGTCCGGACCTCGCCAGCCAGGCGACGATCACACCGCTATGCCGCGAGTCCCAAAGGAAAGGACTTTCGACATGGACACGGAACAAAGCCGCCACATCGTCATCAACGCCTGGAAGGCGTTCGCCAGTCAGGACCCCGCCCAGGCTGCGCCCTTCTTCGCCGAAGACGCCGTATGGATCGCGCCGAAGGACAACGCCACCGCGGTCGCCCTGGGGGCGCCCAGCGGCATGACAGGGCGAGACGTGATCGCCCGCTTCCTGACTCAAGGTTTTCACAGACTGTTCCGCGAAGTTCAGATCGACTTCCTGGGCGTCTACGCCGACGGGGACACGGTTGTGGTCGAGGAGCGCATGCGCGCGACGGTCGTCAATGGCAGGGCCTACGACATGACCTACGTCTTCGTGTTCAAGCTGGAGGTCGGCAAAATCAAGTTGATGCGTGAATACATGGACACCCTGACCGCCGAGATGATGATCTTCGACGGCGAACGCGCTCACCGGCTCGACATTGCCTAGGCCGCTATGGCGGCCTTGATAGCGTCGATCGCCGCCATTTGGGCCACGGCGTCCGCCCCGCCGGTCAGCGGGGCGGCTTCGCCTCGCACGGCGGCCACGAAAGCGCGGAGCTGAAAGTCGTAGGTTGGCTCGCGGCTGGCGGTTTCCCGACGCGACGTCCCTCCTTCCCGCACGACCTCGATCAGATGGCCCAGTTGCGGCGCAAGCGGATTGATCACTTTCAGCCGCCCCTCCAGGCCGGTGATCTCGAGACTCGCGCGGACCGGGCCGGCCATGTCGCAGGTCAGTTCGGCGATCACCCCGCCGGGGAAGGCCAGGATCGCATGGGTCGAGACATCGACGCCGGAAGCGCTCAGCACCGACTCAGCCCGGGCGGCCAGGGGCTCGGCGCCCGCCACCGTCCGCGACCAGTGCAGACAATAGGTTCCGAGATCCATCAAGGCGCCGCCGCCCAGGGCCGGATCGTAGCGCAGCTCCGCGCCGGTGTCGGGAATGGAGGTCGTGAACACCGCCTCCATCCGGCGCACGGCGCCGATCTCGCCGCTGGCGCAGATCTCCAGCACCCGCGCGAACAGGGGGTGATAGCGGTAGTGAAAGGCTTCCATCAGCACCAGGCCCTGGGCCTGCGCGGCCTCCACCATGGTTCGGGCCTCCGACTCGTTCATGGCGAAGGGCTTCTCGCACAGCACTGGCTTGCCGGCCGCCAGCGCCGCGAGGGTCAGGTCGGCGTGTCGCGACGGCGGCAAGGCGTTGTAGATCGCGTCGACCTCAGGGTGGTCGATCAGGTCCTCGTAGCTATTCAGCGCGATGGGGATGGCGTGCTCGATGGCGTAGGCGGTGGCGCGCGTCTGGTCGCGGGCGGCCACCGCGACCACCTGGGCCGCGCCCGTCGCCCTGGCCGGCGAGATCAGGGCCGGGGGCGCGATCCGCGCGGCGCCCAGGATGCCGATCCGCAGCGGTTCGCCATTGCCGGAGCTCATCCGTCGATCCCTCCACAGGCCGCGACGTCACGGCGCCCCGCCATCCATTGCCACGGCCCGCGCCGCGATTCATATGGAGCGGTCTCGAATCGTTCCACTTTCACGGTCTCATGTCCAAGGCCCTCCTCCCCCAAGCTTCCCTGTTCGACGACGCGCTCAATCCAGCGCCGGCCGCGCCGTTGGCGCAGAGCCACGAGCCGCGTCCCGATCCCGCCGTCACCGGCGGCTATTCGGCCAAGGACATCGAGGTGCTGGAGGGGCTGGAGCCGGTCCGCAAGCGCCCGGGCATGTACATCGGCGGAACGGATGAGCGGGCCTTGCACCACCTGTTCGCCGAGGTGCTGGACAACGCCATGGACGAGGCCGTCGCCGGCCACGCCAAGCTGATCGAGGTCCGGCTGGATGCCGAGGGCATGCTGACGGTCAAGGACGACGGACGCGGTATCCCTGTCGACCCGCACCCGAAGCATCCGGGCAAGTCGGCGCTGGAGGTCATCATGACCGTCCTGCACTCGGGCGGGAAATTCTCGGGCAAGGCCTATGAAACCTCCGGGGGCCTGCACGGGGTCGGGGTGTCGGTGGTCAACGCGTTGTCCGAGCACGTCGAGGTCACCGCCTGGAAAGACGGCTTCGAGTGGCGCCAGGCCTTCAGCCGCGGCAAGCCGCTGGGCCCGATCGAGAAGGGCGCGGCCACCCGCAAGAAGGGGACGGCGATCGCCTTCACGCCCGATGCGACGATCTTCGGCGAGGGCGCGGCCTTCAAGCCGGCGCGTCTTTACCGGATGGCCCGATCCAAGGCCTATCTGTTCGGCGGCGTCGAGATCCGCTGGAGCTGTGATCCCTCTCGCATCCACGACCAGACGGCGGCCGAGGCGACGTTCCGCTTCCCCAACGGCCTCGCAGACTTCCTGGCCGAGCGGGTCAAGGGCATCGAGACGGTGACGCCCGAGCCTTTCGCCGGGCGCATCGAGCGCAAGGCCGAGGGCGGCACCGTGGAATGGGCCATCGCCTGGACCCCGGCCGGGTTCGGAGAGGCCGACGGCTTCATGCAGTCCTACTGCAACACCGTTCCGACACCGGAAGGCGGCACTCACGAGGCCGGCCTGCGCGCCGCCCTGACCCGCGGCCTCAAGGCCTATGCGGAGCTGACCGGCGAGAAGCGCGGCTCGATCCTCACGGCCGAGGACGTGGTGGCCCAGGCCGGCGCCCTGATCAGCGTCTTCGTTCGCAATCCCGAATTCCAGGGTCAAACCAAGGAGCGGCTGTCGTCGGCCGACGCCCAGAAGCTGGTCGAGAACGCCCTGCGCGACCCCTTCGACCACTGGCTGACCGCCCAGCCCAAGGCCGCCAGCGCCTTGCTTGAGTTTGTCATCGAGCGCGCCGAGGAGCGCCTGAAGCGCCGCCGCGACAAGGAAGTCGCCCGCGCCTCGGCCACCCGCAAGCTTCGCTTGCCCGGCAAGCTGGCTGACTGTTCAGGCCAAGCCACCGACGGCACGGAGATCTTCCTGGTCGAGGGCGATAGCGCCGGCGGCTCCGCCAAGCAGGCCCGCGACCGCCGCACCCAGGCGATCCTGCCCCTGCGCGGCAAGATCCTGAACGTGGCGTCGGCATCGCTCGACAAGATGTTCGCCAACAAGGAGCTCACCGACCTGATGTTGGCGCTGGGCGTCCAGGGCGGCTCGAAATTCAAGGAAGAAGACCTGCGCTATGAACGCGTGGTGATCATGACGGACGCCGACGTCGACGGCGCCCACATCGCTTCGCTGCTGATCACCTTCTTCTACCGCACCATGCCGAACCTCATCCGGGCCGGCCGGCTCTATCTCGCCCTGCCCCCGCTCTATCGGCTGAGCCACGGCGGCAAGACGATCTACGCCCGCGACGATGCGCACCGCGAGGAGCTGCTGGCGACCGAGTTCAAGGGCAAGAAGCCGGAAATCGGACGCTTCAAGGGTCTGGGCGAGATGATGCCCGCCCAGCTCAAGGAAACCACCATGGATCCGACCAAGCGCACCCTGGCCCGG
>NZ_JANOCX010000042.1:0-22931 GCF_031412415.1 Phenylobacterium sp.
GGTCGCGGGCGGCTATACGATGGGCCTGACCGGGTGAGCGGGCCGCCCTCCCTGCGCCAGATGCTGGCCTTGCCGATCACCCTGGCCATCGTGATCGGCGTCGCCCTGTTCGCCTGGCAACAGCGCCGCGCCGGCGCGGCGGCCGAGCGGCCCAAGACCGAGGCGGCTCTCGATCGCGCCGCCACTGCTTCAGCTGCCAGCGCCGCGATGCGCAGGCTTTCGTGCCGCGCTCTTAGAAAATCTATATTGTCGATTGGCGAAGTAGGAATTAGCCAAGCTGCGGACCGAAGCGCAGCCAACCGCTTTTGTGTCGGCGTATAGACGTTTCAACCGGGGCCACGCACCACCGCATGACCGCGAGCCACAGACCAGACACCGCGCTCCCCGCGCCGGCCCGTCGGCCGATGTTCCGACGTCGCTCGGCGATTCCCGGCTTCTCGCTGACAATGGGCGTCACGCTATCGGTCCTGTCGATCGTGGTGCTGATCCCGTTGGTCGCGGTCGTGCTCAAGGCGTCGGAGCAGAGCTTCCCGGAATTCCTCGACGCAGCCTTCAACACGCGGGCCTTGACCGCCTATCGCCTCTCGTTCGGAGCGGCCCTGGTGGCGGCCACGATCAACGGTGTCTTCGGGGTGCTCACGTGCTGGGCGCTGGTCCGCTATGAGTTTCCCTTAAAGAGCCTGGTCAACGGGATCATCGACCTGCCGTTCGCCCTGCCGACCGCGGTGGCGGGCATCGCGCTGGCGACGCTGTACGCTCCGAACGGCTGGGTGGGGTCGTTGTTCACCCCGACCGGAATCAAGATCGCCTACACGCCGCTGGGCGTCGTGATCGCGCTCACTTTCATCGGCCTGCCCTTCGTGGTGCGGACCCTGGAGCCGGTCATGCGCGACCTGGCGCATGACGTGGAGGAGGCGGCCGCCAGCCTGGGCGCCAACCGCCTGGACACCATCGCGCGCGTGATCCTGCCGGCGCTGGGTCCCGCCTGGCTGACCGGCTTCGCCCTGGCCTTCGCCCGGGGGGTCGGCGAGTACGGCTCGGTGATCTTCATCGCCGGCAACATGCCCTATGTCTCGGAGATCGCGCCGCTGCTGATCGTCATCGAGCTGGAGCAGTACGACTACGCCGGGGCGGCCACGGTGGCGGTGGTGATGCTGGGCGTATCCTTCCTGATGTTGTTCGTGATCAACGCCATTCAGGCCTGGGCGAGGCGCTTCTCATGAGCCGTCGCATGCGTCATCCCACCGAGGACCCGGCCTGGGCCAAGGCGCTTATCCTGGCCATCGTCGCGGTGTTCCTGGTTAGCGTGCTGATCCTGCCCATGGTCACGGTGTTCTTCGAGGCCCTGCGCAAGGGCCTCGGTCCGGCGCTGGAGGCCATCGCGCAGGAGGACGCCCAGGCCTCGATCAGGCTCACCCTGATCACCGCGGCGATCACCGTGCCGTTCAACGCGGCCTTCGGCATCTGCGCGGCCTGGGCCATCGCCAAGCATCAGTTTCCGGGCAAGGCCTTCTTGATCACCCTGATCGACCTGCCGTTCTCGGTGTCGCCGGTGGTGGCGGGCCTGATCTATGTGCTGGTGTTCGGCGCCCAGGGCTGGTTCGGGCCCTGGCTGATCGAGCACGACATCAAGGTGATCTTCGCGATCCCCGGCATCGTGCTGGCGACCATCTTCGTCACCTTCCCCTTCATCGCCCGTGAGCTGATCCCGCTGATGCAGGAGCAGGGGGTGGACGAGGAAGAAGCCGCCGTCTCCATGGGCGCCTCGGGCCTACGCGCGTTCTGGAGCGTGACGGCGCCCAACATCCGCTGGGGCCTGCTCTACGGGGTGCTGCTCTGCAATGCGCGGGCGATGGGCGAGTTCGGCGCGGTGTCGGTGGTCTCGGGCCACATTCGCGGCCTGACCAACACCATGCCGCTGCATGTGGAGATCCTCTACAACGAGTACGATTTCGTCGGCGCCTTCGCCGTCGCCGCCCTGCTTTGCTTCCTGGCCATCGCCACCCTGGTGCTGAAGGCCGGTCTCGAACTGATCCAGCCGCAGTCGCGGCCCGGCCGCCACTAGAGAGATGCATCCGAAATGACCATTTCCATCCGCTCGGTGGAGAAGACCTTCGGCCGCTATCCGGCGCTCAACCAGGTCAGCCTGGAGATCGCCGACGGCGAGCTGCTGGCGCTGCTCGGTCCCTCGGGCTCGGGCAAGACGACGCTGCTGCGCGTCATCGCCGGCCTGGAGTTCCCCGAAAAGGGTCAGGTGCTCTATGGCGACCAGGACATGACCTACGCCAGCGCGGCGGCGCGGCGGGTGGGCTTCGTCTTCCAGCAATACGCCCTGTTCCGGCACATGACCGTGGCGCGTAACGTCGCCTTCGGACTGGACGTGCGCAAGGGCGCAGACAAGCCGTCCAAGTCGGAGATCGCCGACCGGGTCAACGAATTGCTGAACCTGGTGGAACTGGGCGATCTTGGGAACCGATACCCGGCCCAGCTCTCGGGGGGGCAGCGCCAGCGGGTGGCGCTCGCCCGCGCCCTGGCGGTCAATCCCAGCGTCCTGTTGCTGGACGAGCCCTTCGGCGCCCTGGACGCGACGGTGCGCAAGTCGCTGCGCAAGGAGCTGCGTCGGATCCATGACGCCACCGGCGTCACCACCATCTTCGTCACCCACGACCAGGAAGAGGCGTTGGAACTCGCCGACCGGGTCGCGATCCTCAACAACGGCGCCATCGAACAGGTCGGCAAGCCACACGAGGTGCATGACGAGCCGATCGGCGCCTTCGTCTGCGGCTTTGTCGGCGAGGCCAATCGGTTCGAGGGCGCGGTCAAAGGCGGACGCTTCCGGTCGGCCGAGATTGAACTTCCGGCGCAGGGCGTGGCCGACGGCGCGGCGGTGGCCTTCGTGCGGCCGCATGAGTTCACGGTGGCAACCCCTGGCCAGGAGAGCCTGTTCCTGACCACCGAGCGGGTCGCCTCCAGCGGTCCGGTGGTGCGGGTTGATGGCTTGACCTCGGGCGGTCAGCGGATCGAGGCGGCGTTCTCGCGCGACCTCGCGGGGCGGTTCGGCTCGGGGGAGCGTCTGGGCCTGGCGGCGCAGCGGTCATACATCTTTAGCGCGTAATTCGGCGCCAACTACCTTGACGAGTTGGCAAGGCGCAGACAGCATCCGCGCCCATGACCCCCATCCTTCGCTTTCTCGCGCGTCTGCGGACCTCGCCGCGTCGCGCGATCGTCATCGAGATCGCCTTCATACTGCTGGGCGCGGCGTTGTTGGCGGTCGCGTTCTTCCGCATGAACGTCTGACGCGTCGCGACTTTACTGCTGCTGCTGTTGCTGCTGAAGCTGCTGGTCATAGACTTGGCCCCCCGCCGATCCCCGTCGCCGTCCGGCGCGCGAGAACGAGGGCTGGGCGACCCTGATGAACTCCGGCTCGGTGATCGCCGCGCGGGCGCGGCGCACGGAGACGCCCACGGCGAGCTGGCTTTCGGCCTCGCCCTTATAGACGCCCCGGGAGGGCGGCACGTCGTCGTAGTCGCGGCCCAGCGCCGCGGCGATGTGACGTTCGCCGGCGATGACGTTGTTGGTGGGGTCCAGGCCGATCCAGCGTGTGGACGGCAGGAAGACCTCCACCCAGGCGTGGGTGGCGTCGGGGTCCGAGCGGTCGCCGGCCTTGCGGTCGGTGAACAGGTATCCGGAGACGTAGCGCGCGGGGATGCCCCACGCCCGGCAGTTGGCCAGCATGATGTGGGTGAAGTCCTGACAGACGCCGCGCCGCGCCTCCAGCGCGAGGTCGATAGGGCTGTCGGCGTGGGTGACGCCGGCCTCGTAATCGAAGGACTCGTAGATGATCTTGGACAGCTCGCGGACGGCGCGCAGCGGATCCAGGATCTTCAGATCGTCGATCTTGCGCTCGGCGACGAAAGCCTTGAGCGCTGGCGTCTCCACCGCGAAGCCATGATGGCGCAGGAAGTCGAAGTTCTCCCCGCGGACGAAGTCGCTGCGCAGGCGGTCCCATTCACCCATGTCCAGGGCTTCGGGCAGGGCGGCGGGCGCCTGGGTTTCCACCGCCGATCGGGCGACGATGTTCAGCCGGTCGTGCGGCTGGGGCACGTCGAAGTGGTAGACGGCGTTGCCGAACGGGTCGGCGTAGGAGAAGAGCTGGGCGGCGGGGTCCAGGTCCAGCTCGAAGCTCACCAGCCGCTGGCGCGCGCCCTTCTGAGGTTGCATCCAGACCTCCATGACGCTTTCACGCACGGGCTCGGCGTAGTGGTACTGGGTGACGTGGCGGACTTCCAAGAGCATCGGTCAGCGCCTCACGCGGGCAGTCGCATTTCGAGGGAGTAGTGGACGAAGGTCTCGTAGACCGACTTGTGGATGCCGATGCACTCGTCGAGAACGGTGGAGAGCAGGGCGCTGGCGCCGGCGACTTCCAGCTCGTCCATGTCGGCATACTGCAGGCGGGCCTTGAGGCGGCCGGCGAGGCGTTCGGGTCCGGCGTGGCCAGCGTCCACATAGCGGCTGGCGGCGGTCAGGTGCTCCTCGATCCGCGCGGTCGAGAAGCGGATGGAGCGGGGGAAATCCGCGTCCAGCAGCAGGAACTCCAGGATCTTGCGCGGCTGGATGTCGGCGGTGTAGCGCCGCAGATAAGGTTCCAGCGCACAGCTCATCCGCAGGACGCTGACCATGGCGAAATGGTCGTCCACCGCGCCGCGGCGGCGGTCGCCGAAGCAGACCTCCAGCAAGCGACCGATCAGCTGGGCCCGTTCCAGGTACATGCCCAGCAGCAGGAACCGCCAGCCCTCGCCGTGGCTCATGGTGGCGTCGGCCGCGCCGCGGAACAGGTGAAGGTCGGCGATCACGTCGTGCAGAAAAGCCGACGAACCGTCGGCGAACGCCTTGGCGGCGTCCGGCCCGGTCGTCTTCAGATAGATCAGGTTCAGCCGTTCCCAGGTCTCGGTGGTGATCTGGTCACGCACCTGGCGCGCGTTCTCACGCGCCAGCGCCAGGGACGAGACGATGGAGCCCGGGTCCTCGCGATCCAACGTCATGGCCAGGGTCGCCTCGTACGGATTGGCGATGTGCGCGCGGCTGGTGTCGCCGACGGCCGCCAGCGCGATACGGGCCACCTGGGCCGCGCCCTCGGTGCGATCCAGGGTGGCGTTGAGCATCACGTCGGAGAGCCGGCACATGTGCTCGGCCCGTTCCACGTAACGGCCGATCCAGTAGAGGCTGTCGGCGACCCTCGCGAGCATCATGCCCGCGATCCCTTGCGACGAAGATTGGACAGCATCATGCCTTGGCCTCCTTGCCGTCGGCCAGGACCCAGGTGTCCTTCGACCCGCCGCCCTGGCTGGAGTTGACGACCAGCGACCCCTTGCGCAGGGCGACGCGGGTCAGGGCGCCCGGCGTCACCACGATCTTGTCGCCGGAGAGGATGAATGGCCGCAGGTCGACGTGGCGCGGCTCGATAGCGCCGTCGACCAGGCAGGGTGCGGTGGAGAGCTGGATTGTGGGCTGAGCGATGTAGTTGTCCGGATCGGCCTTGATCGCCTCGGCGAAGTCGGCGCGCTCCTTCTTGCTGGCGTGCGGACCGATCAGCATTCCGTATCCACCCGACGCACCGACCGCCTTGACCACCAGCTTGTCGAGGTTGGCCAGGACGTGGCTCAGCTGGGATGCCTCGCGGCAGAGATAGGTCTCGATGTTGGGCAGGATGGCGTCCTCGCCGAGATAGTACCGGATGATCGCGGGAACGTAGGCGTAGACGGCCTTGTCGTCGGCCACGCCGGTGCCGGGCGCGTTGCAGATCACCACATTGCCGGCGCGGTAGGCGTTGAACAGGCCTGCCACGCCCAGCCCTGAGTCCCGACGGAAGGTGAGGGGATCGATGAAGTCGTCGTCGACCCGGCGATAGATCACGTCGATCCGCCGCAGGCCCGTGGTGGTCCGCATGTAGACCATGTTGTCATGGACCACGAGATCGCGGCCCTCGACCAGCGGGCAGCCCATCAGCCGGGCCAGATAGGCGTGCTCGTAATAGGCGGAGTTGTAGACCCCCGGCGTCAGGACCGCGACCTGCGGGTTCGGACGCCAGTCGGCCGCCATGCTTTTCAGGGTGGCGAGCAGCAGGTCGGGGTAGCGGTCGATGGCCCGGACATTGGCCGCCCGGAAGGTGCCCGGGAACGCCCGCCGCGAGGCCTCCCGGTTGGCCAGCATGTAGGAAACGCCGGAGGGAACCCGCAGATTATCCTCCAGCACCGCGAAGGCGCCGTCGGTCTGGCGGATAAGGTCGGAGCCGCAGACATTGGCGTAGGCTTGGTGCGGCACGAACAGGTTCTGCATTTCCCGGCGGTAGGAGGGGGCGCTGAGGATCAGTTCGCGCGGCACCACCCCATCCATCAGGATCTGCTGCTCGCCATAGATGTCGGCGAGGAACATGTTCAGCGCCCTTAGCCGCTGGGTCAGACCCGCCTCGATCTTGGCCCACTCATCGGCCGGGATGATTCGCGGCAGCAGATCGGTTGGGATGATCCGCTCGGTCGAGCTCTCGCCGCCATAGACCGTGAAGGTGATGCCTTGGAGTAGGAAGTAGCGTTCCAAGACCCGCTGGCGCTCGGCCATTTCAGCGGCCGCCAAGGTGGTGATGCGCGCGTCGAGCGCCGCGTAGTGCGGACGCACCAGGCCCCGGGGGGTCAGCATCTCGTCGTAGGGCACGTTCAGCGAAGCCTTGGGCTCAACGGCCGACGCGTTCGCCATGTCTTCAGAACTGTGGGCCGTCGCCACGCCGTACTCCACCCGTTGGTCCTCCGCGTCCCTCTCCGACCTTAGGAACCGCTCTAGGAAAAAGGGCGGCTTTTCGGAATCGGCGAACCTGTGTGGCGCGGCTGCTCACCATTTGGGCAAGTTTCGGTCGCTCAGGAAAGCGACTTGAGCGGTGAGCCGTGGGTGACATCGCGATGCGACGCGGGATAAACCCTCAGTCGGGGCGCGAGAGGAAAGTTTGGCGTGGCGCGTTTGGTCGTCGCATTCGCCGCGTCTGCGGCCCTGTGTGCCCCCGGCGCTGCACGCGCTGAGACGCCGCGCGCCGCGATCGAGGGCGAACTTCCGAGCGCTCTGCGCGAGACCATGGCGCGCGCCATCGGTGAGACCGACAAGCCGATCAGCAATCGCTTCGAAGCCCGTCGCCGCGCGCGGGAAGCTGGTGAGAGCGCCATCGCGGTGCTGCGCTCCGAAGGTTACTACGCCTATGAGGTCGAACCGGACGTCGGCGAGGGCGATCCGCCGCCGGCGGTCATCAAGGTCACGCCGGGCCCGCGCTTCACCATCGCCGAACCCGCCATTTCCTGGGGCGACACGCCGCCATCCCTAGCCGTGCAGGCGGCCGGTGAGGCGGTCATGGGCCTGGCCACGGGTCAGCCGGGTCGCGCCGCCGACGTGCTGGGCGCCGAGGGGCGGATTGTCGCCGCAGCCCAGAAGCGCGGCTATGCCGACGTCGCTCCCGCGCCTCGGGACGTGATCGTCGACCATGCCGACAAGACGGTTCGGCCGACCTTTCGCATCGAGGCCGGTCCTCTGGTGCGGTTGAACGGTCTGGACGTCGTCGGCGGCGAACGGACCAAGCGGGCCTGGCTCAACCAGATGGCCCCCTGGCGCCCGGGCGAGGTCTACGATCCGGAGGACGTCGGTGAGCTGGAGCGTCGGCTGCTCGACACCGGGGTCTATGACTCGGTCACCGTTTCCCTTGCCGGCCCGGAGCGCGCCACATCTGACGGCCTGCGCCCGGTGGTGGTCAGCCTGGCCGATCGCGCGCCGCGCACCATCCAGCTCGGCGCCAGCTACTCGACCAGCGAGGGTGTCGGCGTCGATGCGCGCTGGACGCGCTACAACACCTTCGGCCGTGCCGACACCCTGTCGTTCAGCGGTCAGGTCTCGGACATCGACAGCCGCGTGGTCGCCGAAGCGACCCTGCCGCATTGGCGCCGCGCGCAGCAGACGCTCAAGTCCGCCGCGGCCATCTACGAGATCAAGACCGACGCCTATGACGAAACCGGATTCGGCGTGCGGGCCGACGTCCAGCGGCGGTTCGGGAAGACCTCGTACATCACCCTGGGCGGCTCGCTGGATTACAGCGAGACCGCCGAGACCCAGACCAAGCTACTGACGCCGCTCGGCCGCGACCTCTGGACCGCCGCGATCCTGGCGGCTGCCTCGCTGGATCGCTCCGACGACCCGCTGGATCCCAAGCGCGGCTGGCGCCTGGAGGTGAGGGCCGAACCCACATACATCGCCGGCGACGAGAGCCTGCCGTACCTCAAGGTTCAAACCCAGGGCTCGATCTACCTGCCGTTCGGCGCGCGCGCCCGCACGGTGCTAGCTGGGCGGATCAAGGCGGGGGCGATGATCGGCGGCTCGGTGCCAGAGGTCCCGGCCTCGCGGCGGTTCTACGCGGGCGGCGGAGGGTCGGTGCGCGGTTATGCCTATCAGGCCATCGGGCCGCGCCTGGCCGACAACACCCCCCAGGGTGGGGCCTCGGTCTTGGAGGCCTCGTTCGAGGTTCGCCAGAAGATCGGCCAACGCTGGGGCGTCGTGGCCTTCCTCGACGGCGGGGCGGTCGGCGACCGCCAGTTCCCGGCCGGCGACGATTTCAGCGCCGGTGCGGGCTTGGGCGTGCGCTACGACCTGGGCTTTGGTCCCATCCGGGCCGACATCGCCATTCCGCTGGATCGGCGCAAGGGCGACGCGGCCTTCCAGATCTATCTCAGCATCGGGCAAAGCTTTTGAGCACGCCCCCCGAAACGCCACACGAAACCGTCGGCGAGGTGGTCGAGGAGATCGCCCACGAGGTGGCCAAGGTCGCCAAGACGTCGCTGCTGCCCAAGATCATCATCGGCATATGCGCGGTGCTGTTCCTCCTGCTGGCCGGCGCGCTGCTGACCACCCGCTATGGCGTGCTGCTGCCCCAGGGGCGGATGCTGATCGAGGCGCGCGCCAGTGGCCTGAAGCTGGGCCGCTTCGGCAAGCTGAAGATCGAGGGGCTGGGCGGCGATGTCTGGCGCGACTTCACCATCCGGCGCCTGACGATCAGCGACGAAAAGGGGGTCTGGCTTGAGGCCAAGAACGTCGCGATTACATGGCGTTATGCTCAGCTGTTTCGGCGCAAGCTGGATGCGGACAAGGTCGTCGCCGAGCGGTTGACCGTCCTGCGGCGGCCCACCCTGTCGCCCAAGTCGAAATCGCGCGGCCTCCCGGTCTCCATCGTGTTGGACGAGGTTCGGACGCGGGTCGAGATGGCGCCGGCCTTCAGCTATCGGCGCGGCGTCTACGACGTGGTCATGAGCCTGGACGTCCAGCGGGGGAACGGCGGCCAGAAGGGCAAGATCGCCGCGGCCAGCGTCCTGCATCCGGGCGATCACCTGAATGCTCAGTTCGACTTCGGGGGCGGGCGGCCCTTGCTGATCATCGCCGACGCTGAGGAAGCCCGAGGGGGCGCCTTGGCCGGCAGTCTGGGCCTGGCGGCCGATCAGGCCTTCGCCTTGAAGGCGCAGGCCCGCGGGGAGGGGGCGCAGGGTCGGTTCACGGCGGTCGCCACCTCCGGCGCCAGCAAACCGCTGGACGCGCAGGGCGCCTGGAACGCGCAAGGCGGCTCGGCGCAGGGACGGGTTCGCCTGGACGCCTCGCGGCTCACCCAGCCCCTGGTGGCGCGCCTGGGTCCAGAGGCGACGTTCGCGATCACCGGCCGCAAGGCGCAGGGCGAGTTGTACGACCTCGACGCTCGGGTTGTATCGGCGAACCTGTCGCTCGCGGCCCGGGGACTTGGCAATCTAGGCGAGCGCCGGCTTGGGCCGCAGGGTCTTTCCGTGGTCGCCTCGGCCGGCGAATTGTCGAAGGTCGCCGGCGGTCCGCCCATGGGTGCGGCCAAGGTGTCTGGCAGGTTGACCGGCACGATCGACGACCTGCGGTTCATTGGCGTGGCCGATCTGGCTCGGCTCACACTTGGCGACTATGGACTGGACCGCGTCTCCGGGCCGGTCGAGGTGACCCGCCGCGACGGCGTGCTCTCGGCGAAGGGCCGGATCGCCGGCGCGGGCGGCCGTGGATCGGGCCTGGCCGCGGCCCTGTTGGGCGCGCGGCCGACGGCGGCGTTCGACGGCGCGCGCCTCGCCGATGGCCGGCTGCTGCTGCGCAGTCTCGACGCCACCGGCGTCGGCCTGATGGTCCAGGCCAGCGGTGGTCGCGGCCTGGTCGGTGGCCTCAATTTCAAGGGCAAGGCGACGTTCTCCAATCTGGCTCAAGCGCGGCCGGGGGCGTCGGGGGCCCTGTCGGCCGACTGGAGCGCGACGCAGGGCGGTGTCGGCAAGCCCTGGACCTTGGCGCTGGACGCCAAGGGCGCGAGGTTCGCCAGCGGGTTTGGCGAACTGGACCGCCTGCTGGGGGCCGCTCCACGTCTCCAGGCCCGCGCCAACATCGAAGGTCGCAAGGTCTCCGTCTCGCAGGCCGACCTCAACGGCGCGGCGTTGAAGGCGGCGGCGGGCGGGGTGCTGGACCCCGACGGCGCCCTGCGCTTCAAGCTGGACTGGTCCGCCGACGGGCCGTTCCGAGCCGGCCCCGTGGAGATCACCGGCAAGGCCAAGGGCTCGGGCGCGGTCACCGGCTCGCTATCCAATCCACGCGCCGACTTGCTGGCCGATTTCGAGGCCATCGACGTGCCGCGCTTGCCGCTCAAGAACGCCAAGCTGACGCTAAGCTTCATGCGGCGCGCCCACGGATCGAGCGGGCTCGTGACCCTCAACGCGATCAGCGACTACGGCCCCGCCGCCGCCCGTTCCGACTTCCGCTTCCCCGCGGGCGGCGTCGACCTGACGGACCTGTCGCTCAACGCCGCGGGCCTGACGGCCCAGGGCTCGCTCTCGCTCCGCCGCGCCAGCCCGTCGGCGGCCGACCTGCAGGTCGCTTTGGTCAAGGGCGCTTTCCTGGAGAGTGGTCAGGTGAGTGGCGCGGTGAGGATCGTGGACGCCGCCGGTGGACCTCGGGCGACCCTGAACCTCGCGGCCCGCAACGCCGTGCTGCCCGGCGCGAAGTTCGCGGTCCGCGATGGAACGGTCTCGGCTGATGGCCCTCTGGACCGGTTGCCATACAAGGCCGAGCTGCGTGGCGTCGCCACCAACGGACGCTGGACCCTGGACGGATCGGGCGTCCTGTCCCGGGTCCAGCCGGGCTTCCAGATCGCCTTCGATGGCACGGGCAGGTTTGGTCGGCGCGACCTGAAGACCACCGAGACCGCGCTGATCGGTTTCGGGGGGGCTGAGAACACGGCCAGGCTAAGGCTGGCGGCCTCGGATGGCGGCCTGATCAACGTGGACGCCAAGCTGGGCCGCGAGAGCGCCGACATCCGGGCCCAGGTCCAGCGGCTGGGGCTAGGGGTTCTAAGCGAGGACCTGGTGGGGCGAACCGACGCGACCATCGTCCTATCCGGACGCGGGGGGCGCCTCGACGGAACCCTGGACGCCAAGCTCGACAACGCCCGGGGCAGGGGGTCGCCGGCCGATCAGGGGATCGACGGGACCCTGAAGGGACGCCTGGACGGGGACCTGCTCACGCTCGCCATGACGGCGGCGAACGCCCAGGGTCTGCGGGCCGACGCCGATGTCACTCTCGCGGTGGAAGCCAGCGCCAGCCCGTTCCGCGTCGCCATTGTTCGCACCCGGCCCCTGCGCGGGCGGTTCTTCGCGGAGGGCGAAGTCAGGCCTCTGTGGGATCTTGTCATGAGTGGGGAGCGCGACCTAGCCGGCGTCGTCCGACTGGAAGGCACGCTGGGCGGCACCCTGGCCGACCCCAACGCCACCGGCACGGCGCAGCTGGACAAGGGCCAGTTCAACGACGGCGCGACGGGCCTGGCCCTGCGCGACGTCACCCTGCGCGCCAGCTTCGCCGACAACGCCGTCAACGTCACTCAAGCCACGGGCGCCGACGGCCATGGCGGCACGATCGCCGGATCTGGCAGGTTCAGTCTGTTCCGCGAGGGCGTCTCGACTCTGCGCCTGGACTTGAAGAGTTTCCGGCTGATCGACAACGACCAGGCGACGGCCTCGGCGTCGGGCCAGGCCACCATCGATCGCGCCGCCGACGGCAAGGTGCGGTTGGCGGGCGACCTGACCATCGACCGGGCCGACGTGGCGGCCAAGTTGGCCACGCCGTCCGGGGTCGTGACCATGGAGGTTGTCGAGCGCAACAAGCCGACCGACCTGTCCAGCGTGCTGGCGCCGGTGGCGCGCAAGGGCCTGGCGGTGGCGCTCGATGTCCGCCTGAAGGCGCCGCGCCGCATCTTCCTGCGCGGCCGCGGCCTGGATGTGGAGCTGTCGCTGGACGCCCACGTCGGCGGATCGACCGCGCGTCCGGCGCTGACCGGCACCGCGCGTGTGGTGCGCGGCGAGTACGATTTCGCCGGCAAGCGGTTCGAGTTCGACGAGCGCGGCGTGGTCTATCTGGCGACATCGCCCCAGGCGATCCGCCTGGATCTGTCGGCCACCCGCGACGACCCATCGCTGACGGCGGTGGTCCGGATCCGCGGCACGGCGGCGAAGCCCGAGATCACGCTCACCTCCTCGCCGGTGTTGCCCAATGACGAGGTGCTGTCCCAGGTGCTGTTCGGCCGCTCGGCCTCGCAGCTCTCGCCGCTTGAAGCCGCGCAGTTGGCCTCGGCCTTGTCGTCCCTGGCCGGCGGCGGCGGCTTCGACGTGATCGGAAACCTGCGCAACTTCGCGGGACTGGACAGGCTGGCGCTGGCGGGCGGCGATGAGTCGGGCGTCACGGTCTCCGGCGGCAAGTACCTGACCGAGGACGTCTATCTGGAACTGACCGGCGGCGGACGCGAAGGTCCCTCGGCGCAGGTCGAGTGGCGCATCGGTCGAAACCTCTCCATCATCTCCAAGCTGGCCGGCCAGGGCGACGGCAAGCTCGCCGTGCGTTGGCGGCGAGACTACTGAGGAGCATCGCCGCCATGCGTGGCCTTCTGATCGGATTGGCGGCGGCGGGAAGCCTGGCGGCCTGCGACAAATCCCTGACCGCGCCCGATACCGCCGGGGTCTGCTGGCGCCTCGCCGAGAACGGTCCGAACGGCAAGCCGGAGTTCCGGCCCATGGCGCCGGGGGTCAGCAACCTTGAGTCCTGCGCTGTGACCCTGGAAGGACTCCACCTTCGCACTGGCGCGCCTGTCACCGGGGGCTTCCAGGGGCGCTACATCTTCGTGACGCCGGAGGACATTACCGCCGCTTTCAGCGCCAAGAGCCAGCGCTATCGGGTCTTCACGCCGCAACAGCGAGCCAAGGTGCGGCAGAACATCGAGATCCTGGCCAAGCGCGAGCGCGCCGGCGGCTAACTCTCGGCGAGACGCCCGCCGGCCTTTGCGTAGGCCTGGGTCCCGGCCGTGAAGACCTCTTCACCCGGCTCGATCGCGTCGATGGCGATGTCCGGCAGGCGGGCCAGGCGCTCATAGAGCCGGCTGAAATCCTGCAGCGTCGCGTCCAGGAGCGCCTGCAGCGAGGGGATGACGAAATAGACCTGCTGGAAATCGTCGATCCGGTAGGGGGTGCGCATCACCCGTTCCAGGTCGAAATCCAGACGGTTGGGGGAGGGATCGTCCAGCGCGAAGATCGATTCGGCGCGGCTGGAGACGATGCCCGCGCCGTAGATCCGCAGGCCCTCCGGGGTTTGCAATAGGCCGAACTCGACCGTGTACCAGTAGAGCCGCGCCAGATTGTGCAGTTGCCCCCGCCCCAGAGCGCGCAATCCGCCCTCGCCATAGGCCTGCATATAGTCGGCGAAGGTCGGATCGGTGAGCATGGGCACGTGGCCGAACACGTCATGGAAGACGTCGGGCTCCTCCAGGTAGTCCAACTCGTCGGGCTGGCGGATGAACTGGCCGGCGGGGAAGCGGCGGTTGGCCAGGTGATCGAAGAACACCTCGTCGGGCACGAGACCAGGGACAGCGACGACGCTCCAGCCGGTGAGCCGGGTCAGCTCCTCATTGATCCTGGCGAAGTCGGGAATGCCCCCGCGATGCAGGTCCAGAGCGTCGAGGCCGTTCAGGAAGGCGTCGCAGGCCCGTCCCGGCAGCAGCTTGGCCTGGCGCTCATAGAGCGTTGTCCAGACCTGATGCTCGGCCGGGGTGTAGGCGGCCCAGTCCTGGTCGATGGTCCAATCGGCGCGCGCGCCGGGGGGAGGTGTGGAATTGAAGCCATCTGCGCTCATGGCGTCAGAATGACCGCGAATCTCCGAAACTTCCGTTCGAACTGCGCGCGAAAACGCCTGGGTCGCGGTGAAAGATTGCGCGAGAGCGGCGCGGCGTCGAACGCCCGTGCCTTCGGCCTAGTGGCTGATGCGCGGCTTCAGATTGTAGTGGCCTTCAGTGAAGCTCTCGAAGATCAGCGACGCCTGCGGGTGGCCGATGGGTTCGCCGCTCTCGTCGGGCAGCAGGTTCTGCTCGGAGACATAGGCCACGTAGGCGTTCTCCTCGTTCTCCGCCAGCAGGTGGTAGAACGGCTGGTCCTTGCGCGGACGGATGTCCTCGGGGATCGACTGCCACCATTGCTCGGTATTCGAGAAGGTGGGGTCGACGTCGAAGATCACGCCCCGGAAGGGGAAGTGACGGTGCCGAACGACCTGTCCAATGGCGTATTTCGCCAGGCGCGGCTCCATGATGACCATGGGTCGCGAGACGAGGTCGCCGCCAACTTTTTCGATTCGAGCGTCCATGAAGGAGAATCTAAACCACGTCACCTAACCGGGAAGTGAACGTAACGCTCATGCGCCCTTGTGCAAGGCTGCGCCTTCCGAGAGGCGAACCATGTTGATACAGTCTCTCCTGAAACGAGGCGCCGAGTTCTGCGCCTGCACAAGGACGGTGGCGGTCCATGCCTCAGGCGCCTTCGGGCCCGTTCGATGAGAACGGTCTCCGGACCCTAGATTCTTACGCCGTCGAGGCGACGGAACGGTGACGCTCGCAGCGGAGTCCGCCGCACCGCGCGGCGAGGCCGAAGCGCCCTGCTATGGCGCGCTCGACCTAGGCACAAACAACTGCCGGCTGCTGATCGCCACGCCCGCCGGGCGCGGCTTTCGCGTGGTCGAGGCCTATTCCCGCATCGTGCGGTTGGGGGAGGGGCTAGGGCACTCCGGCCGCCTTTCGGACGCGGCCATGGAGCGGGCTCTCTCGGCGCTGAAGGTCAGCGCCGAGAAGGTGCGTCGCCGCCGTGTCGTGAAGCTGAAAGCCATAGCCACACAGGCCTGCCGCTCGGCGGCCAATGGTCCGGAGTTCGTGGCGCGGGTGGCCGCCGAGACCGGATTGCAGCTTCAGATCATCAGTCCGCGGGAGGAGGCGCAGCTCTCGGTCGCCGGTTGTCTCAACCTGCTGGACCGCAAGGCCGACGCGGCGCTGGTCGTCGATGTCGGCGGCGGATCGACCGAGCTGTCCTGGGTGGATCTTCAGGCGGGCGGGCTGGAATCCGAGATCGCCCGGTTCGAGGTGGGGCGCCTGCCGATCAAGGCCTGGCTCTCTATTCCCATCGGCGTCGTGACGCTGGCCGAGCGGTTTCCCGAGGGCGAGACCGTCACGGAGGGCTGGTTCCGCGAGATGGTGGAGACGGTGAAGACCGAGCTGGCTGCGTTCCGAAACGCCGATTCCATGCGGGAAGTGTTTGACGCCGACCGCGCCCATCTGGTCGGCACCTCCGGCGCGATCACCAGTTTGGCCGGAATGCACCTGGGCCTGCGGCGATATGACCGCAGTCAGGTGGACGGAATCTGGATGACCCGCGACCAGTGCGACGCGGCGGCCAATCTGCTGTTGGGGCTCAACGCGCGCCAGCGGGCCGAGCAGCCCTGCATCGGTCCCGACCGCGCCGACCTGGTGCTGGCCGGCGCGGCGATCCTGCAGGCGGTGCAGGAGCTTTGGCCCTGCACGCGGGTCCGGGTCGCCGACCGCGGCCTGCGGGAGGGCATTCTGATGTCGCTGATGTCGGACGCCGGGAGCGGCCGCAAACGTCGCCGCCGGCGTCGCGGCCGTAGATCGCCGGGCGCTTCGCCTGTAAACGCTCCGGAATGACCGACGAGCCCCCACGCAAGCGGATGGTGAAACGCCCCACCGGCGGAACCGAGGAAGGTCGGGCCACGCCGGAGCGCCTGAAAACCGCCCGGGACCGGACGCCGTCGTCGCAGGCCTGGCTGTCGCGTCAGATCAACGATCCCTTCGCCGCCAAGGCTCGCGCCCACGGCTATCGCTCGCGGGCCGCCTACAAGCTCACCGAGCTGGACGACAAGCTGCGCCTTCTGAAGCCCGGCGCGCGCATCGTCGACCTGGGCCTGGCGCCGGGCGGCTGGACCCAGGTCGCCATCGAGCGCGGAGTGACCAATATCGTCGGCGTCGACCTGCTGCCGGTCGATCCGATCAGCCCGGCCCACATCCTGGAGATGGACTTCACCGATCCGGCCTGCGGGCCGATGTTGATCGACCTGTTGGGCGGGCCGCCCGACGCGGTGCTCTCGGACATGGCGCCCAACACCGTGGGCCACAAGCAGACCGACCACCTGCGCATCGTCGGCCTGATCGAGGCCGCGGCCGACTTCGCCATCAGCGTGCTCAAGCCCGGCGGCGCCTTCATCTCCAAGGCCTTCCAGGGCGGAGAGAGCTGGGAAGTGGTCAACCACCTGAAACGCCATTTCGACGACGTGAAGCACATCAAGCCCAAGGCCAGCCGAGCCGGCAGTTCCGAGGTCTATCTGGTGGCCACGGGGTTCAAGGGGCGGTGATCGGCGCGGGCGTCTTGGCGCCCTCGGACACAAGCCACTTCCGGAACTGATCCAGCGCCCGGCTCGACGCCCCCGGCGCGGCCAACAACGCGAAAGCGCTCTCGGCCTTCCTGAACCCGAAGGGCGCGACCAGGCGTCCGCTCGCGACATAGTCGGCCACAAGCGGCCAGGGCATGACCGCCATGCCTAGGCCCGCGATCGCGGCGTCCAGGGCGAAGTGCAGGTGGGCGAAGGGTTGCTCAGGACCCAGAGGAAGCTCCATCCCCACCAGCGCCGCCCAGATCGCCCAGCCCTGGGGGTGGCTCTGGGCCGCCAGGCGTGGCGCCTTCAGCACCTCGCCCGCGAAGCGCTCCGCCAAGGCCGGCGACATCACAGGTCCGATGTGATTGGGCATGAAGGCCGTCGCGTCCGGATCGGCCAATCGGCCGGTCGGGACCAGCCGCACCACCGCGTGCGCCCCGCGATGCGACGTCGCATGGGGGGCCAGTTCCGCCAGATGCAGCCGAACGCCGGGATGGGCCTGGGCAAAGCCGCTCATTCGCGGGATCAGCCACTTCACCGAGACGCTGGCGTTGACGGCGACGTGCAGGTCTTGCGCTCCGCCTCGAGCCTGCCTGACCGCCGTGGCGATCTGGTCGAAGGCTGATGTCAGCGCCGGCAGCAGGTTGCGCCCCGCCTCGGTCAGCTCCAGGCGATGCTTGGGCCCGGTGAACAGGCGAACGCCCAGGCTCTCTTCCAGGGCCTTCACCTGCCGGCTGACGGCGCTGTGGGTGACGTGCAGCTCGTCGGCGGCGAGCGTGGACCTGCCGGTCCTGGCCATGGCCTCGAAGGCGCGCAAGGCGTTCAGCGAGGGTAGGGGACCAGATGTGAGATTTCCGAACATCTCGTATCAAATATGTCGATTTCCTCCATTCCGCAATCGGCGCACAAGCTCGACATGGCGGAACACACCACCTTCCAGGACGTCAAACGACTGGCGACCTCGCTGGTTCTGCACCTGGGATGGGGTGGGGCTTTGGTGGTCATGATCGAGGCGCACGGCCGCTTCGGCGAAACGCTGGCCCAGACGACGGGCTTCGCGACCGTCCTCTTCCTGCAACTCTTCGGTGTCGCCCTGCTGGTTCGCGCCCTGGCCGATTGCGCCCGGGCCCTGACGGCGGCGATCTTCGAAATAGCCGCCGCCCAACGCCGGACCCGGGAGCCCGTGACAGCATGACACTCCAGACTCCGCTTGCCGCCGTGGGGGCCGTACCGCTATACGCGGCTCGCAAAATGGAGACTCCAATGGAGATTCGCGAAGGTCTTACCTTCGACGACGTTTTGCTTGAACCGGGCGCGTCCGATGTGATGCCCACCCAGGTGGACACCACCACCAAGTTCACACGCGAAATCAGTCTGAACATACCGCTCGTGTCCTCGGCCATGGACACCGTGACCGAGAGCCGCCTGGCTATCGCCATGGCCCAGGCGGGCGGCCTGGGGGTGCTTCATCGCAACATGACGGCCGAGGAACAGGCCGATCAGGTGCGCGAGGTGAAGCGCTACGAGAGCGGCATGGTCATCAATCCGCTGACCATCAATCCCGACACCCCGCTGCGCGAGGTCCTTGAGATCAAGGCGCGGCGCAAGATCTCCGGCTTCCCGGTGGTCGAGCCGGGCACCGGCAAGCTGGTCGGCATCCTCACCAACCGTGACATGCGGTTCGAGGGCTCCAGCGAGGTCCCGGCCAAGGTCCTGATGACCAAGGACAACTTGGTCACCGTCCGCGAGGGCTGCACCCAGGACGAGGCCAAGGCCTTGCTGCGCCAGCACAAGATCGAGCGGCTGATCGTCGTTGATGACGCCTATCGCGCGGTCGGGCTGATCACCGTGAAGGACATGGAGAAGGCCCAGGCCCATCCGATCGCGGCCAAGGATGCGCAGGGCCGCCTGCTGGTCGGCGCGGCCTCCACGGTGGGCGACGCGGGCTATGAGCGGTCCATGGCCCTGGTCGACGCCGGGGTCGACGTCGTGGTCATCGACACCGCCCACGGCCACAACGCCGATGTCAGCAAGGCCGTCGGCCGACTGAAGCGCGAGACCAATCGCGTGCAGATCGTCGCCGGCAATGTCGCGACCTATGAGGGCGCGCGCGCCCTGATCGACGCCGGCGCCGACGCGGTGAAGGTCGGCATCGGGCCGGGCTCCATCTGCACCACCCGCATCGTGGCGGGGGTGGGCGTGCCGCAACTGACCGCCATCGCCGACGCCGTCCGCGCCGCCCTGGGCACCGATGTTCCGGTGATCGCCGACGGCGGGATCAAGTATTCCGGTGACCTGGCCAAGGCGCTCGCCATGGGCGCCCAGGTGGCCATGATGGGCTCGGCCTTCGCCGGCACCGACGAGGCGCCGGGCGAGGTGTTCCTGTACCAGGGCCGCTCGTATAAGGCCTATCGCGGCATGGGCTCGCTGGGCGCCATGTCCACGGCCAATGGTTCGGCCGACCGCTACTTCCAGAAGGAGGTTTCGGCGCTGAAGCTGGTGCCCGAAGGCATCGAGGGGCAGGTCGCCTACAAGGGTCCGATCAACGCCATCCTGCACCAGATGGTCGGCGGCCTGCGCGCGGCCATGGGCTACACCGGCGCGGCCGACCTCGAACAGTTCCGGCAGCGGGCGCGGTTCATCCGCATCACCGGCGCCGGCCTGCGCGAGAGCCACGTTCACGATGTCATGATGACCCGTGAAGCCCCCAACTATACGAGCCCCGTATGACCGGTCCCGCTCCAGAACTGCTGCTGCTCGGCGCGGCGGTCGTGGTCGGCCTTGTCCAACTTCTATGGGCGACGCTGGCCACCCGCGGGCGCGGAGACCTGAAATGGGCCGCCGGCCCGCGCGACGAGCCGATGCCGGTCACGGGCGGCGCCGGACGGCTGAAGCGGTCGTTCGAGAACTTCATGGAGACCTTTCCGCTGCACGCCGCGGTGGTCATCGTGACCTATCTGGCGGCCAAGCTGGGTGACCTGACCCTTTGGGGCGGCGTCCTTTATGCGGTCGGCCGGGCCTTCCATCCGATCTTCTATCTGGTGGCCATTCCCTTTGCGCGCACCCTGGCGTGGGCCCTGGCCTTCACAGGCACGCTGATGGTCACGGCGGCGGTGTTCCTGTGAGCCAAGCCCTTGCGTGACGGCGGACGCCTTTCCGCGGCCATCGAAATCCTCACCGACGTCGAGACGCGCCACCGGCCTGTGAGGCTGGCGCTCAAGGCGTGGGGGGATGCTTCGCGCTATGCGGGGTCGAAAGACCGCGCCTGGGTCTCGGGCCTGGTGCTGGACATGCTGCGCCGCAGGCGCTCGCTGGGCTGGCGCATGGGCGACGACAGTCCGCGCGCCGTGGCGCTGGCCGCCCTGGGTGTGTTCTGGAACTGGCCGGTGGAGCGCATCGCCGAGGCTGCCGGCGACGAACCCCACGGTCCGGGCCCGCTGACGCAAGCCGAACGCGCCGCCCTGACCCAGCCCCGCGACATGGCCGACGCCCCACCCGCCGTGCGTGGGGACTATCCGGATTGGCTGGAGCCTTCGATGGCCCGGGCCTTCGGAGATGAGGCGCCGCTTGAGGGCGCCCTGCTGGCCGAGCGCGCGCCGGTCGACCTGCGCGTCAACACGCTGAAGACCGATCCCGAACAGGCGCTGAAGGCCTTGGCGCCGCTGGGCGTGGAGCCGAGCGGCGTCCTGCCCAACGCCCTGCGAATGGCTGCGCCGGATCCGGCTCAGCGCGGCGGCTCGCTGGAAACCATTCCGGCCTTCTCGCGGGGCTGGTTCGAGGTGCAGGACCTCGCCTCGCAGATCGCCGCCCTGGCGGCCGGCGACATCAAGGGCGCCCAGGTGCTCGACCTTTGCGCGGGGGGCGGGGGCAAGACCCTGGCGCTCGCCGCCGCCATGGAAAACACCGGCCAGATCTACGCCTATGACAGCGAGGCCCGCCGGCTGGCCGACACCGTGCGTCGCTCGGAGCGGGCGGGAATCCGCAATCTGCAGATTCGCTCGCCGGTCTATCCCGATCCGCTGAAGGACCTGGCGGGCAAGATGGATGTCGTGTTCATCGACGCGCCTTGCAGCGGCTCAGGCGCCTGGCGTCGTCATCCCGACACCAAGTGGCGGCTGAAGCCCGAGACCTTCGCCCAACGCATGGCGGACCAGGACGCTGTGCTTGACCTGGCGGCGGGGTTCGTGAAGCCCGGAGGTCGCTTGGTCTATGTCACCTGCTCGGTCCTGCCTGAGGAGGACGAGGACCGCGTCGCGGCCTTCCTCGCCCGGACCCAGGGCTTCGCCGTACGGCCCGCGAGTGACAACCCCGCCCTGACTCGACACCTGACGGACGAGGGCTATCTGCGCCTCTCGCCCCGCGCCTCCGGCACCGACGGATTCTTCGTCGCCGTTCTGGAGAAAACCAAGTGATCCTACGGACTTAAGGCCATGACCGAACCCGCTCACGAACGCGTCCTGATCGTCGATTTCGGCAGCCAGGTGACCCAGCTCATAGCGCGGCGCCTGCGCGAGAGCGGCGTCTATTGCGAGATCCATCCCTTCGACAAGGTGGAGGCGATACTGGACGCCTTCGGGCCCAAGGCGATCATCCTGTCCGGCGGCCCCGCCAGCGTCCATGAGGCGGCGAGCCCCGCGGTCACCCCACGCGTCTTCGAGCTGGGCGTGCCGGTCCTGGGCATCTGCTATGGCGAAATGACCATGTGCGACCGGCTCGGCGGCAAGGTCGAGGGCGGCCACACCCGGGAGTTCGGCCGCGCCGAGATTCTGATCGAGCACGAGAGCCCGCTGCTGGCGGGTCTGGGCGAGATCGGTTCGAAAGAGACCGTCTGGATGAGCCACGGCGACAAGATCACCTCCATTCCCGAAGGCTTCCAGGTGGTGGCGTCGTCGGAGGGGTCGCCCTACGCGGTCATCGCCGACGAGGCCCGTCGCTTCTACGGCATCCAGTTCCATCCGGAGGTCCATCACACCCCCCGTGGCGCCCAGATGCTGCGCAACTTCGTCCACGGCATCGCGGGCCTGAAGGGCGACTGGACCATGTCCGCCTTCCGCGGCGAGATGGTCCAGAAGATCCGCGACCAGGTGGGCGAGGGCAGGGTGATCTGCGGCCTGTCCGGCGGGGTGGATTCCTCGGTGGCCGCGGTGCTGATCCACGAGGCCATCGGCGACCAGCTTACCTGTGTCTTCGTCGATACCGGCCTGCTGCGCCACAACGAGGCCGAGCAGGTCGTGACCATGTTCCGCGACCACTACAACATCCCCCTGGTGCATGTGGACGCCGGCGATCTGTTCCTGGGCGAACTGGCGGGCGTCTCTGACCCCGAGACCAAGCGCAAGACCATCGGGCGGCTGTTCATCGAGGTGTTCGACAAGGAGTCGGCGAAGATCGAGGGCGCGGCCTTCCTGGCCCAGGGCACCCTCTATCCGGACGTGATCGAGAGCGTCTCGGCCAGCGGCGGGCCCTCGGCGGTGATCAAGAGTCACCACAATGTCGGCGGCCTCCCGGACTACATGAAGCTCAAGCTGGTCGAGCCCCTGCGCGAGCTGTTCAAGGATGAGGTGCGCCACCTGGGCGTGGAACTCGGCCTGCCGCCGGCCTTCGTCGGACGCCACCCGTTTCCGGGCCCGGGCCTGGCCATCCGGATTCCCGGCGAGATCACCCGCGAGAAGGTCGCCGTCCTGCAGCAGGCCGACGCCATCTATCTCGACGAGATCCGCAAGGCCGGCCTCTACGACAAGATCTGGCAGGCCTTCGCCGTGCTGCTGCCGGTCAAGACCGTGGGCGTCATGGGCGACGCCCGCACCTATGAGGGCGTCCTGGCCCTCCGCGCCGTCACCTCGACGGACGGCATGACCGCCGACTTCTTCGAGTTCCCGTGGGAGGTCCTGGGCCGCTGCGCCACCCGGATCATCAACGAGGTGAGGGGCGTCAACCGAGTGGTCTACGACGTGACCAGCAAGCCTCCCGGCACGATCGAGTGGGAGTAGGGGAGTCTGTCGCCAGGTCGGGGCCTCGATGCCGGACGTTGTGACGTGGTAGGGTTGCAGGGTTGGTCGCGCACACGGAGGACGGATGGCGGCGCTGCTCAAGATCGTGGACGAGCACTTCGGGCC
>NZ_JANOCX010000043.1:0-10035 GCF_031412415.1 Phenylobacterium sp.
CCAGCGCTCATAGGCCTCCAGCCGCCACTGCAGCATCCACTCCGGCTCCTCCTTCTTGGCGGAGATGAAGCCTACAAGCACGGCTTCGTCACCGATATCGAGCAGGACTTCGCCCCCAAGGGCCTGAGCGCCGACACCGTCCGTTTCATCTCGGCCAAGAAGGGCGAGCCGGAGTGGATGCTGCAGTGGCGGCTGGAGGCCTATGAGCGCTGGTTGGCGCTGGAAGAGCCCGACTGGGCCAAGGTCAACTTCCCCAAGATCGACTATCAGGACAGCTACTATTACGCGGCTCCGAAGGACCCTGCCGACGGCCCGTTGAGCCTCGACGAGGTCGATCCCGAGATCCTGGCTACCTACGCCAAGCTCGGCATCCCCCTGAGGGAACAGGAAGTTCTGGCCGGCGTCGTCGGCGCCCCGCGCTATGCCGTGGACGCGGTGTTCGACAGCGTCAGTGTCGTCACCACCTTCAAGAAGGAACTGGCCGCCGTCGGCGTCATCTTCTGCTCGATGAGCGAGGCGATCCGCGAGCACCCCGAACTGGTCCGCAAATACCTGGGCTCGGTGGTGCCGGTCAGCGACAACTATTTCGCCTGCCTGAACGCGGCGGTGTTTTCCGACGGCAGCTTCGTCTATGTGCCGCCCGGCGTGCGGTGTCCGATGGAGCTGTCCACCTATTTCCGGATCAACGCCGAGAATTCGGGCCAGTTCGAACGCACCCTGATCATCGCCGACAAGGGCTCCTACGTCTCGTACCTGGAGGGCTGCACCGCCCCGATGCGCGACGAGAACCAGCTCCATGCCGCCGTGGTCGAGTTGATCGTCCTGGACGACGCCGAGATCAAATATTCCACGGTCCAAAATTGGTATCCGGGCGATCCTGTCACGGGCAAGGGCGGCATCTACAACTTCGTCACCAAGCGCGCCGACTGTCGCGGCGATCGCTCGAAGGTCTCATGGACCCAGGTCGAGACCGGCTCGGCGATCACCTGGAAATATCCGTCCTGCGTCCTGCGCGGCAAGGACAGCGTGGGCGAGTTCTATTCCATCGCCATCACCAATGGCCGCCAGCAGGCCGACACCGGCACCAAGATGATCCACCTGGGCGAGGGGACCCGCTCGCGGATCATCTCGAAGGGGATTTCGGCGGGCCGTTCATCCAACACCTATCGCGGCTTGGTCTCGGCCCATCCCAAGGCCAAGGGCGCGCGCAACTTCACCCAGTGCGACAGCCTGCTGATCGGCAAGACCTGCGCGGCCCATACCGTGCCCTATGTCGAGGCGCGCAACGGCAGTTGTGTCTTCGAACACGAGGCCACCACCACCAAATTGTCCGAAGACCAGCTGTTCTACGCCATGCAGCGCGGGCTCTCCCAGGAGGAGGCGGTCCAATTGCTGGTCAACGGCTTCGTCAAAGAGGTGCTTCAGGAATTGCCCATGGAGTTCGCCGTGGAAGCCCAGAAGCTCGTCGCCATCTCCCTCGAAGGGTCCGTCGGATGACCCTCGCAACGTCAGAGAAACTCAGCATGTCCTTCCGCCGCGCCTTCGAAGCTGAACACGCCAAGCGCGACGCCGCCCGCCATGCGCGGGAGGAGGCCGACCGGCTGCAGCAGGAGGAGGACCTGGCCCGAGCTGAACAATTGCATGACGCCATCGCCGCCGACGCCGCCTTCCTGAAGGAAAAGGGCCTCACCCTCGATCGTCGCCGCTACACGGTGAGCCTCCACCACGAGGACTATGTGATCGACGCCTATTTCGAAGCCGGCGCCATCAGCGTCCGCGCCGCCGACAAGCGCACCGCCACCACCCAGACCGCCGCGCCGCGCAAGCAGGATACGGTCCACACGGTCGACGAGGCGCTGGGCGTCATGGCGCAATACCTGGCCGACGAGACCCAGTGATGCTGTCGATCCAAAACCTTCACGCCAGCGTCGACGATAAGCCGATCCTCAAGGGGCTGAGCCTCGAGGTGCCGGCCGGCGAGGTGCACGCCATCATGGGTCCGAACGGGGCGGGCAAGTCGACCTTGTCCTACGTCCTGACCGGACGCGAAGGCTATGAGGTCACCCAAGGTTCGGCGACCTTGAACGGCGAGGACCTGTTGGCCCTCGATCCCAGCGAGCGCGCGGCGCGGGGCGTCTTCCTGTCGTTCCAGTATCCGCTGGAAATTCCCGGGGTTCCGGCCCTGACCTTCATCCGCACAGCGATGAACGCCCAGCGAAAGGCCCGCGGCGAGCCCGAGGTCACGGCCCCGGAGTTCCTGAAGCTGGCGCGCACCACGGCGGCCTCGCTGAAGATCGACTTCGAGATGCTGAAGCGGGCGCTCAATGTCGGGTTTTCCGGTGGCGAGAAGAAGCGGATGGAAATCTTTCAAATGGCGATGCTTTCGCCGCGCTTCCTCATCCTGGACGAGACCGATTCCGGCCTCGATATCGATGCGCTGAAGATCGTCGCCGACGGGGTGAACGCCATGCGCGCGCCCGACCGCGCCATGCTGGTGATAACCCACTACCAGCGCCTGCTCGACTACATCAAACCCGACCGGGTCCATGTCCTGGCCGGCGGCCGGATCGCCGCCTCGGGCGGCCCCGATCTGGCGCTGGAGCTGGAACGCGAAGGCTACGACAAGTACGCGAGGGCCGCGTGAGCCTAGCCACCGCCCTTGCGACCGGCGACGTCACACAGCTTCCCAGCAAGCGTGACGAGGACTGGAAGTGGACGGACCTCCGCGGCCTGCTGCGCGTCCTGCCACCGCCGTCGCCGGCCTTCGAGGGCGAGGCGCCGGCCGGGCCGTTCGCCGCGCTGGCCAGCCTGCCGATCCATGTGGTCAACGCCAGCGACCCGGTGGTCATCCGCAGCTCCTCGGTCGAACCCTTTGTCGTGGCTCTGCATTTCGCCGCCCTCGGTGGGGGATCGCACGCCGCCACGGCCAGGATAGAGGTCGCCGATGGCGGGCATCTGGTGCTGCTGGAGAGCTATGAAGGCGACGCCGCCGACTACGTCGCCAGTCATGAACTCAAGATCTCCCTGGGCGACAAGGCCACGGTCGAACGGGTGGTGCTCGCCGCCGACGGCGCGGAGGGTGTCAGCGTGTCGGTCGCCGACGTGACCCTTTCCCCGGGCGCCAGGTTTTCCCAGACCGTGCTCACCGACGGCGCGCGCCGTCAGCGGATCGAGACCCGCGTCGCCCATCCCGGCGCGGACGCCGCTGTCCGACTCGATAGCGCCTATCTGCTGGCCGACAAGCGCCATGCCGACCTGACCACCGTGGTCGAGCACATCGGCGTCGACGGAACGACCGCCCAGCTCACCAAGGGCGTGGTCCGCGATCAGTCGCGCGGTGTCTTCCAGGGCCGCATCGTGGTGAGCCCCGGCGCCGACCGCACCGACGCCCGGATGGCGCACAACGCGCTGATCCTGTCGGACAAGGCCGAGGTCGACGCCAAGCCCGAGCTGCTGATCTTCGCCGACGATGTGCAGTGCGCCCACGGCAACACCATCGGCGCCCTGGACGAGCAGGCCCTGTTTTACGCCATGCAGCGGGGCATGCCGCGTGAGACCGCGCGGGCTATGCTGATCGAGGCCTTCGTCGGCCAGGTGATCGACCGGATCGTGCACGACGGCGCCCGCGACGTCGCCCGCGCCTGGGCCGCCGATCGATTGAGGTCTGGGTCATGAGCTTCGACGTCGAGCAGGTCCGCCGCGAGTTCCCGATCCTCACCCGCCAGGTGAACGGAAAGCCGCTGGTCTATCTGGACAGCGCCGCCTCCGCCCAGAAGCCGCGGGCGGTGATCTCAGCCATGACGCGGGCGATGGAGGGCTCCTACGCCAACGTTCACCGCGGCCTGCACACCCTGGCCAACGAGACCACCGACGCCTACGAGGCCGCCCGCAAGTCGGTCGCCGATTTCATCAACGCTGAGATCGGCGAGGTGGTCTTCACCAAGGGCGGGACTGAGGCGATCAACATCGTGGCCTCGGGCTTGGGCGCGGACCTCAAGGCCGGCGACGAGATCCTGCTCACCGAGATGGAGCACCACGCCAACATCGTGCCGTGGCACTTCCTGCGCGAACGCCACGGGGTGGTCCTGAAATTCATTCCCGTGCTGGAGGACGGCCGCCTGGACCTACAGGCCCTGCCAGACCTGCTGACCAAGAAGACCAAGGTCGTGGCCCTGACCCACATGTCCAATGTCCTGGGCACGGTCAATCCGGTCGCCGAGGTGATCGCCCAGGCCCATGCCGCTGGCGCCAAGGTGCTGCTGGACGGCTGCCAGGCCATCGTTCACCAGGCGGTCGACGTGAAAGCCCTGGACGTCGATTTCTATGTCTTCTCCGGCCATAAGCTGTACGGCCCGACCGGCATTGGCATCCTCTACGGCAAGGCCGCGGAGCTGGCCGCGATGCGCCCCTACCAGGGCGGCGGCGAGATGATCGGCGATGTCGCGCTCGACCACATCACCTATGCCGACCCGCCGCATCGCTTCGAAGCCGGCACGCCGCCAATCCTCGAGGCCATCGGACTGGGCGCGGCCATCAAATGGCTCAACGGCCTGGACCGTGAGGCGGTCGCCGCCCACGAGGCCAGGCTGTACGAACGTGTCCGAGAGCGGCTGAACGGCGCCAACTGGCTGCGCGTGATCGGCGAGGCGCCGGGCAAGGGAGCCATCCTGTCCTTCACCGTCGACGGCGCCCACGCCCACGACGTGGCCCAGATCCTCGACCGCTACGGCATAGCCGTCCGCGCGGGGACCCATTGCGCCGAGCCGCTGATGAAACGCTTCGGCGTGACGTCGAGCGCCCGCGCCTCTTTCGCCCTATATAATACGGAAGGGGAGGCCGACTCTTTCGTCGACGCCCTCAACCGTACCCAGGCCTTTTTTGCTTGAGCATGATCATGGATGACGCCGCCGCCATCGAGCCGACCTCGACGACGCCCCTGAGCCAGGGCGAACTCGACGCGCTCACCGACCAGCTCATCGAGAAGCTGAAGACGGTGTTCGACCCCGAGATCCCCGTCGACATCTATGAACTGGGCCTGATCTACAAGGTCGATGTGTCGGACGAGAAGAACGTCGCCATCGACATGACCCTCACCGCGCCGGGCTGCCCGGTGGCCGGCGAAATGCCGGGCTGGGTGGAGGACGCCGTGCGCGAAATCCCCGGCATCGGCGTGGTCAAGGTGGACCTGGTGTTCGACCCGCCGTGGGATCCTTCGCGGATGTCCGACGAGGCGAAACTTCAATTGAACATGTTCTGACCCCATATAGATCGAACATGACCGACCTGAACCTCACTGCCGCGCCCCGCGCCCGCCGCCCCCGGCCCAAGGTCGTCACCTTGACGGAGGCCGCCGCCGCGCGCGTGCAGGAGATCATGGGCAAGGCCGAGAAGCCCTATGCCGGGCTGCGCGTCGGCGTGAAGAACGGCGGCTGCGCGGGATCGGAATACATTCTCGACTACGCCGAGGCGGCCGCGCCATTGGACGAAGTGGTCGAGGACAAGGGTGTCACCATCCTGATCGATCCCAAGGCGGTGCTGTTCCTGATCGGCACGACGATCGACTACGAGACCACCCGGCTGTCTTCGAAGTTCGTGTTCCGCAACCCGAACGAGACCGACGCCTGCGGCTGCGGCGAGAGCGTCACCATCCAGCCCGCCGCCGAGACCGACGCCTAGCTGTCGCTTGACGGTCCGGGCGACCGTCCCTATCCCTCGGTCACGGTCCGCAGTTCACCGAGGCATCGCCGCCCGCCAGGGTTCGCTAAACCTGCTCAGACACGATCGACTGACACATCTCACCGTGCCAGATCGGAAGGGCGATCACCGTTCATCCCGGCACGCGAGGGATTGATCATGTCGAGAACCACCATTCCATTCGGGACGCAGGACGTCTCGGCCTTCGCCAAGGCGCTGCGAGCTCAGCTCTTGAGCCGCGACGCCGTGCCCGGTCACGTCGAGCTGCTGAACATGTTGGCGCGCGCCGGCGGGCGTCGAAACTTCCAGGATCTGCGAGCCAACGCGCCGCCCACCGCTGACGAACCGCCGATCGAGGTCGCCGATCCGCGGGTGGTGGAGCGGGTCCGGCGGTGCTTCGGCCCCGAGGGACGCCTGACCCGATGGCCGGCGAAGCGCAGCGACCAGCTCCTGGCGCTTTGGGGCATCTGGTCGCGCGTTCCAGCTCGCGTCGAGTACAGCGAGCAGCAGTTCAGCCAGGTCCTGCGCGGTTTGCACGATTTCGGTGACCATGCCCTGCTGCGCCGGGACATGAGCGAGGCCGGCCTGATGTTCCGCTCGCCGGACTGCCGGATTTATCGCCGCATCGAGCGGATCCCACCGCCTACAGCGATGGCGCTCATCTCCGCCGTTCAGCCGAGGCCCGCTCAGGCGTAGGCGTAGGGGCCGCCGCGTTCCAACGCGCGACGATAGGCCGGCCGGGCGTGGATCTTCTCGAGGAAAGCCTTCACGTGCGGTCGGCCGTCGGCCGCGCCGCCGCGCGAAGCCCCGGCCTCGACCGGGAAGCTCATCATCACGTCGGCGGCGCTGAAGGCGTCGCCGGCGAACCATTCGCTCCTGGAGAGTTCGGCCTCCCAATAGTCGAAGTGCGCCTTCAACTGCGGATCGACGAAGCCGGCCTGGGCCTTGCCCATGACAGCGCCGATGAGGCCGCGAAGCAGCAGCGGGCTGCGGCCGGGCAGGGCGGAGAACACCAGCTTCATCAGCAGCGGCGGCATGGCCGATCCCTCCGCGTAGTGCAGCCAATAGGTCCAGCGCGACCGCTCGGCCGAGCCAATCGGTGGCGCCAGGCGGCCGTTTCCGTACCGCTCCACGATCCAGTCGACGATGGCCCCGGTTTCCGGCAGCACCACGTCGCCGTCGACGATCACCGGCGACTTGCCCAGCGGATGCACGGCGCGCAACTCGGGCGGCGCCAGCATGGTCGCGGCGTCGCGCTGATGGTGGACGATCTCGTAAGGGACCTCCAACTCCTCCAGCAGCCAGAGCACGCGCTGCGAGCGGGAATTGTTCAGGTGATGGACGGTGAGCATGGGCGTTCCGGGCTAGAGGGGCGAGCCCTGCCTAATCGGGAAGCAAGGCCCTGCATAGCGACGGCCTAGCGACCCTTGAACTCCGCGGGGCGCTTCTGCAAGAAGGCCATCACGCCCTCGCGGCTGTCTTCGGTACGCCCCGCGAACTTCTGAGCCACCCGCTCGGCGTGGAGCTGCTCGGACCAGGTCGAGTCCAGGCTCTCCCAGATCAGGCTGCGGATGGAGCCCATGGACTTGGGCCCGATGGCCAGGGCCTTGGCCAGCTCCATGGCGGTCGACATCAGTTCGGCGTCGGGTACGCAGCGGTTGATGAGACCCCATTCCAGCGCCGTCTTGGCCGGCACGCGGTCGCCCAGCAAGGCCATCTCCATGGCCCGAGCCTTGCCGATCAGGCGCGGCAGCAGGTAGGTCGAGCCGCCGTCGGGCACCAGTCCGATGCGCCGGAAGGCCTGCAGGAAATAGGCGCTCTCACTGGCGACGATGATGTCGCCCATCAGGGCCAGGGAGCACCCGACCCCGGCGGCCACGCCGTTCACCGCCGTGACGACGGGGACCGGGAAACTGCGGATCAACTGCATGAAGGGATTGTAGACCGTCTCCAGCGCGCCGCCGGAGTCAGGACCCTCGGGATCGGGGGATGGCACGCCCGGCCCGCCGCGCCCCGAAAGGTTCGCGCCCGAACAGAAGCCTCGCCCCTCGCCCGTGAGGACCACGCAACGGACCGAGCTGTCGGCCGCCATCGCCTTGAACGCCTGCGAGAGCTCGTCCATCAGGTCGAGGCCCGCCGCGTTCAGGGTCGCGGGATCGGTCAGGGTGACGACGCCGATGCCGTCAGCGACGGATGTCTTGAGCTTGGTATAGGCCACGACGTTCTCCCGAATGCGTTCTTGGCCGCATTCTAAGAGGGCATACCCCGGCGTCAGGCTAGTGCAAATCCAGCCTGTCAGGCCGCGTCGGCGACGGCCTCGGCGTTGGTGACCAGGTTCCGGCCCGACCGCTTGGAGGCGTAGAGCGCCGCGTCCGAGCGTTCCATCAGGCTATGGGCGCTCTCGCCACGCCGCATCTGGGCCAGGCCAGCCGAGACGGTGACCGCGCCCAGATCGTCGTTGGTGGAACGCCGCTTGAGGATGCGCGACGAGACTTCCTCTCGGATTTCCTCCAGCACCAAGGTCGCTGTCTCGGCGCTCTCGCGCGGGAAGATCAGGGCGAACTCCTCGCCGCCGTATCGCGCGGCGAAGCGCGGCGGCGCGCCCACGCGGCCGATCACACTGGCGACGTAGCGGATCACCTGGTCGCCGGTTTGGTGACCCCACGTGTCGTTGAAGTTCTTGAAGTGGTCGATATCGATCACCGCGAGCGCCAGGCTGTGACCATCAGAGTCGGCTTCGACGCAGGCGCGCTCCAGCTCCTCGTCGAAGGCCTTGCGATTAGCAAGCTGGGTCAGGCCGTCGGTCGTGGCGTCGCGGCGGACCTGCTCCAAATGCTCGCGCAGGCGCGCGACCTCCGTGGTGGATTCGGCCAGCCGCTTTTCCAGCGACTTGTTCTCGCGCTGAACGCGCTTGGTCGCCGACGCCAGGGTGTCGACCATGGCCTTGAGTTCTTGCGGCTCGGGGCCGGCGATCAGGGCGCCCGACGCGCTGGCCAGGGTCTGGCCATAGGCCTCGCTCGACTTCTGGGCGCTCTCGATGGCGCGGCTGACCGAGATCAGTTCTTTGCTGAGCGCGTCGCCGGCGTCTCGAATCTGTTCTGTGAGCTTGGCCTTGGGCAGGTAGGCCGCGGCCAGCTCATCGGCCAGATGGTCGGTGAAGGCCTCGCCCACCGAGATCAGGCGGGTGATCTCCCGGCCCAGGTCGCTGTCAGGCTCAGCGACGAAGTGGGTCCAAAGCTCGAAATTGACGGGCGTCGGCCACACTTGGTGGCCTTCCATCGTCTCCAGAACTTCGCGCGCCAGCGCGTAAGCGCCCGGTCCTCGTAGCCTGGTCTCGATATTGGCCGACATTCGTCCCGTTCCCCGACTCTGGAGATCGGCGTTTTGCCAGATTCTCCAAACTGGAAAATGAGATTATGCGCCAGAGCCGAATGAGGGGTTAAGGCAGAGCTGTTCGCACCAACTATTCGTCGGCGGGGGGCGGCCGGGGCGGCGCGCGCATGAGGAAGGCTGGGGTGTCGGAGCCGAAGCCCACCACACCGCGATCGTCGCTGTCGTCGCGACGGGGCCGCTCGTCTCGCGCCTCGCGGCGCGGGCGTTCTTCACGGTCGTTGCGCCGTGGCCGTTCCGGGCGCTCGGCGCGGGCAGGCCGCTCCTCACGGGCCGGACGTTCCTCGCGCGCAGGTCGGTCTTCACGAACCGCGCGTTCCTCGCGGACAGGGCGCTCTTCCCGCGCCGCCGGAGCAGCGATCTCGGGCGGTTGAGCTTCCACGGCCGGCTTCCGGGATCGGCTGCGCGCGGGCGCGGGCGCTTGAGTTTCTTCGGTGGCCGGGGCGACCATCGGCGCCGTGATCGGCTCCATGGAGGCGGTCTGGCCATGCGGCGCATGCGGCCGGCTGCGTTGCTCGCCGCGACCGGGACGTTCGCGAGATCCGCTGCGCTCGCGCCCGCCGCCGCGGTCCTTGCCGCCGCGGCCCTCGGTGCGGCGCTCGTCCTTGATCGCCGCGAAGTCGACGCCTTCCAGCACCACTTCCTCAGGCGCCTTGCCGATCAGCTTCAACACCTTGGCGATGTTCTGCGAGTCGGCGGGGGTGACGATCATGTAGGTCTTGCCGAGGCGCCCGGCCCGGCCGGTGCGGCCGATCCGGTGGACATAGTCGTCGGCATGGTGCGGAACGTCGTAGTTGAACACGTGGCTGACATCGGGGACGTCCAGGCCGCGAGCGGCGACGTCGGAGGCGCAAAGCAGCTTCAGCTCGCCCTTGCGGAACGCCTCCAGCGTCCGCATCCGCGTGGCCTGGTCCAGGTCGCCATGGATCGGGGCTGCGTCCAGGCCGTGGG
>NZ_JANOCX010000044.1:0-8901 GCF_031412415.1 Phenylobacterium sp.
TCTCGCCGAACACCGCCACGTCCGGCCCGCACTGGATCAGCAGCTTGGCGACGATGAGGGCCACGCCCCCGAAGTGACCAGGGCGGGCGGCGCCGTCCAGAGGTTCGGCGACCCCGCTAACCTCGACCCTGGTGGAGAACCCCGGCGCATACATCTCGCTGACGCTGGGCGCGAACAGCAGGTCGCAGCTGGCGCCCGCCAGCAGCTCCGCGTCGCGCGCCTCGCCCCGGGGATAGGCGTCGAAGTCCTCATTGGGCCCGAACTGGGTGGGATTGACGAAGATCGACGCCACGGCGCGGTCGGCCTTGGTCTTGGCCAGCGCGATCAGTGACAGGTGCCCTTCGTGTAGCGCGCCCATGGTCGGGACCATGGCCACCCGCTCCCCCGCGCGCTTCCAGGCGGCCACGGCGGCGCGCAGGTCGACGACAGTGCGGACGATGGCGAGGGTCATGCGGCGGCTCCGGGCGGCGTGGGCGAGGCGGCTTATGGCGCGGCCCGGGCCCAAGGTCCATTCCATCCACAGGCCGGGGACAACATCACGTTGACGCGGCCTTGGGGCTAAGGCTCCTGTTAATCTCTCGAATCGCGAGGAGTTGGAGTTCGATGTCGCAGGCCAAGGTGATCGTCGTCGGTAACGAGAAGGGCGGGGCGGGCAAGTCCACCATCGCCATCCATCTCGCGACGGGGCTGCTGCATGGCGGGGGTCGCGTGGCGATCCTGGACCTGGACCTGCGCCAGCAGTCCATGGGCCACTTTTTCGCCCATCGCGCCGCCTGGCTGGCGGCCAACGGCGTCAGCGCGCCCATGCCGCTGGAGCATCCGTTGTCGGCGGACCTGTCGCGCGCGCCGGACGCCGAGGCCATGGCTCACTTCGAGGACGCCTTCGACAAGGCCTCCCAGGGCGCCGACTACGTGCTGATCGACACCCCCGGCGGCGATACCGCCATCAGCCGCGCCGCCCACGGCTTGGCCGACCTGATCGTCACGCCCATGAACGACAGCTTCGTCGACTTCGACATGCTGGGGATCGTCGACCCGGTCACCCTCGATCTCAAGCGCCCCAGCCTCTATTCCGAGACCGTGTGGAACAGCCGCAAGGCCAAGGCCGTGGCCACCGGAAAGTCCATCGACTGGGTCGTGCTGCGCAACCGCCTGGCGCCCACCGAGGCGCGCAATCGCAAGCGGTTGGACGACCGGGTCCAGGCCCTGTCGCGCCGTGTGGGTTTCCGGGTGGGCCCTGGCCTGCGCGACCGGGTGATCTATCGCGAACTGTTCCCCTTCGGCCTGACCATCGCCGATCTGTCGCCGACCATCCGGCCGGTGGCCATGTCGCTGCAGCACGTGGCCGCGCGCCAGGAGCTGCGGGCGCTGATGGGATCGCTGGGGCTCGCCACGGGCGACGAGCTGCTGGCCGCCCAATAGGATGGTCTATCTGGCCATCGGCTGCGCGGCCCTGGCGCTGCTGCTGTGGGCCAGTCGCGGGAAGCCGATCTTGAAGCGGCGCGAGTGGCGATTCCTGGCCGGCGTCTTCGCCTTGGCCTGCTTCGCGGCGGCGGCCTATGTCGGCGTCCGCGGCGGCTGGGGCAAGTCGATCGTGCTGGTGGTGATGGGCCTGTGGTTGGTCGTCTCCACCCGCCGCACGGGGCTGGGCTTGCCGCCGGTTTCGGGCAAGCTCAGCGACGCCGAGGCCCGCTCCATCCTGGGCGTGGCCCCCGACGCCACGGCCGCGGACATCCAGGCGGCATATTCGCGGCTGATGCGCATGGCGCACCCCGACAAGGGCGGCACCAGCGGCCTGGCCGCGCAGCTCAACGCCGCGCGGGACCGATTGCTGAAGAGATAGGTCCTAGGCCGGCCGCACGACCATGCAGGCGAGGCGCTTGGCCTTCAGAGCCTGGCAGGCGCCCTTGGCCGAGGATTCGTTGAAGCCGGTGAAGCGGGCTTGGTACTTGCCGCCGCCGCGATCCACGAAGCCCTTGGCGTCGTCGAACACCTTGCTGAAGCGCTTGTTGACGAAGGTGAGCTGCTCCTTGGCGTCGGACTTGGTCTTGAAGGTCCCGACCTGGACCGCCCACTTGCCACCGGACCTCTTGGCGCCCTTCCTGTCGTCGTCGTCCTTGTCGCCGCGCAGGCCGTTCTTTGTAGGCTCTACGATCTTGATCTTGGAGGCGGCCTTCGGATCCGAGGCCGAGGCCAGCATGATCCTCGCGCCTTCGGTGTCGTTGTCGCCCTGCTCGATGCTGCGCTGCATCGCTTGGCTCTGCGGCGGCGGCTCGAAGTAGTTCTGGGCCACGGTGATCTGCTCGCCGCGATCGCGGCGCGCCATGACGTCGAAGCCGGTGGTCATCAACTGGGTGGCGTTGTTGTTGCGCCAGGCGGTCGAGGGCGCGCCCAGCACCACGGTGATCAGGCGCTTGTTGTTGCGCGCCGCCGAGACGGCGATGTTGAAGCCCGAGGCGTTGGTGTAGCCGGTCTTGATCCCGTCCACGCCCGGCATGGTGTTGAGCATGCCGTTGTGATTGCGCAGCGACGTGCCGCGGAAGCTGAACGACTTGGCGCCGAACAGCCCATAGTACTGCGGGTAGTCGCGCATCACCGCGCGCGACAGGATGGCCAGGTCGCGGGCCGTGGAGATCTGGCGGCTGTCGGGCAGGCCCGAGGCGTTGACGAAACGGGTGTTCTGCATGCCCAGCTCCTGGGCGCGCAGGGTCATCATGGCGGCGAAGCGGGCTTCCGAACCGCCCAGCTTTTCGGCCAGGGCCACGGCGATGTCGTTGGCCGACTTGGTGGCCATCGCCCCCATGGCCTGTTCGACCGTCAGGGTCTCGCCGGCCGGCAGGCCGAGCTTCGTGGGGGCCTGCGCCGCGGCGCGAGGCGAGATCATCACGGGATCGTCCAGCTTCAGCCGGCCCGAGGCGAGCGCCTCGAAAGCCAGATAGAGCGTCATCACCTTGGTGATCGAGGCGGGATAGCGCGGACTGTCAGCCCGCTTGGCGTACAGCACCTCCCCGGTCTTGGCGTCCACAACCACCGCGGCGTATTTCGGCTGGCTGGCAGGGAGCGAAAGATAGGGAATCTGGGCCTGAGCGGTTGTCGCGATTGGGGCGAACGCGGTCGAAACCGCGATACCAAAGGCGACAAACAGGCGGCGGGCGCGCTCGAACATGGGCGGTTCGTCCGTCGAATCAAAGGGTTGGGCGACCCCCGGTCGCCTTACAAGAAGCCTACCATGACAGGGCCTACCTTGCGCGAGGGTAAACAAGGCTTGAACGAGCCGTTTTGTCGCGGATTTGCCGATCAACACTCGCGTGATGAGCGATGCTGCACTGCACAAAAGACGCTTGACTGCTGCACTGCAACATGAGAAATAGGCTGCGAGTTCAAAGCAGTCATCTGCCCGCGTTTGCATTGCGGCGTCCGCCGCCCCCACAACCGACCTCAGGAGAATATCCCATGGCCGCCGCCGAAACCGTCAAGAACACCGTCGAGCAGTTCAGCGCCGCTGGCAACGTCGCCTTCAAGGACGCTGTCGAAAAGTCGCTGGCTTCGCTGAACGACGTCAACGCTCATTCCAAGAAGAACCTGGAAGCCGTCATCGCTTCGGTGACCGCCTCGACCAAGGGCGCTGAAGCCCTGGGCGCCCAGGCGATGGCCTACTCCAAGAAGGCCGTTGAAGACCAGGTGGCCGCCGCCAAGTCGCTGTCGGGCGCCAAGTCGCTGCAGGAAGTGATCGAGCTGCAAACCACCTTCGCCAAGTCCGCCATGGAGGCCTATATGGCCGAAATGGGCAAGATGTCCGAGATCGTCTCGGCCTCGGTCAAGGACAGCATGAAGCCGCTGAACGAGCGCGTCACCGCCGCCGTCGAGCGTCTGCAAGCCGCCCGTTAAGATCTAAAGTCTCCCCCAGCCGCGCTGCGTACTAGCGAGGCTACCCCTGAAGAGGCCCGCACCGGAAACGGTGTGGGCCTTTTCTCTTTTCCGGGGCGGGGCTGGGCGCTAGACCTTCAGTCATGTCTCAAGTCGAAGAACGCTTGGCCGCCGCCGGTATTGTCCTGCCGCAGCCCAATCCGCCGGTCGCCAACTACGTCCCGTTCGTACGGGCCGGGGCCATCGTCCATATCTCGGGCCAGGTCTCGATCGACGCCGCGGGCGGCGTGCGCGGGATCGTCGGCGAGGATGTCGACATGGAGACCGCCAGGGGCGCGGCGCGCACCTGCGGTATCAACCTGCTGGCTCAGATGAAGGCGGCCTGCGACGGCGATCTCGACCGGGTGGTCCGGGTGGTCAAGCTTGGCGGCTTCGTCCAGGCTGGCCCGGGCTTCTTCGATATCCCGCAGGTCGTGAACGGCTGTTCCGACGTGATGGTCCTGGCCTTCGGCGACGCGGGCAAGCACGCCCGCTCAGCGGTCGGCGTCTACCGCCTGCCCATGAACTTCGCCGTCGAGGTCGATGCGGTGGTGGAAGTCCGGTGAACACCCAATTCGGCGAGACCTGGGACTTCCTGTTCCACCCGCCGGTGGCCCATCGCGGTCTGTGGACGCCGGACGGCGCGCCGGAGAACTCGCTGGGCGCGTTCCAGGCCGCTTGCCGCGCGGGCTATGGGATCGAGCTGGACGTCCAGCTCTCCGCCGACGGCGAGGCCATGATCTTCCACGATGAAGACCTGGAGCGCATGACCGGCGCCAAGGGGAAGCTGCGAGATCGCACCGCCGCCGACCTGGCCGAACTGCGGCTCAAGGACACAGACGAGCCGATCCCGACTCTGATGGACACCCTGGCGATCATCGGCCACCGCGCCATGGTGCATGTCGAACTGAAGACCCCGTTCGGCGATGTCGGGCCGCTGGAACAGCGGGTCCATGACGTTCTGATCGACCATGCCGGGCCGGTCTGCGTTATCGGCTTCAATCCCTATTCCCACGCCTGGTTCGCCGACCGGTTTCCAGGCGTTCTGCGCGGTCTGGACAGCTACAACTACAAGCGCGCGCCGCACCTGGCCGAGGAGCAGCGTCAGGCCTTCGCCCGGTTGGAGCACGTGGCGATCGCCCGCCCGCATTTCCTGGCGCTGAGCGTCGACATGGTGGCCGACCCCCGGGCCGTGGCCTACCGCGACAAGGGCATGCCGGTGGTGGCCTGGACCGTGCGCGACCCGGCCCAATGGCAAGAGATCAAGCCCCATTGTGACAACCTGATCTTCGAGGGCTTCGCCGCGTGAGCCTGAAATCGGCGGTGAAGGTCAGCCGCCGGATCGCCGAGATCGGCGCAGGGCCGTGGGATGCCTGCGCGGGCAACCCCGACTATGCCGCCAACCCGTTCATGGCCTTCGACTTCCTCGACATCGCCGAGCAGTCCGGCTGCGCCCTGGAACGCGCCGGCTGGGGACCGCATCATCTGTCGGTCGAGGACGAGGCGGGCAGGGTGGCCGCAGTCATGCCGCTCTACCTCAAGTCCCATAGCCAGGGCGAATACGTCTTCGACCATGCCTGGGCTGACGCCTATGAGCGGGCCGGCGGTCGCTACTATCCCAAGCTCGTCTCGGCCGCGCCGTTCACGCCCGCGACCGGTCCGCGTCTGCTGGTGCGACCGGACGTGGACCCTCTGGAGGCCTGGCCCATCCTGCTAGGCGGCGGGTTGGGGCTATGCGAGCGCTACGACGCCTCGTCGCTGCACGTGAACTTTCCCACCAAGGCCGAGGGCGACTGGATGGCCGGGCAGGGGCTCTCCTTGCGCCAGGGCCAGCAGTACCACTGGGAAAATCGGGGCTACGCCGACTTCGAGGGGTTCCTGAGCGCCCTGTCCTCAGGCCGACGAAAGACCATCCGCCGCGAGCGCCGCGACGCCCAGGCGGAGGTCGAGATCTTCGCGCTCACCGGCGCGGATATCACCGAGGATCATTGGGACGCGTTCTTCGGCTTCTACATGGACACCGGCGCGCGCAAGTGGGGCCGGCCCTATCTCAACCGCCTGTTCTTCTCGCTGCTGGGCGAGCGGATGGCCGACCGGGTTCTGTTGGTCATGGCGAGCCGTCATGGTCGCTGGATCGCCGGCGCGTTGAACCTGATCGGTGGCGACTGCCTCTATGGTCGCAACTGGGGCTGCGTCGAGGACGTGCCCTTCCTGCATTTCGAGCTCTGCTACTACCAGGCCATCGACTTCGCCATCGCTCGCGGCCTCGCCCGCGTCGAGGCCGGCGCCCAGGGCCAGCACAAGATCGCCCGAGGCTACCTGCCCAGCCCCGTCTATTCGGCCCACTACATCGCCGACCCCATGCTCCGCGCCCCGGTCGAGGACTTCGTGCGTCGCGAACGCGAGGCGGTGGGCGGGGAGATGGAATGGCTGGCCGAGGAGTTCTCGCCGTTCAAGGCGGGGTGACCGGAGGGTTTAGGATCGCGCCCAGGCCTGTCTCAGCAGTTCGGCCAGCCGACCATCCGCCTCGGCGATCGAACCGAGCACCACTTTCGCCCTCAGCCGCTCGGACCATCCTTTGTTCTTCGGCGCGGCAAGCCGCGGGTCCAGATCCGGCTCCACCGCCAGCCCGAGCGCAACCTGTCCGCCCTTGAGCGGGCGCATCGCGACGAACTGGACCTTCCGCGAGAAGGCCGAGAAGCCCTTGCGTTGCCCGTCGACCACCTCGGACAGTTGGGCGTGGATCATCGCCTCGACGGCCTCGAAGATCGCGGTGGCGGCGGGGTCCGTCCACAGCTTGGCGCGCAAGGCCCCGGGCTCATCCCACCGATCCTCGGATGGGAAGGCGATCGACAGGACGTGGGAAGCCCGGTTGATCCCCAGGCCATGATGCGCCCGCAGCCAGTCCGCCCGCGCCTTCGGCCGCGTCTCGGGGCAGGTTCTTGCGATGGCGACCCATTCGTCGATGGTCTTGCCGGTGTCGCGCTCCAGGCTCGCCTGCACCGAGGCGAACCACTTCTGCTGGCGTTCGGTCAGGGGCATCGTTCCGCCTCCGCGCGCGATTTGCTACCACGCTCCCTCAGAACCACGGAGCGCGACCATGAGCCTGGACGGGACCTATGACGACGGCAACATCTTCGCGAAGATCCTGCGCGGCGAGGCGCCCTGCGCCAAGGTGTTCGAGGATGGCGAGGTCTTCGCCTTCATGGATGTCTTTCCCCAGGCCAAGGGCCACACCCTGGTGATCCCGAAGCACTCCACCGGCCGAAACCTGCTGGAGGTCGAGCCGCAGGCCCTGACGCCGCTGATCCTGGGGGTTCAACGGGTGACGCGGGCGGTGCGCGCCGCGCTCAATCCCGACGGGATAATGGTCAGCCAGTTCAACGGCGCCACCGCTGGCCAGACCGTCTTCCACCTGCATTTCCACATCATCCCGCGCTGGGAGGGCGTGGCCCTGGGCCGTCACGGCGGCGGCATGGCCGATCCGGCTGAGCTCAAGACGCTGGCCGAGCAGATCGCGGCCAAGATCTCGTAGCCGCAAACGAAAAACCCCAGGCGACGCCTGGGGTTCTCGTCGAAAGCTGAAGCCTTAATCCGCCAAGGCCTCCGCGGTTTCCTCGCTCGGGCCCTCGATGATCGGGGCGCCCGGCACGCGGTCGTCGCCTTCGATCTCGAACACCAGCTTGCCGTCCTTGAGCACCACCTTGACGTGGCCGCCCTTGATCAGCTTGCCGAACAGGATCTCGTCGGCCAGAGGCTTCTTGATGTGCTCCTGGATGACCCGGGCCAGCGGCCGGGCGCCGTAGAGCTCGTCGAAGCCGTTCTTGGCCAGCCAGTCGGCGGCTTCCTCGCTGGTCTCGATGGTCACGTGGCGGTCGGCCAGTTGGGCCTCCAACTGCATGACGAACTTCTGGACCACCTGGCGGATGATGTCCTGGGTCAGCGCCTTGAAGGGCACCACGGCGTCCAGACGGTTGCGGAACTCAGGCGTGAACAGGCGCTTCAGGGCCTCGTCGACCTCATCGTCCTGCTTGCCTCGGCCGAAGCCGATGGAGTTGCGCTGAGCGTCGGAGGCGCCGGCGTTCGTGGTCATGATCAGGACGACGTTGCGGAAGTCGACCTTCTTGCCGTTGGCGTCCGTGAGGACGCCGTGATCCATGACCTGCAGCAGGATGTTGAAGACGTCCGGGTGAGCCTTCTCGATCTCGTCCAGCAGCACCACCGAATGGGGATGCTGGTCGACGGCGTCGGTCAGCAGGCCGCCCTGGTCGAACCCGACATAGCCGGGAGGCGCGCCGATCAGGCGGCTGACCGTATGGCGCTCCATGTACTCGCTCATGTCGAAGCGCAGGAGCTCGATGCCCATGGTCGAGGCGAGCTGACGGGCGGTTTCCGTCTTGCCGGTGCCGGTGGGGCCCGAGAACAGGTAGCAGCCGATCGGCTTGTTGGCGTCGCGCAGACCGGCGCGGGCCATCTTCATGGCCGACGACAGTTGGACGATGGCCTCATCCTGGCCGTAGACGGTGCGCTTGAGATCGTCGTTGAGCTGCTTCAGCGCTTCGGTGTCGGTCTTGGAGACCGACTTCGGCGGGATGCGGGCGATCTTGGCGACAACAGCCTCGACCTCCTTCAGGCCGATGGTCTTCTTGCGACGACCCTCCGGCAGCAGCATCTGGCTCGCGCCCGCCTCATCGATAATGTCGATGGCCTTGTCGGGCAGCTTGCGGTCGGTGATGTAGCGGGCCGACAGCTCCACCGCCGCCTTGATGGCGTCGTTGGTGTAGCGGAGCTTGTGGAACTCCTCGTAGTAGGTCTTCAGGCCCTTGAGGATCTTGATGGTGTCCTCGATCGTCGGCTCGTTCACGTCGATCTTCTGGAAGCGGCGGACGAGCGCCCGATCCTTCTCGAAGTGCTGGCGGAACTCCTTGTAGGTCGTCGAACCCATGCAGCGCAGGGATCCAGAGGCCAGGGCCGGCTTCAGCAGGTTCGACGCGT
>NZ_JANOCX010000045.1:0-2651 GCF_031412415.1 Phenylobacterium sp.
GCACCGCCTCGCACGACTTGGCTGGACCGGATCGGCGACGTGGGTCAGCATCGAGACGAGCCGGGACGAACGCGTTGAGGTTGCCGGGTTTGCCGCGGACGCGGAGCGCATCCACGGCAAGGCCAAGCTGACCCTTTTGCGCGCGACCGGCTACGGGGCTTTGCCAGGCGGGTGAGACAGCCCGTAACCGAGGTTATCGAGCAATCGCAGCTCGCTAACCGACGTTATAGAATTGTGCGGCTCGACGGGTATCCTGGATGAGTGGTGCTGCGTAGCGATCGCATCGAGGGAGCACGGACGCAGATGGGCGCGGTAAACGAGAACGAATACTACCAGCGTCGCGCGGAGCAGGCGCGCGCGCTTGCGGAGTCCGCAGCGCTACCGGATGTGCAGGCGATCCATCGCGACATGGCGGACCGCTATGCGGAATTGGCGGAGGACAGGGGTAAGTCCGAGCGCCAGACGCTCAAACTCGCCTTCTAAGCCTCAGAAACCGGCCGTCCGCGCGAGGGCCAGGAACAGCCAGTACAGCCCGCCCGACAACGCCATCGCGACCGGCAGGGTCATCACCCAGGCGAGCGCCAGGTTGCGCACCGTCCGCGCCTGTAGGCCCGCCCCGTTCGCCACCGACGCGCCGGCCACGCCGGACGACAGGATGTGCGTCGTCGATACGGGCAGCGCGAAGCGATCTGCGGCGAAAATGGTCGTCGCGGCGACCAGCTCGGCCGCCGCCCCCATGCCGTAGGTCAGGTGAGTCTTGCCGATCTTTTCGCCGACCGTCACCACGATCCGCTTCCAGCCCACCATGGTGCCCAGACCCAGCGCCAACGCCACCGCCACCTTGACCCAGGTCGGAATATAGCGCGTGCCCTGCTCCAGCTGCGCCTTGTGCGCGCCGAGCGTGGCCAGCTCGCCCTCGCTCAGCCCGGCCGGGTTGGCCTTGACCACCCGCTGGGTCACGTCGAGCACCAGGTACATGTCACTGCGCAGGTTGGCCGTCGCGGCTCCAGGAACGTTGCGGATGGCGCCATATTCAGCGATCCGGCGCGTAATGTCCCCGTTCACCACCGCCGCCGCGCCGAACACGGTGGGCGAGGCGAGCTGCTTGGCCTTGAGCGCGTCCGTAAGCACCTGCCGGGACCGCGCGACGTCGCCCACGGGCCGCCCATGGGCGGCGAAGGCGGCGGTCGCGGCGTTGGCGCTCGCCACATAGCCGGGAGTGCTGGTCGCCGGCATGGTCCGGTTCAGCGCATAGGCGGTCGGTGCCGCGCCGATCAGGATCAGCATGATCAGCCCCATGCCTTTCTGCCCGTCGTTGCTGCCATGGGCGAAGGACACCCCGGTGCAGGTCAGGATCAGCAGCGCACGAATGCCGCGCGGCGGCGGGGTGTCGGCCTCCGGCGCGCGAAACAGGTCCGGGTTGCGCGACACCGCCTTCATCACCAGCAACAGCACGAAGGCCGCGCCGAAGCCGATCAGCGGCGCCATCCACAGGCCGTTCAAAACCTTGCTGGCCTGGCTCCAGTCCACGCCCGACGTGCCGGCCGGTCCGCTCGACATCAGCTGGTTGGCGAGCCCGACGCCTAGAATCGAGCCAATCAGCGCATGGCTGGAGGAGTTGGGCAGCCCGACATACCAAGTCGCCAGGTTCCAGGTTACCGCCGCGATCAGCAGCGCGAAAATCATCGCATAGCCAGCCGTGCTGCCGACGTTCAGAATCAGCTCGACGGGCAACAGGGTCAGGATCGAATAGGCGACCGCCCCTGACGAAGTCATCACGCCCAGGAAATTCCAAACGCCCGACCACACTACCGCCAGCGGCGCGGGCATGGCGTTGGTGTAGATCACGGTCGCAACCGCGTTCGCCGTATCGTGAAACCCATTCACGAATTCGAAGCCGAGCGCGATCAGCAGTGCCACGCCTAGGAACAGGAACACGCCGGTCGCGAGCTGCTCGCCCACCGCCCGGGTGTCCGCGATCACGCTCGCACCGGCATAGCCGACCACGCCGACCATCAAGCCCAGGAACAGCCAACGCGCCCAACGCGGGGCAGGCCGGTCGATGCCGTGATCGTAGCGCGGAGACGCGAGCGACTCGCCCCCGGCGAGAGCGGTGCTAGCCATGACCTGTCGGCCCTATCACGGGCAATGTGACAGTCTCATGACATGTGAGATCAGGCCCTTCGCGTCACTCTGCGCCAGGGTATCGCGCGAAGTGCGGCAGATCCGTCATCCCCGTCCGCCAGCCTGGCGCGTCCGCGACCTGGATGTGCGCCGCAGGGGCGAAAGCGTCGGGCTCGTCGAAGGCTGCGCCCTGGATGTCGATCTTGCCCGCGAAGATCGCCTCGTTCAGATAGAACAGCCCCGTTCCGCACGTCCCGCAGAACTGCCGCGTCGTGCCCGGCGAGGATTCATAGCTGGTCGGCGTGCCCGTGACCCGGACCTGGTCGCGACCGAACAGCGTCCACAACACGACCGGCGCGCCCGCCGATCGCCGACACTCGGCGCACCAGCACAGGGTGCTGTGCTCCGGTTCCCCCTCCGCCTCGAACCGCACCGCCCCGCACCGGCACCCGCCCGTCTTGCCCATCTCCGAATCCTCACCTGCTCGGTCCGGTTCGGCAAGCTCGTCAAGAAGGTCGCCGCCGACA
>NZ_JANOCX010000046.1:0-3444 GCF_031412415.1 Phenylobacterium sp.
TGCCTGGCGTTCGACGTCACGGCAGGCGGCCTCCTCATCGTCCGCGGCTATGCCGCGCCCAACTCCCGGATCGGGAGTCCGCCCGACCCGCCCAGCCAAGCGCCTACCGGCGCGCACGCGACGCAATTGGAGAACCAGCCATGATCCGACGTCTTCGCCCCACGGCCGCGGTGATCGGCGCCCTCGTCCTCGCTGGCTGCACGAGCCTTCCGCCCGCCGCGGCCGTGCCGACGGCGATGGCCGCCCACGAGGTCTGCTCGGCGATGTTCGTGTCCGACCTCGATGGAAAGCGCGCCTTCGCGGATACCGTCGCGCCGCAGCTGGGTCCCGCGGCGAGACTTGTCCGCGTCCAGGCCGACCCGACGCGGAAGACGGTGACGGCCGCCCTCGCCGGACTGTACGCCCGACGGGCCACCTATCGCGAACCCTATGGCTGCGTCGTGGGGGATGAGGCGTCAAACCTGCCGGTCGTCGACAAGGCCGGAGGGCCGCCACCCCCCACCCAGGAATCCTCGGTGGTCCGCACCCGCGACACTGAGCTCACCTCCGCCCTGGACATCGCCTTCTCAGAGTCGTCGGACGGTCCGCGCCGGCGCACCTACGCGGCGGTCATCGTCCACGACGGGCGGATCGTCGCCGAGCGCTATGCGCCCGGCGTCGGCGTGGATACGCCGCTGCACGGCTGGTCGATGGGCAAGTCGGTCACCAATGCGCTTCTGGGCGTGTTGGTGAAGCAGGGCCGCCTGGACATGTTCGCACCGGCCCCCGTGCCGGAATGGCGCGATCCCGCCGACGCTCGCCATTCGATCACACCGGACGATCTCCTGCGCATGCGGAGCGGCCTGGACGTGGGGCAATCCCTCATTCCGCGCTGGAACGCCCCCTTCGATCCCGCCAACCGGATTATGTTCGCATCGCCCGATATGGGCGCCGCCGCAGCGCGCAGGGCGCTGAAGTCCCCCGTCCGATCTGCCTGGACCTACAGCGACGGCAACACCGCCGTCCTGGGTCGGCTCATCCGGCAGACGGCCGGCGGCGGTGATCCGGCCGCGACCCAGTCGTTCGCCCGCCGGGAGCTGTTTGAAAGGCTGGGCATGGGCTCCGTGACGATCGAGACCGACGCCACGGGCTCGCCCGTCGGCGCGACGCAGGTCTACGCCAGCGCCCGCGACTGGGCTCGGCTGGGCCAGCTCTACCTGGACGACGGCGTGGCCGGCGGCCAGCGGATCTTTCCGGCAGGCTGGGTGGAATACTCTACGACGCTCACTCCCGGCAGCAATCCGTATGGCTATGGCGCGGGATTCTGGGTGACCTCCGGATCCGACGACCACGGTCTCCCCGTGGGAAGTTTCCTGGCCCGGGGGGCGCGGGGTCAGTACGTCATCGTCGTGCCTTCGGCGCGCTTGGTGGTGGCCAAGCTCGGAGACGCCGACGCGCCGCGTGGCGACTTCGAGGCCATGGTGGGTTTGGTCGGCGCCTTGACGAAGTGGGCAAACTCAACCGGTCGCCGGGACGCGGGCCTCAGCCTTTCGCAAGCGCCGAACCCGGCCTCACGCCCAAGACAATGAGATCCTGCACATGAGGTCAGCCATGCCTCAGTGCCGCCGCGCCGTTGTTCGGCGACGCTAGATTGGCGAGGCTGCGCCGCCCTGTCCCAGCGGTCGTCCGGAGGAAGCCCCTCGCCTACACGGTGGGGATGGCGCCGCCGTCGATGACGTATTCCGCACCGTGGATCGCCGACGCGCGCTGCGAGGCCAGGAAGACGATCAGTTCGGCGACCTCCTCTGGCTGGGCCGGGCGGCCGAGCGGGATCCCCCCCAGCGCTTGAAGGATACTGTCCTTCGCCGCCTCCAAGTCCCCGCCCGTGGTTTCGGCGATCCGGCGGACCAGGGCATCGGAGGCCTCGGTATAAATCCAGCCGGGTGAGACGACATTCACTCGAACGCCCTTCGGGCCCAGCTCCTTCGATACTGCCTTGCTGTAGGTGGTCAGCGCCGCCTTGGCCGCAGCATAGGCGATGGTGGACTCGGGAAGCGGCAGCTTCCGCTGGATGGACGACACATGGATCACCATGCCCTCGCCGCGTTCGACCATCTGCGGGACCAGCGCGCGGTCCAGCCGTACGGCTGGCATGAGGTTGAGGTCCAGCTCGGCGCGCCAGTGGTCCTCGGTCAGCGCAGCAAAGCCGCCGCTTGGTGAGGATGACCCTCCGACGACGTGCACCAGGATGTCGACCCCGCCCATCCGCTCTAGGGCGGCCGCCGCGAGGCGAGACGCCCCTTCCGGCGAGCTTAAGTCGGCGGCCACCACGTGCACGCCTGCGGGCGCGTCAACAGCGCCGCGGGCGGCGGTCACCACGCTCGCGCCGCCGGCGATGAAGCGCTTCACGGTGGCCTGGCCGGCGCCCTTGGTGCCGCCTGTCACCACGACGCGACGGCCTTCGAATTCGGAGGTGGGGTTCTGCAGGGTCATCAGCCGACCTCCAGGGCGGAGATGGCCCTGTTCTCGAGGGTGAAGCGGAAAGTGAACGGAATGGGGCTGCCGGGGAAATCGCCCGTGGTCGGTCCTTCAACGACGATGACGCCTTTCTCTTGTCGCCATGCGACGGGTGTGAAGACGGCTCGGCTGGCGATCGTCGCTGATTGGATCCAGGCCAGGATCTGGGCCTTGCCCACGCGCCTTTCCCGCTCATCGAAGACAACGGCATCCGCCGCAAAGGGAATCAGCATGCCGTCGGCGTCGAGGCGGGCGTTGGCCGCCACATAGGCGGCGATCGGAGGAGGAAGATCGAGTGACATAGTCTTATGACCCAGATCCCGCGGGCCGCCGACGCGGCGACCGCCCGTACATCTGTCGATCAAGGTAGACGCGGACAGATCATGCGATAATCGGGACAGATTGGGATGAGGCGTCACGAAGGGCGGGACAATGGCTCAGAGCAGCCTGAAGGAATTGGATGCAGTCCTCATGATCGCCCGCCGTGGCAAGTTCCGTGCGGCGGCGCTCGAGCTTGGGATGTCGACCACCGCGCTGAGCAATGCGGTCGGGAAGCTGGAACGCACGCTCGGCGTCCGGCTGTTCAATCGGACGACGCGAAGCGTCTCCCTCACCGAAGCGGGCCGCAACTTCGTCGCGCAGGTCGCCCCAGCCCTTCATGACATCCATGAGGCGATGGACGCGGCGCGCGCCCAACAGGCCACGCCATCGGGCACGCTGCGCATCAACGCCTTCCCGACCGCGGCCCGAGAAATCTTCGCGCCGCTCGTCCTCCCGTTCCTGCGCGCGCACCCTCAGGTCCACATCGATATCGTCACCGAAGGCCGACTGGTCGACATCGTCGCCGACGGGTTCGACCTCGGGGTCCGCAGCGCCGACCTCGTGCCGGTCGACATGATCGCCATCCCGCTTGGTTCGGCGCGACGCAATGTCGTCGTGGGCACTCCG
>NZ_JANOCX010000047.1:0-2225 GCF_031412415.1 Phenylobacterium sp.
ATGTGATGGCGAAGCTTTATACAACCTGGGGTTGGTACGAATTCTAGCGGTCCCTGCCCGTTGCGCTGCAGCTACCGCACCCCCATCGGCGATGCGCAGCCCAGCCCGACGACGGTCCACCGCATCCTTTGGGTCATGGTCAACGTCAGGCTGGCGTCGTGCCCTCCAGCTTTGGGCGACACCAAGGTGTGCGCCACCGGGTGAGACCAAGCGGCGCCAGGGTGCGTACCAGTGGGGGCGTGCTGTCGGCCCTGCTGGCGGGCCGATCGTTCAGCAGCGCGGCCGAGCCCTTCGGCGATGCGAGGTGCACTGCCATGGTCGCGGCCACAATGTCAATGAACGATCGCACCGGACCCTGCTGCTCGGCGTCACGCACCAGCTCCTCATGTACGTCGGCGCGCAACGCCGACCAGTCCAACTGGTCGACCAGCGCCGGCATGTCGAGGCGCTGCACCGCGCCTGTCAGCGAGACGGCCGCGGACACCGGGAGGGCGATGTAGGAGAGGATTAGCGCCATGATGCCAAGGAGCAGCAGGCGCAGCGGTCGGGCCGGCGTTGGCGACGGCCGCGCGGCCGGGGTCAGCCGGCGATGTTATGCACTACGCCAGGCGTTGGCGGCACGAACCCGATGGACCCGCGCTGCACTTTCTTGGCCCGCATCAATGCTGCGTCGGCTGCCTCAAGCAGGTCAGCTGCAACCGCGTCGGGACCGAGGGTACAGCCAGTGCCGAGTGTCGCGCCCAGCCGGAGGCTCCGGCTTCCGAATGGCACGGGTTGATGCAGGACGTGGCTGATGCGGTTGGCTACCTGCTCAAGCTCCCACTGACTGGTAACGTCCTGGAGGATGACCATGAACTCGTCGCCGCCCAGGCGACCGACAACGTCGCCGGCGCGGGTCGCCTCGGTGAGCCGACTCGCTACCTCGACAAGCAATGCATCGCCTGCTGCATGGCCGTAGGTGTCGTTAGTTTCCTTGAAATGATCGAGGTCGATGGCAATCGCCGCAATCGGCACCCGCCGGGCAGCCAAGCGCGTCACGCGAGCATCGACGCCGCGTCGGTTCAGCACTCCGGTCAGGGCGTCCGTGTGCGCCTGCTGGTCGAGAACGGCTTGGCGAATTGCCGCCAGGCGAAAGCTTTCGACGGCCGCGGCCATGCGACCAATCTCATCCCGCCGATCGACCCCGGGTACCGGCGAGCGCGTATTACCCCCCTCTAGGGCGCGCATGCGCGCCTTGAGGGCCTTCAAAGGATCGGTCACGACCCGACGGAGGAGAAACGACGCCAAGCCGAGGGACGCCAGCGCCCCAGCGCCGACCGCCCACAAGGTCCAGGCATAGGTTGCATGGCTCGAACGCGTCGCCCCGGACATGGCACGGATGACCTCATCTTCCAGCCGCTGGACGAGGTCGCGCATCCGCCCTCGCAGATCAAGGAACAGCGGTTCGTGCTGACGACGCAAGAAGTCCGTTGCCTCGGCGGGTTGACCTGCGGCAACCAGCGCCTCCACCTCACGACTGTTCTCGACGAGGACGTCGAACTGGTTGATGAAAGACCGAATGACGGACGCGACGCGGGGGACGAGGCGGGCCGCTCGTTCGAGGGCCTCGATCAAGCGATGCTGGTTCTGATCGCGCTCGCCTAGCAAGCGCTGACGCGTATAATCGTCGCTCTCCGTGACCAGGCGAAGCAACAGACGAGAGTCGTCGACCGCCAGGATGCCGGCCCGGGTGACCATGCGCATGGCCATGGCCTCATGCTCCAGAAGGTCGGAGTACAACGCATCGGTCGAGACGAGGCGCGTAACGGCGTAGTAGCTGCCGCCGAAGCTAGCCAGCGCGATAAGGGCCAGGACGCTGACGATCTTGAGGGCAACGGAGCGCGAATGGCGCGTAAAAGCAATCCTCGCACGCTTGTACGGCCGGTGGGACGCGATCAGGCCATTAACAGGCATCGTGTCGGATCCTCAGCATAAGGCATCGGCAAATCTATCGAACCTTCGGTACGGTCCGCATCCTGCGTAATGTGCGTAGCTTGGCGCGAGCCCTTAACGTCCTCTCGCTTTGCAGCCAGTTTGCGTGAGAAAGTGTTTGAGATGCCTTGCTGACATCGGGCGATCCACCTGAGCATGGTGACGGTGGCGGCGATGCGGATGAGGGTTCCGGCCACGTCGGTGCGCTGCTCGAACCGTAGCAGGGCGCGCGGTCGCTTGATGATCTGCAGCGC
>NZ_JANOCX010000048.1:0-4117 GCF_031412415.1 Phenylobacterium sp.
GGGAACAGACTCCCGCCGCCCCGGCGCCGCGCATGCAGCTCGCCGCGGCCTCGCCCGCCCTGCTGGGCGGCCCGCCGGCCGCCCCCGTCGCCTCCACGCCGCGCGGCGCGGGCGGCGCGACCCGCCTCTATTCGGTCCACCGCAGCTACGGCCTGGAGCCGGACTCGATCCCGCAACAGCCCGGCGGCGACCGCTACGTCCTGATCGGCCCGCCCGACAGCGGCGTTCAAGCCCCGTCCAATCCTCAAGACGACGATCCGGACACAGGTCCGGGCGCCTTCTGAAGAAGACCGTTCCCATGACCCGCACAAAACTCCACGACCTGATCGAGATGGCCCAGGAGCCATCCAGCGAGCGGCGGCGCGAGTTGCTGCGCGGGGTGACCGACCTGTTCTTCACGAGCGAAGATCTGAAGGGCGGTCCGGAAATGGAACTCTTCGACGACGTCATGACCCAGCTTGCCGGCGAGATGGAAGAGGCTGTGCGCGTCGAGCTAGCTCAGCGGATGTCGCAGGCCGACGTCGCGCCACAGGGCCTGATCCGCGACCTGGCCCGAGACGCCTCCATCGACGTCGCGCGGCCGGTCCTGGCGGGATCGAACGCGCTTAGCGAAGACGACCTGCTGTCCGTCGCCCGCACCCGCGGCCAAGATCACCTGCGCGCCATCTCCCAGCGCCCGCTGGTGTCGGAGGCGCTATCGGAGGCCATCGTCGAGCGCGGCGACGACGAAACCGTCGGCGTGCTGCTGGCCAACGAAGGCGCGCTGATGTCGCGCCAGGTCCACGAGATCGTCGTCGACCGCGCCGTCGAGAACCCGGCCCTCCACGCCGCCGTGGTCACGCGCAAGAGCCTGCCGGTCGACCTGCTGAACGAGATGTACTTTGTGGTCGAGGCCAAGCTGCGCAGCGAGATCCTCGCGCGCAACGCCGAGGTCGACCCCTCCGATCTGGATGCGGCGCTCGCCGTCGGCCGCAAGCAGTTGGCCGAGCGCGACGGCGCTCTGCCGCAAGACTATTCCGAAGCCGAGAAGCAGGTCCGCATTCTACGCCTGCGCGGCGGCATCACGCCCCAGGTGCTGGCCGGCTTCCTGCGTCAGCGCGAGACCAGCAAGTTCCTGGTCGCCCTGTCGGAACTGGCGGAGATCGACTTCCACACCGCCCGACGGATTTTGGAACGCCGGGAGCTGGACGCGCTCTCCATCGTCTGCAAGGCGGCGGGTTTCGACCGCGCGCTGTACCTCACCTTCGCCGTCTTGATCCTCGACCGCGACTCCAACGCCATGGGCCGGGCCCGCGAATACGGTGAGCTCTACGAGAACCTGCCCCGCGAAGCCGCCCAGCGGACCATCCGCTTCTGGCGCCTACGCCGCCAGACCCGAGACGTCGCCGCCTAGCGCGTCGCGTTCGCGGGTCCGCTGGCCAGACGCGCCAGGCCGTCGGCGGCGACGATGCTGAGCGAGCGCAGGCCCATCTCGCCGAACACGTCGAGCGCACCGTTGAGGGCCACGGCGGCGGCGGCGCGCTCGCCACGGTCGACGCCCGTGATGTCCAGGCGCGCTTCGTAGATGCGAGCGAGGTTGACCTGGATCAGAGCCCAGGCCGCCGGGTCGCGCTTGGCGGCGATGTTGCTCAGCTCGATCTTGAAGGCGGCCTCCGCGGCGTCCAGCACCGTCAGGTCGCCAGTCAGCTCAGCGGAACGGGCCAGGCACAAGGCGCGGTTGGAGGCGCCGAAGGCGCGCAGCGACAGGCCCGGCGCTTTCTTCAACACGTGGGCGGCGCGGTCGTAGCAGGTGACGGCCTGTTCGTAGGCCCGCTCCGAGGCGCCGGCCTCGCCAAGCGCCTGCAGGCCCTGGGCGAGCGCGGTCTGCACGCGCGCCCAGTCGAGCGGGCTATGGTCGCGGGCAAGCTCGTTGAGAACGTCGGCCAGGGCGCCCACGGCCTCGGCCAGGGTCTCGACCTGCCCGGTGATTTCACCCAGCAGGGCCAGCGCCTGGCCGCGCAGGGCCGCGGCGCGGACCCAGCTCAGAGGCTCATAGGCGGGATCGAGACCATCGGCGGCCTTGGCGGCGATGTCGCGGGCGGCGGTCTGCAGGTCCTCGTCACGCAGACGCGCGCCCCAACCCATCAGCATGTCGGCCTGGACCAGGCGCGCTTCCACCGCCAGCAGGCGGGCGGCGCGGCAACGGCGGGTCAGGGTCTCCAGTCCCGCGATGGGGACGGTGAAACGGGCGGCGGCGATGCGGGCGGCCTGGGCGTCGCCCGTGGCCAGGCGTTCGCGCGCCTCGATGGCGGCGATGCCGATGTCGGCCAGCGGCAGGGCGAGGCCGCCACGCGCGGCGGCGCGGGCTTCGCGGAAGGCGACGTCGGCGGCGGCGTTCAGGCCCTCGTCGCCGAACAGCTCGGCGCCCAGCATGGCGCAGAAGGCCTGTTCGCAGCGGGCCCGGGCCCAGCCGTCGGGGCGGCGGTCGCGACCGAAAGCGTCCGCGGCGGCCTCGGCGGTGGCGGCGGCCTTGCGCAGGGCCGCGGCGTCGCCCGAGCGGCGGGCGACCTCGCGCCAGACGATGGCGCTTTCCAGGCGGCGCTGGGCCTTGTCCTTGGCGCCGACGCGGCCGGCGGCGATGTCGGCGGCCTTGCCCTCATGGGTGATCAGCCGGAGGTCCAGGAGTTCGAGCAACGAGGAGTCGCCGCCGGTCAGACCGTCATGCGGAGACCGAAGACCCTCCTGGCCAAACAGACGCTTCAGCTCTCGACCGAACTCGAACATGGCCAGGCTCCACTAACCCTGAGACGTCTCAACACGGGACGCCTGCAGCGGGTTCAGACCTGACGGAGCAAAGCCGGAGCCGAGTTCGTAAACAAGAGGTTAATGTGCTTGATATGGTTAACGAAATCTAAATTTGTTGTGTAGTCGCGTTAACCAGATCTGGCCCAAAACTTGCGGGGCGCCCGATCTAGGCCCGCTCCCGCGCGCGCTCGAAGGCGACCTTGGGGAAGCGTTCGGCGACGTAGCCGATTTCCCAGGAGGACTTGGCGAGGAACACGGGCTGGCCGTCGATGTCGGTCGCCATGGCCATCTTGTGCTTGCCGGCGAAGTCTTCCACCTCGGCCTTTTCGCCCACGATCCAGCGGGCTTCGGCGTAGGGGGCGGGCTCGAACAGGACCTCGAGCTGGTACTCGTTGGCGAGACGGTCGGCCATGACCTCAAGCTGGAGCTGGCCCACCGCGCCGACGATGAAGTCCGCGCCGATATTTGGCCTGAAGAGCTGGGTCACCCCCTCCTCGGCCAGGCCCTGCAAGGCCTTGGTGAGATGCTTGGCCTTCAGCGGATCCTTGACCCGCACCCGTTGAAGGATTTCCGGCGCGAAGTTGGGCAGGCCGGCGAACCGCAGGGTCCCGGTCTCCGACAGGCTGTCGCCCACCCGCAGAACGCCGTGGTTGGGGATGCCGATGACGTCTCCGGCGAAGGCCTCCTCGGCCAGTTCGCGGTCGGAGGCGAAGAACATGATCGGGGCGTTGACCGACAGCTGGCGGCCGGTGTTCTGCACCTTGAGCTTCATGCCACGCTGGAACCGGCCCGAGCACAGCCGCAGGAAGGCGATCCGGTCGCGGTGGTTGGGGTCCATGTTCGCCTGCACCTTGAACACGAAGCCGGTGACTTCCGGGTCACCCGGAACCACATGGGTCGGTTCCGACGCCTTGACCGCCGAGACCGCCTTGGGCGGCGGGGCGTAGGCGCCCAGGCCCTCTAGCAGCTGGTCGATGCCAAAGTGGCGCAGGGCCGAGCCGAAGAACACCGGCGTCATGTGGCCTTCAAGGAAAGCCTGCGGGTCGAAGGGCTTCGAGGCCTCCCCCACCAGCATGGCGGTCTCTTCCAGTTCGGCGCGCTCCTCGGGATCGAGATAGCTGGACACCGCATTGCCAGCGAACCCGATGGCGGCGGGGTGGCCCTCATCCTTGTTGTCGGCGGTCTTCTTGGCGAAGGGCAGGAACTGCTGGTTGCGCAGGTCCAGCATCCCCTTGAACCGCCCGCCCGAACCGGCCGGCCAGTAGAGCGGCGCGGGGTCGAGGGCGAGCTTCGAGGCGATCTCGTCCAGCAGCTCGATGGGGTCCTGGGCCTC
>NZ_JANOCX010000049.1:0-22837 GCF_031412415.1 Phenylobacterium sp.
GCGTCGCACCGAGCAGCAGGCCGCCAGCCTGGAAGAGACCGCCGCGGCCCTGGACGAGATCACCGCCACGGTCCGCAGGACGGCCGAGGGCGCAACCCACGCCCGCAAGGTGGTGGAAACCGCCCGTTCAGACGCCGCCGAGGGCGCCGATGTGGTGCGCCGCGCCACTTCGGCCATGGACGAGATCGAGGGGTCGTCCAAACAGATCGGCCAGATCATCGGGGTGATCGACGAGATCGCCTTCCAGACCAACCTGCTGGCTCTGAACGCCGGGGTCGAGGCGGCCCGGGCCGGCGAGGCAGGCAAGGGCTTCGCGGTCGTCGCCTCGGAGGTCCGCGCGCTCGCCCAGCGTTCGGCCGAAGCCGCCAAGGAGATCAAGGCCCTGATCACCGCCTCCTCGGACCAGGTGGGCGTGGGCGTGGATCTGGTGGCCGCCACCGGCAAGGCGCTGGAGAGCATCGTGACCCAGGTCGCCGAGATCAACGGCATCGTCGCCGAGATCGCCGCCAGCGCCCAGGAGCAGGCCACCGGGCTCCAGCAGGTGAACACCGCGGTCAATCACATGGATCAGGTGACCCAGCAGAACGCCGCCATGGTCGAGGAATCCACTGCAGCAAGCCACGCCCTAGCCCATGAGGCCAAGGAGCTCGCCGTCCTGGTCGCGCAGTTCCGCACGGGAACAGACGACCCGCTCGCCCGGCGCGCCGCCTAGAGCGCACTCATGACCTGGCCGATCTCGTCGTGCAGCACGAGGTCGGCATAGTCGTCCTGGTCGGTCGGTTCGCGGTTGACGATGACGAGGCGCGCGCCGTTGCGCTTGGCCAGCAGCGGGAAGCTCGCCGCCGGATAGACCACCAGGGACGAGCCCAGCACTACGAACAGGTCGCAATCCAGCGTCGCGGCCTCGGCCCGGGCCATCTGTTCCGCTGGCATGGCCTGGCCAAAAGATATGGTCGCCGACTTCACCAGGCCGCCGCACTCGCGGCAGACCGGGATCTCGCCCCCATCCAGGAAGCTCGCGCGGAAGTCTTCGAACTCATGACGCAGGCCGCAGGCCAGGCAGCGGGCATAGTGGGCGTTGCCGTGCAGCTCGACGATCTTGTCCGCCGGGACGCCGGAGTCGTGGTGCAGGTTGTCGACGTTCTGGGTGATGACGGCCGTGACCTTGCCTCGCGCCACCAGCCGCGCCACCGCGGCGTGGCCGGCGTTTGGCTTGGCCCCGGTCCAGCGGGCGGCGCCGGAGAAGGTCCGGGTCCAGGCCTCGCGCCGACGGGTCTCGTCGCCGACGAAGTCCTGGAAGGAGATCGGCGTCATCCGGCTCCACACCCCGCCAGGGCTGCGGAAATCCGGCACGCCGGACTCCGTGGAGATGCCGGCCCCGGTGAACACCACGACCCTGCGTGCGCGTTCGATCTCGAGGCCAAGATCGCTCGGGGATGTGTCGTGCATGGCGGGGTCCTGACGCGGTCGCCCTACCATTGGAGCGACCTGGGGCGGGGCTGGCAACTGGCTGCGTCCACGCCGGTCTGACTCAGGTATGACCAGAGCTCGCCTCTCAGCCATACCCAATTTCGAGCATCATAAATCAGTAATACCAGACCGAATCGCGACGTCTCGACAGCAGTCAAAGTCTAAGCATCAGGATGCGACAATTTGTCGGCCGTTCATTAAGCGCCATTAATCAAGCTGAAGCGTTGCGTGGCTAGTGAATGCCTCAAATCTACTTGCGAGGCCCTTCCATGAACTTCAGTAACGCGCGCATATCGACAAAGTTGATCGCGGCCTTCGCCGTGATCCTCGCGGTGTTCACCCTGTCGGCGGGTGCGTTGTTCATGAGCTTAAACACGACCCTGGAGGCCGCGCGCAAGAACAACGTCAGTTATCAGAACAGCCAGGACGTGGCCGGGATGTTGGCCACCGCCGTCGAACAACAGAACGCCATGCGCGGATTTGCGGCGACGGGCGACGCCACGTTCCTCGAAAACTACGAGAAGAACGGCGCGGCGCTCGACAAGCACATCGCCGACTTCCGAGAGCGCACCAGTCAGCCCGCGCAGAAGGACCGCGCGGACCGCCTCAAGGAGATCGTGGCGCAATGGCGGATCGAGAACGACGGCGTCATCGCCCTGGCCCGTGATCCGGCCACTCTCGAGCAGGCCCGCGCCATGGTGGGAACGGTGCGGCTCTCCAAGGTCCGCGACGCGCAGGGCGAGCTGACGAAGGCGCAGAATGAGTTGGTGACGTCTCGCTGGGAGACTCAGCAGGCCGCCATCGGCCAGGCCAAGCTGACCCTGATCCTCGGCAGCCTGGGCGCGCTGGCCGCCGCCTGCCTGATGGCGTGGCTGCTTTCGCGCGCCATCGCTGCCCCTGTCGGCGACATGACCCGCGTCATGGGCAGGCTGGCTTCAGGCGACAACACCGTCGACGTGCCGGCCCTGGGTCGCAAGGACGAGGTCGGCGAGATGGCCCAGGCGGTCCTGGCGTTCAAGGACGCGGCCATCGAGAAGTTGCGGGTCGAGGGAGAGGTCGCCCAGGCCCGCGCCGCCACGGAGGCGGAGCGCCGCGCGGCCGAGGAGGCCCGCGCCCTGGCCGCCCGCGAACAGGCCGTCGTTGTCGAGTCCCTGGCGCGGGGCCTGTCGCGGCTTTCGGACGGCGACCTGACCTTCCGCATCGAGGCGGCCTTCGCCGCCGACTACGCCCAGCTCAAGACCGACTTCAACGCCGCCATGAACCGCCTGCAGGAGACCATGGCGGTGATCAGCGGCAATACCGCCAGTATGCAGGCCGGCGCGGGCGAGATCTCGACGGCGGCCGACGACCTGTCGCGCCGCACCGAGCAGCAGGCCGCCAGCCTGGAAGAGACCGCCGCGGCTCTGGACCAGATCACCGCCACGGTCCGCAAGACGGCCGAGGGCGCCAACCACGCCAGCGCCGTGGTGGCCACCGCCCGCACCGACGCCGAGGAGAGCGCCGTCATCGTGAGCCGCGCCACCGCGGCCATGGGCGAGATCGAGGGGTCCTCCAAGCAGATCGGCCAGATCATCGGAGTGATCGACGAGATCGCCTTCCAGACCAACCTGCTGGCCCTCAACGCCGGGGTCGAGGCGGCCCGCGCCGGTGAAGCCGGCCGCGGCTTCGCCGTCGTCGCCTCGGAAGTCCGGGCGCTCGCCCAGCGTTCGGCCGAAGCCGCCAAGGAGATCAAGGCCCTGATCAACGCCTCGTCGGCGCAGGTGGGCTCGGGCGTCGCCTTGGTCGCCGAGACCGGCAAGGCCCTGCAGCGGATCGCCCTGCAGGTGGCCGAGATCAACGCCTCGGTGGTCGAGATCGCCGCCAGCGCCCAGGAGCAGGCCGTCGGACTGCAACAGGTCAACACCGCCGTTAATCAGATGGATCAGGTTACGCAGCAGAATGCGGCCATGGTCGAACAGTCCACCGCCGCCAGCCACGCCCTCGCCAACGAAGCGATCGAGCTCGCGCGCCTGATGGGACAGTTCACCATCGGGGCGGTGACGCCCCAGGCCGCCGCGCGCGGATCCACTGGGCCATCCGCGGCAAGGCCTTTGCGCGCAAAGGCCTATGCGTCTCGTGGCGGCGCCCGCGTTGAAGCACGAACCGGCCTCGGCCGCCGATAGCTGGGAGGAGTTCTGATGGACATCTCGACCTCACGCATACCGTTGCCCGGGGCGGAACTGATCTCGGTTCGAATCGGCGACCAGGCCTACGCCATCGACATCATGGCGGTTCGCGAGATTAGGGGTTGGACGGCAGCGACCCCGCTCCCCCACGCCCCGCCCCACGTCCTGGGCATGATGAACCTGCGCGGCGCGATCCAGCCGGTCATCGATCTGGGCGCGCGCCTGGGCCTGGGCATGGCCGAACCCGGCCCCTCCTCGGTCGTGGTCGTGGCCCAGATCGGCGACGCCCAGATGGGCCTGGTGGTGGACGCGGTGTCCGACATCCTCACCGTCACCGAGGGGCTCATCCAACCGCCGCCGTCCGTCGGCAGTATTGAATCCACCACCTATGTGGCCGGCGTCATGACCACCGATACGGGCATCGTCTCCCTGCTGTCCCTCGACCACATCCTGCCGGCGGAAGTCCAGGCCACCGCGGTCGCGGCGGCGGCCTGACGATCGCGATCCACCCTCTAGAGTTCTAGGAACCGCGCCCCATGTTGGCTCGCCTGTCGATTACCTGGAAGCTGATGCTGGCTGTGGGCGTTTCGTTCGGCGTCCTCGCCGGGCTGACGGCGGCGCTGCGCGCGGCGAAGGTGACCGGCGTCGCGCTGGTCGCCAGCGAGGTGATCCTGGCCGTCGCCGTCATCGTCATGCTCTCGGTCACCATCGGCCGGGTCATCGGTCGACGCCTGTCCGAGATCACCGGCGCCTTGAGCACGCTTTCCGCCGGTGTCTACGACAAGCCCGTGCAGGGCGTGCAAGCCACCGACGCGGTGGGCGAGATCGCTCGCGCCCTGGACGGCCTACGGCACGTGCTCGCCGAAAGCCGCGCCGTGCGCGCGGGCCAGGCCGCCTCGGACCTCGCCGCGGAGCAGGAGCGTCGGCGGGTCGAGGGCGAAGGCGCCGAGGCCGGCCGACAGCAGGCCCTGGTGGTCGCAACCCTCGCCGAGGGCCTGTCGCGTCTCGCCCACGGCGACCTAACAGCGCGAGTGGGCGAGACCTTCGCGCCCCAGTACGAGGCCCTGAAGCACGACTTCAACGTGGCCATGAGCCAATTGCAGAACACCATCGGCGTCGCGGTCGGCGCCACCTCAAGCATGCGCTCAGGCGCCGACGAGATCAGCCGCGCGGCCGACGACCTGTCGCGCCGCACCGAACAACAGGCCGCCAGCCTGGAAGAGACCGCCGCGGCCCTGGACGAGATCACCGCCACGGTGCGCCGCACCGCCGAGGGCGCCACCCACGCCCGCGGCGTGGTCGAGACCGCCCGCACCAACGCCGCCGAGAGCGCCGAGGTGGTCCGCAAGGCCACCGCCGCCATGGGCGAGATCGAGGGATCCTCGCGTCAGATCGAGCAGATCATCGGCGTCATCGACGAGATCGCCTTCCAGACCAACCTGCTGGCCCTAAACGCCGGGGTCGAGGCCGCCCGAGCCGGGGAAGCCGGGCGCGGCTTCGCGGTCGTCGCCTCGGAGGTCCGCGCGCTCGCCCAGCGATCGGCCCAGGCGGCCAAGGAAATCAAGGCCCTGATCCACGCCTCCGGCGAACAGGTCGGCCAAGGGGTGACCCTGGTGGCCGAGACCGGCAAGGCCCTGCAGGTGATCGTCAGCCAGGTGGCCGAGATCAACGGCATCGTCGCCGAGATCGCCTCCAGCGCCCAGGAGCAGGCCACCGGCCTGCATCAGGTCAACAGCGCCATCAACCAAATGGACCAGGTTACCCAGCAGAACGCCGCCATGGTCGAGGAATCCACCGCCGCCAGCCACGCCCTCGCCAACGAGGCGGTGGAGCTCGCCAAGCTGATCGGCCAGTTCCGCACCCACGACGGCGAACCCGCCGTCCAGGCTCCGGCGCCCCGCGCCCGCGCGCATGCGCCCACCAGGGGCGGCTCGGCGCGCTTGGCCGTCGTGGCGCGCCAGGACAGCTGGGAAGAGTTCTAGAGCCCGACGCGGCGCCCAAGATTCGGGCCGCCCACGCACGTTTCTGCCTGCACATCGGGCGAATAGTCCTGTAGCCAGGGTCGTCGAACCGGATTCTGGGGGCTAGGCGGCATGACGTACCTGTGGCGCGCGATCACGTTGACCGCCCTGATCTTCACCGCGACGCCGGCCCTCGCCCAGGGCGCCGCGCCCGCCGCCGCCGACGGCGCGGCCACCGCCTGGATCCTCAGCGCCACGGCGCTGGTGCTGTTCATGACCTTGCCCGGCCTGGCGCTGTTCTATGCGGGCTTGGTGCGGTCCAAGAACGTGCTGTCGGTGATGATGCACTGCGTGGCCATCGCGTGCCTGGCCTCGGTGCTCTGGCTGTTCGGCGGCTACAGCCTGGCCTTTTCGGGTAGCCATCCGCTGGTCGGCGACCTCGCCAAGTTCGCCCTGACCTCGGTGGGCCGCGACGCTGTCGTGGGCGTGCTGCCGGAGAGCGTGTTCTTCGGCTTCCAGATGACCTTCGCCATCATCACCCCGGCCCTGATCGTCGGGGCCTTTGTCGAGCGCATCAAGTTCTCGGCCGTCATGCTGTTCTCCGGCCTGTGGCTGCTCCTGGTCTATGCGCCGGTCTGCCACTGGGTCTGGGGCGGCGGCTGGCTGGCATCGATGAAAGTCATGGACTATGCGGGCGGCCTGGTGGTCCACGCCACGGCGGGTGTCTCGGCCCTGCTGATCGCCTGGCGCCTAGGCCCGCGCGACGGCTTCCCGCGCGACCTGTCCCCGCCGCACAATCCGGGCATGACCATGATGGGCGCGGCCATGCTGTGGGTCGGCTGGTACGGCTTCAACGCCGGCAGCGCGCTCGCCGCCGACGGGGCGGCCGGTTCGGCCCTGATCGCCACCCACCTGTCGGCCGCGACCGCGGGCCTGGTCTGGGCCCTGATCGAGTGGACCCGCTATAAGCGCGCCAGCATGGTGGGCCTCGTCACCGGCGTCGTGGCGGGCCTGGCCACCGTCACCCCGGCCTCTGGGTTCGTGGGGCCGCTGGGCGGGGTGATCCTCGGGGCCGCGGGCAGTTTCGTCTGCTACCAGGCGGTGGATTTCGTGAAGAGCCGGCTCAAGGTCGACGACAGCCTCGACGTCTTCGCGGTCCACGGGGTGGGCGGCATCCTGGGAACCCTGCTTGTCGCTGTGCTGGCGACGCCGGCGCTAGGCGGGGCGGGCTATGCCGAGGGCGTCGACATGGGCGGCCAGGCCTTGACCCAGCTCATCGGGGTCGCGGCGGTCTGCGCCTGGTCGGCGGTCGCCACGCTGGTGCTGGTCTTCGTGGTCGGTCGCACGGTCGGCCTGCGCGCCTCGGCCGAGGCGGTGGAGGACGGCCTCGATCTCGCCAACCATGGCGAGCGGGCCTATCCCTGAGGCAAGAGGCCGCCCTCCGACCTAGGCGACGAGTCCGTAGACGGCGGCCTGCGCCGCGGGCAGCAGATAGCGCTGGATGCCGCTGATCACCAGGATGGCGACGATCGGGCTGATGTCGACATTGCCCAGCGGCGGGATGATCTTCTGGAACGGCGCCAACACGGGCCGCGTCACCGCCTCCAGGAACCGGGCGATTCCATAGACGAACTGGTTGCGCAGGTTGATCACGTCGAAGGCCACCAGCCAGGACAGGATGGCGCTGGCGATCATCGCGAACACCAGCAGGCTCAACAGGGCGTCGAGGATGTAAAAGACAAAACCGATCAGCGCGATCATCGAGGTTTCCAGCAGGGAATGAACGGCTCTGTATCGTCTGGCGCGCCGCGCCATGCAAGCCGCGCGCTTCTGCGGCTTGACAGACAGCCCCTCCCACCCCTAATTCCGCCCCTCCTGGGGCCGTAGCTCAGTTGGTAGAGCGCCTCGTTCGCAATGAGGAGGTCAGCGGTTCGACTCCGCTCGGCTCCACCAGGAACTTTTCACCTCTCAAACCACGACCGAGTTCCCTTCGGGGATGGCGCCGGCTCGCGTCAGGCCATCGTCACCGGAAGTTTCAGGAAGACCCGTCCCGAGGACGACGGCGCGGGCAAGGCGCCGGCGCGGATGTTCACCTGCAGCGCGGGAAGGATCAGTGTCGGGGGCGCAAGGGTGGTGTCTCGCGCCTCGCGCATCTGGACGAAGGCCGCCTCCTCCACGCCGTCATGGACATGGATGTTCTCCGCCCGCTGTTCGGCGACGGTTGTCTGCCAACGAAAGTTGTCGCGTCCCGCCGGCAGGTAGTCATGGCCCACGAAGATCCGGGTCTCCGGGGGCAGGGCCATCAGCTTACGGATCGAGCGGTAGAGGGTGGCGGCGTCTCCGCCCGGGAAGTCCGCCCGCGCGGTGCCATAGTCGGGCATGAACAGGGTGTCGCCCACGAAGGCAGCGTCGCCGATCAGATAGGTGACGCAGGCCGGCGTATGGCCGGGCGTGTGAAGGACGCCGATCGTGGTCTCACCAAGGCTCAACTCGTCGCCTTCGTTCAGCAGGAGGTCGAACGCCGCGCCGTCGGCGCTGACGTCCTGAGCCTCGAAGAGGGGAATGAAGGCCTTCTGGACCTGGGTGATCTGGGCGCCGATCACCACCTTCGCCCCCGTCGCGCGCCGGATGTAGTCGGCCGCCGACAGGTGGTCGGCATGGGCGTGGGTCTCCAGCACATAGGCCAGGTTCAAGCCCTGGTCGGCGACGGCCGCCAGGATCGCGTTGGCCGAGGCGGTGGACAGCACTGCGCCCTTGGGTTCGAAATCGAGGACCGGGTCGATGACGGCGGCGGTCCGCGTCGCCGGATCGCTGACGAGATAGGTGGCGGTGGAGGTCGTTGTGTCGAAAAAGGTCTGAACGGTGGGCGTCATGATGGGCGCCTCCTCTGGCGTCCACATGAATATAAGCAATTGCTAAATTAGAATCAACTAATATAATGGGCCCATGTTCGATCTCGCGAACTTCGACATCACCCGATTTGAGGTCAGCGCCTCGGAGGCCGCAAAGCTTCTGCGCGCGCTGGGCAACGAACGGCGTCTGATGATCCTGTGCCAACTCGCCGACGGCGAGCGATCGGTCGGGGAACTGCTTCCCCTGGTCGGCCTCTCCCAGTCGGCCCTGTCGCAGCACCTGGCGGTGCTGCGGGAGGAGGGCGTCGTGGCCACCCGCCGCGACGGCCAGACCATCTGGTACCGGATCGACGATCCCGCCGCGATCAAGGTGGTGGCGACTCTCGCCGAGATCTTCTGTCCTCCAGACATGAAGAAGACCGATGACCCATCCCTCCACCAAAACCCTGGCCCCCGACAAGGTGGCTGATCTGCTGCGGCGCGGCCGCGCCCTGCTCATCGACATCCGGGAGCCTGACGAGTTCGCCCGCCGTCACATCCAGGGCGCGCAGTCGCGGCCGCTTTCCAGCTTCGACGCCGCGCGACTGGCGGCTCGACCGGACCAGACCGTGATCTTCGCCTGCAAGTCCGGCATGCGGACGGCGGCCAACTGCGAACGACTGGTCGCGGGCCTCGACCGCGACGCCTTCCTGCTTGAGGGCGGCGTTGACGCCTGGGCCGCCGCCGGCCTGCCGGTTCAGGAGGACCGCAAGGCTCCTCTGGAGATCATGCGGCAGGTTCAGATCGGCGCGGGTTCGCTGGTCCTGCTGGGGGTGGCGCTCGGCTACCTCGCCCACCCCGCCTTTTTCGGGCTGTCGGGCGCCGTTGGCGCGGGGCTGCTCATGGCCGGCGCCACGGGCTTCTGCGGCCTGGCGCGGGTCTTGAGCCTCGCGCCGTGGAACCGCGTCGCGGGGGGCTAATCCTTGGATCCCCTGGTCCTTAGCCTGGCCCTCGCCGTCGTGGGCGGCGCGGTCATCGGCCTGTTGCTGTCGGTGTTCGGCGGCGGCGGCTCGGTGCTCGCCACGCCCTTGCTGATCTATGTGGTCGGCGTCACCGACACCCATGTGGCGATCGGCACGTCGGCGGCCGCGGTGGCCGTCAACGCCGCCCTCGGCCTGGCGACCCAGGCCCGGGCCGGCAGGGTGAAATGGCCGTGCGCCCTGGTGTTCGGCGGCGCCGGCCTGGCCGGCTCACTGGCTGGCGCGCACCTCGCCAAGCTCATTGACGGCGACCAACTGCTGGTCTGGTTCGCGGGCGCCATGGCCCTCGTCGCCCTGTCCATGTTGGCGCCCCGGAAAACACAGGGCGATCCGTCCGTCCGCCTGAACGCATCTCTAACCCTCAAACTGGCTCCGTTGGGTCTTGCCGTCGGCTTGGCCGCAGGCTTCTTCGGGATCGGCGGCGGCTTCCTCATCGTCCCGGGGCTCATGGCGGCCACCGGCATGACGCTGGCCAACGCGGCGGCCTCATCCCTCGTCTCCGTTGTCCTGTTCGGGGGGGCGACAAGCGCGAGCTATGGCCTTTCCGGCCTGATCAACTGGCCTGTCTTCCTGAGCCTGGTGGCAGGCGGCGGCCTCGGGGCCTTGGCGGGCGCACCGGTCGCTCAGCGTCTGGCGGGCCATGCGGACGTCGCCCGTCGCAGCTTCGCGGTTCTGGTCTTGCTGACCGCGGCCTATGTGGCGTTCCGCGCCCTGACCTAGGCCTTGATCGTCTCTTCGACCCGCATGCGACGGAACCGCGCTTCGGCGAAGGCGAAAAGCCCGAAGGCCATCAGGCCCAAGGCCGTCAGAGCGAGGATGGCGCCGCCGAAAGGTTGGCTCTCCAGGGATTCCAGGGCGGCCCCCATGCCCTGGCTGTCCGTGCCACGCGCATGCAGGCCGGCCATCACCAAGAAGCCCCCGACGGGAAGGAAGGCGACACCTCGCGCCATATAACCGAAACGTCCGAGCAATCCGACCCGGCGCGCCAGATCGCGGTCGCAGGACATCCGCTTGCAGAAGTCATCGGTCGCCGCCTGCCAGATGTTGCCAATTCCCACGCCAAGAACGAACAGTCCGGCGATGATGATCGCCAACTCTCCGCCGGGCATGGAAAGCGCGGTCTCCAAATCTTGGCGGGTCTCGGCCTGGTCGTCGATCTCCCGCAAGTCCTCCAGGGCGTCCAGCAACCCGAACACCGACACCGCCAAAGAGGCGTAGACCACCCCGCTGATGGCCTGGCCCGCCCGCGCGGCCAAGGCCTTCCACGACCGCCCCTGACGATCAGCGTCGAATACAGCTTGTAAGGCGCGCCAGGCGGCGAAGCCGTAGAGGCCGGCGCCGGTCAACCACAGCAGTACAAAGCCCAGCGGCCAGGCCGCCCAGGCCTCCAACGCGCCCATGGCGCCTTCCGCCTGCGGCGTGCGATCCAACGCCGCCAGCAGCGCGATGAAGCCAATGCTCACATAGACGAAGCCGCGCGCCGCGTAGCCCGCGCGACAGACCAGCTCGATGGCCGCGGCCACGGGATGGTCGTGCAGGGTGCGCCGGTAGCTGGCGAGGGCATGGGCGGTCACGATCGGCCTCCTGCAAGCGGGACCGTTGTCGAACGTGGTCCCGGCGCCTGAGTTCCGGACTAGTGCGCGTCGTCCCAGTTGGGCGCGGCGCGGGCCTCCACCACCAATGGCACGCTGAACGCCACCGCCGGTTCGGCCGCGCGCTCCATGACCCGCTTGGCCACGGCGATCAGGGTGTCGGCCTCGGCCTCCGGCGCCTCGAAGACCAGTTCGTCGTGGACCTGCAGCAGCATGCGGCCCGATAGACCCTCGGCCTTGAGCGCGGCGGGCATGCGGATCATGGCGCGGCGGATGACGTCGGCCGCCGCACCCTGGATCGGGGCGTTGATGGCTGCGCGGTCGCCGAAGGCGCGCTCGGCCTGGGACTTGGAGAACACGGCCGGGATATTGACCTTCCGCCCGAAGACGGTGGTGACAAAGCCTTGGGTGCGGGCCGCCTGCTTGGTGCGGTCCATATAGGCGCGGATGCCGGGGAAGCGCTCGAAGTAGGTCTTGATATAGGCCCCGGCCTCGTCCTGGGGGATGGAAAGCTGGTTGGCGAGGCCGAAGGCGGAGATGCCGTAGACAATGCCGAAATTGATCGCCTTGGCGCGGCGGCGCGTCTCGGCGGGCATGCCCTCGATGGGCACGCCGAACATTTCCGAGGCGGTGGCCGCGTGAATGTCCAGGCCTTCGGAGAACGCCTTCTTGAGCTGGGGGATATCGCCCACATGGGCCAGGATCCGCAGTTCGATCTGGCTGTAGTCGGCGCTGATCAGCACATGGCCGGGCTCGGCGATGAAGGCCTTGCGGATGCGCCGGCCCTCCTCGGTGCGGATGGGGATGTTCTGCAGGTTCGGGTCCGACGACGAGAGCCGCCCCGTCGTGGTCGAGGCCAGGGCATAGGAGGTGTGGACGCGGCCCGTCCGCGGGGCGATGGCCGGGATTAGGTTGTCCGTATAGGTGCCCTTCAACTTGGAGAGCTGGCGCCAGTCCAGCAGGACGCGGGGCAGTTCGTGGCCCTTGGCCGCCAGGTCCTCCAGCATCGAGGCGTCGGTGGAGGCAGCCCCGGTGGCGGTCATGCGGCCCGAGCTTAAGCCCATCTCCTGGAACAGCAGGTCGCCGATCTGCTTGGGGCTGCCCAGGTTGAACGGCCGGCCCGCCAGGCGGTGCGCCTCTATCTCCAGTTCGCCCATGCGCACGGAGAAATCGTTGGAAAGCTGGCGCAGCCGCTCGGGATCGACCTTGATCCCGTGGTTCTCCATCTGGGCCAGCACGGTCGGCAGCTTGCGCTCCAAGGTCTCGTAGACGGTGAGCAGGCCTTCGCGGACCAGACGCGGCCGCAGCAAGAGCCACAGCCGCAGGGTGACGTCGGCGTCCTCGGCGGCGTAGCAGGTGGCCGGCTCCAGGGGCACGTGCTTGAAGCTCTTCTGTCCCTTGCCGGCCCCGGTGACCGCCTTGAACTTGATGGGCTCGTGGCCCAGCCAGCGCTTGGACAGCTCGTCCATGCCGTGGCTCTTGTGCAGGCCCGCCTCCAGCACGTAGCTGATCAGCATGGTGTCATCGATGGGCGCGACGTCGATCCCGTAGCGCGACAGCACCGCGATGTCGTACTTGGCATTCTGCGCCACCTTCAGGACCGACGGGTCCTCCAGCAGCGGCTTCAGCCGGGCCATGACGTCTTCACAGGGGATCTGCTCGATCTGCTCCGGCGTCTCGAACTCAAGCCCGCCCGAACCCTCGTTCTCATGGCCCACGGGGATGTAGCAGGCCTCGCCGGGCGCCAGCGCCAGCGACACGCCGCAGAGGTTGGCGTTGGCCGAGGACAGGGCGTCGGTCTCGGTGTCGAAGGCCACCACGCCCACCGCCATGGCCTTGGCGATCCAGGCGTCGAGGGTGGCCAGGTCGCGGATACAGACATAGGCGTTGGTGTCGATGGGGCCGTGATCGGCCGCTTCCGGCTGGGGCGGGGGCGCCTGCGCCGCCGGAGCGGTTCCCGGTCCTCCGGCCACCCGGCGGGCCAGGGTGCGGAACTCCATCTCCTCCAGGAACTTGGCCAGGGTCGCGGCGTCCGGCTCGCGCACCGCCAGCTCGTCGACCGGCGAGGGCAGGGGGGTGTCGCAGTCCAGCCGCACCAGTTCCCGCGACAGCCGGATCTGGTCGGCGAACTCGATCAGGGTCTGGCGGCGCTTTTCCTGCTTCACCTCGCCGGCGCGGGCCAGGACCGAGTCCAGGTCGCCGTACTCGTTGATCAGCAGGGCCGCGGTCTTGACCCCGATGCCCGGAGCGCCCGGCACGTTGTCGACGCTGTCGCCGCACAGGGCCTGGACGTCGACCACCTTGTCCGGCGTCACGCCGAACTTCTCGAACACCTGCTCGGCGCCGATCTTCAGGTTCTTCATGGTGTCCAGCATCGACACCCTGGGCCCGACAAGCTGCATCAGATCCTTGTCGGACGAGACGATCACCACCTCGCCGCCCGCGTCGCGCACCTTGCAGGCATAGGCCGCGATCAGGTCGTCGGCCTCGTAGCCGGGCAGTTCCAGGCAGGGCACGCCGAAGGCCCGGGTGGCGTCGCGCATTAGCGGGAACTGCGGGATCAGGTCCTCGGGCGGCGGCGGCCGGTGGGCCTTGTACTGGTCGTACAGCTTGTTGCGGAATGTCTTCTCGGAGTGATCGAATATCACCGCCAGGTGGGTCGGCGCTTCCTCCTGGGCCTTCATGTCGACCAGCAGCTTCCACAGCATGTTGCAGAAGCCCGAGATGGCCCCGATCGGCAGGCCGTCCGACTTCCGCGTCAGCGGCGGAAGGGCGTGATAGGCGCGGAAGATGAAGCCCGACCCGTCCACCAGATAGAGCCGGACCGCCGGTCCGTCCTGGGTGGGCTCGCGGGCGATGTCGTCCAGGGTCGCGGGGGCGTCGAGCGTGTCGGTCATGGGGGGAAGATAGGCGCGAGGGAGGCCGCGGTCATCCGCAAGATCGCAATATGGCGCGTGCGCGAGCGAGGTTCTTGGGGCTAGGTTGCCGGCATGGCCCAACCCGTCATCGTCGCGGTCCTCGCCGACTGCCACATCCATCCCGGCGGCGGCCCGGACTGGACACCTCAGATCCTCGACGCCCTGGCCGGGGTCGACCTGATCGTCACCCTGGGCGACATGGGTGAGGCCGCCGGTCTCGACCGCCTGGCGCAGATCGCCCCGGTTTTGGGTGTGCGCGGCCAGGACGACAGCGACGACCCGCGCACCGCCCCACAGGTCCGCGTCCTGCAGCTCGGCGGCACCCGGCTGGGCTGCGTGTTCGATCCCGTCGCCGCCGGCCTCGCCGACTCGGTCGATCCGTTCAACCCGGACTACAATTTCCGTCCCAGGTGCCGGGAGCTGTTCGGGGGCGCGATCACGGCCTTGCTGTTCGCCTCGACCCATGTGCCCCAGTCGGGGTGGTTCCCAGGCTGCATGGTGCTCAACCCCGGCAGCGCCACCCTGCCCACGGGCGTGGAGGACGGCGCGCCGGGGACCTTCATCCGCCTGGAGGTCGCCGATGACCGGTTCGACTTCCAGATCGTCGAAATCGGTCGCTAGCCGAAGCGCTTGTTGAGGTCCGGAAGGTCCTTGCCCAGCAGGGCCAGGGCGCCGGCGTCGCCGCTGGCGAGGTAGGCCTCGACCGACTTGGCGAGGGCCGCGTAGGCCGCGCGGAACGGGGCGGTCGCGGAGGACAGTCGGCGCACGCCTAACGCCTGCAGGCGCGCCGCGGGGGAGACGCCCGGACGGCCCATGACGTTGAGGGGCAGGGCGATCTCCTTGGCCAGCGTGGCCAGCAGGTCATCGTCGGCGGGGCCCGGCACGAAGATGCCGTCGGCGCCGGCCGTCTTGTACAGCTCGGCGCGGCGCAGGGTTTCGGCCAGGGCGGCCTCGCCCTGAGCCAGGCCGCGCAGATAGACGTCGATCCGGGCGTTGACGAACAGGGCGACCCCCGCCTCGGCGGCGGCCTTGCGCACGGTCTCGATCTTGCGGACGTGGAGGTCGGGGTCGCGCCCGCCGTCCTCGAAATTGATCCCCACGGCGCCGGCCCCGATGACGCCCTTGATGGTCTCGGCGACGGTCGTCAGGTCGTCGGAATAGCCGCCCTCGATGTCGGCGGTGAGCGGGACCTTGATCACCCGGGCGATCTCGCCGATGGCCGCCAGCAGCGTCGGGATCGGCAGGATGTCGCCGTCAGCGTAGCCATGCGCCCAGGCGACGGCGGCCGAGGAGGTGGCCACGGCCTTGGCGCCGGCGTCCTCCATCAGGGCGGCGCTGGCGGCGTCCCAGGCGTTGGGCAGGACAAGAATCTCAGGCCCGGCGTGCAGGGCGTGGAAGGTCTGGCTCATGGGGTGGCGCTCCAGGGGTTTTCTGGAGGACGATATAGGAAGCCCTGCCGTGACTCGCTCGCGGAAATCGGACGGGATCAGTGCCCGTGCGGACCTTCGTAGACACCGGGCGCCAGGCGCTCGTCCTCGGGGCCTTCGGAGCCGGCCGGCAACACGAATCGACGGTCGCAGTAGGGGCACTCGACGAAGGTCGCCTCGCCCATTTCCAGCCAGACACGGGGATGGCCCAGCGCGCCGCCGACCCCGTCGCAGGCCACTCGGCCCGAGCGCACCACGATCGTTTCCGAAGGCGGCAGGTTCGCGGTCAGCGCCCCCTTGGCGGGCATCGGTTCGAGCTTTGACGAGCGGCCTTGGTTCGGAACGGGGGCTTTGCGGGCCATAGGTTGAATCTCCGGCGGCGGAAGCTTGGCGGATGCGCCGCGCGCGCCTAGGTATGCGACCACGGCTTCGCCCGTCAATTAGGCGCTTTCAATGACACTCCCTGACTATGCGATCGAGGCCGAAGGCCTGGTGAAGATCTACCCGGCCACCAAGACCACGGCGGAGATGCACGCGCTGAAGGGGCTGGACCTGAAGATCCCGCGCGGCTCGATCTTCGGGCTGCTGGGGCCGAACGGGGCGGGGAAGTCGACCTTCATCAACACCTTGGCGGGCCTGACCAAGAAAACCTCGGGCACGGTGCGCATCTGGGACCGCGATATCGACGAGCGCCCGCGCGACGCCCGCGCCGCCATCGGGGTTGTGCCGCAGGAGATCTCGGCAGATCCCTTCTTCACCCCGCGCGAAAGCCTGGAGGTCCAAGCCGGCATGTACGGCGTGCCCGCCAAGGAGCGCCGGACCATGGAGCTGCTCGACGCGCTGGGCCTGGGCGACAAGGCCGGCGCCTACGTGCGCCAGCTCTCGGGCGGCATGAAGCGCCGGCTGATGGTGGCCAAGGCCATGGTGCACAATCCCCCGGTGCTGATCCTGGACGAGCCCACCGCCGGGGTGGACGTGGAGCTGCGCCGCCAGCTCTGGTCCTATGTGCTGGAGCTGAACCGCAAGGGCGTCACCATCGTGCTGACCACCCACTATCTGGAAGAGGCCCAGGAACTCTGCGACCAGATCGCCATCGTCAACCGCGGCGAGGTGGTGGCCTGCGAGTCCACCGAGACCCTGCTGAAGCGCCTGGACACCCGCAACGTGGTCGTCACGCCCGAGGAGCCCCTGGCCGTGGCGCCGGAGCTGGCGGGATTCGAGACCAAGACCCGTCCGGGCGGCGCCTTCTCGGTGACGTACCGCACTGGCCAGTCCAGCGTCGAACAGGTGCTGGCCGCCGTGCGCGCCACCGGCCTGCACATCAGGGACATCTCCACCGAGGACCCGGACCTGGAGGACGTCTTCGTGTCGCTGACGTCCAAGGCGGCGGCCTGAGCCTGACCCTTTCGCTCGCCCGCGCTTTCAGCTAGAGGAGCGTTCCCGCGCATATGCACCCGTAGCTCAGCTGGATAGAGCGTTGCCCTCCGAAGGCAAAGGTCACACGTTCGAATCGTGTCGGGTGCGCCAGCGGGTTTCTGAAATCTCCTAGACTTCGACCTGCAGCCGCTTCGGCGCGGCCAGGCGCCAGCTGGTGCGCAGGCGCTCGGCGACGTGGGTCCAGTCGGTGTCGGCGGGGGCCAGGTTGAGCGCGATCCATCCGGACGGCCCCAGATAGGCCGGCCAGCTATAGAGGTCGGGATCGGCCTCGATCAGCAGCTCCTGCTCGTCGCGGCCCGTCGTCTTCACGCAGACCACGGTCATATCGTCGCCGTGATGGTTGTGGCGGAAGTAGGCGAACATCTTGCCGGCCACCCGGAACGCCGGGATGCCATGGGAGATGGTCTCGTCGCTCTCCGCCAGCGCGAGGCAGGCCGCGCGGACGCGCTCCAGCACGGTCGTCGGATCGGGGCTCAGCACGCGCGGTTCTCCTGACAGGTGTCCAGCTTCGCCCAAGGCGCGCCAGGACCCAAGCGGTCAGCCGCCGAATAGACCGCAGATATGGCGACCCCGCCTATGTCCGTCTGCTGCTCACCGCCGCCAGCGCCTAGGGGATGAGGGTCTCGTACTGGTCCTTCAGCCCGGTCCAGGTCGACCAGAACGGCGGCGGCGTGCGGCCGGCGGCGTGGGCCTCCAGGATCGCCAGGTGCGTATGCCAGCCGCCGGAGTAGCTCAGCATGGCGGCGCGGTTGGCGATCTTGCGGTGCGTGATACTCAGCAGGACCTCATCGCCGCGCTCGGCCAGCTCGAAGGTGACCTCCGAGCCGCCGTCGAAGGTGATCGTCACCAGACGCGGAGGATCGATCGCCAGAATCTCGCCGACCGACTGATGGCCCTTGCCGTCAAATCCGGGGGGCGGGGGCTCCTTGATGGGCGAGAGCTGGGCGTGGTCGAAATTGAGCTCCGTCCGCCCGCCCACGCGCAGGTCCCAGTCGCCGGAGGCGAACCATTTGCCCCGCATCTCACCGTCGGTGACATAGGCCCAGACCCGGTTGATCGGGCCGGGCAGGTTGCGTTCGAAGCGGATCACGTCGGGGGAGATGACGTGGCCGGGCGCGGAGGTGTCGGTCATGGGGAGCTCCTTGAGGTCTTGACGCAGCAGGCCTTCGAGGATGCGAAAGCGCTCGGCGATGCTGGCGGCTATTTGTTGAACCATTCAGTTCAATAACGGCGCGCGAAGCCAATTGTCAACTCATCGGTTGAACGACCGGGTCAGCCCTTGCGCAGGGCGTGGATAGCCGCTCCGGTGAAGGTCCCCGCGCCCACATGGGTGAGCGGCGATTCCAGATCGACCCAGATCTCGCCGCCCAGGTCGCGCCAGCGGCGGCAGAAGGCGTAGTCCTCTGACAGATACTGCCCGGTGGCGGGCTCGATCATGGTGTCGAACACCATCACCGCGTCGCCGCCACCCTCGGCCATGTCCCCCATCTTGGCCGTGAGCTCGGGGTGCGCCTCGACCACCGTCTTGGCCGCCTTGCGGCTGATCAGCATGAAGCCGGTTCCGCAATAGGCGACGCGGGCGAAGCCCTCCTCGACCTGAACGCTATTGTCGGGGGTGGGCAGGAAGCGGACCACGTACTGCTGGGCGGCGGTCTGCAGGTCGACGGCGCCGGCCAGGACGGCCTGGCGCGCCTTCTCCCAGTTCAAGATCTTGGCGGGGGCGACGCCGGCCACCACGTCGTGGCCCGACTTCAACAGCCGCCACAGGTTGTCGGGCGCGAAGCCGATGTCGGCGTCACAGAACAAGATGTGGCTGGCGTCGGTCTCGTTCAGGAACTTGGCCAGCATTCGGGCGCGGCCCCGCTGGATCAGGGCCTCGCCGCCCATCATCTCCGTGCGCAGCCGCACGCCGCGCCCGACGCAGGCGGTCTGCAGCGCCAGCAGCGACTGCACGTAGTGGATATAGACCAGGCCGCCATAGGCCGGCGTCGCCAGAAAGATCGACGGCGCAGGCTTCGCCTGACCGGTCTTCGCCTTCGTCTTGGCCATACGCACCCCCGAAACCAGGGGCGATGATAGGCGCCGCCGAGACCCGCGAAAAGGCCCCTAGCGCTTACCGGGCCAGGTCAGGAAGCCCTGGGCGTCGCGGCCGGCGGCCGGCCGCACGCAGCCGCCGCAGCCGATGGCCGTTCCGCCCGTGGCGTAGCCGCCGGACGAATAGCCGCTGGATGAACCGCTGCTACGCTCCGAATAGCGGATCGAGGATTCGTAACGCTCTTGACGAACCTGGCCATAGGCGCGGGCGGCGCGACGGGACTGTTCCTCGCGCCAGGCGAGCTCCATGCGACGCTCTTCCTCGATCCGAGCGTGCTCGCGCCGCTCATGATCGCGGCGGGCCATCTCCCGGCGCTCGACGTCGCGACGCTCCAGCTCGCGACGTTCGAAGTCGCGGCGAGCGAATTCATGACGGGCGAATTCCTGGCGTTCATATTCACGACGCGCGAAATCCCGACGCTCCAGATCACGGCGCTCGGCGTCGCGGCGGGCCATCTCGCGGCGCTCGTAGTCCTCCCGGGCATAGTCGCGCCGCTCGACCTGGCGGTCGTCGATCCGGTGGTCCTCATGACGCTCCACGCGGGCGTATTCCCTGGGCGGGGCGGGCGCATAGGCCGGGCGCTCGACGCGGACATAGCGGCGCTCCACCTTGGCCGGGGCGCGGGCGACGACGTTGCGTTGAGGCTTGGCGGCGGCGCGATGCTGGGCCTTGGCCACCGGCGCGGCCTTTTCGGGCGCCATGGTCGGCGGGCAGGAGGCGACCTGAGCCGGCGTCGGGCAGGCGCAGCAGCCGGCCGTTCCGGGAGCTCCCGGCGTCGCCGCGCCTTGAGCCCCAGGCGTCGCCGCGGGCAGGGCGGTCTGCACCGCCGGCGGGGCGGCGGCGTCCTTCGAGGCGATCTTCGGACGCTCGGCGGTCTCGCCGCAGGCGGCGAGGGCCACGAAGGCGGCGACGGACAGGATGGAACGCAGACGCATGGCGGATTTTCCGGCAGCTACAAGGACTTGGCCCAAGGATGCGGATCAATTCCCGTTAACGCTGTGGCTTTCACCCCACGGGCGAACCCACCGCGCGTGCGGCGCGATAATTAGGAATATTCGATTGTAATCAAACGACGTTTTCGCCGGCGAGCGGCTTCGGCTTGAACCGACGCGCGATCGCCCAGAGGGTTAATCCCAGCGCCACGCCCACGCTGTCGGCCAGGGCGTCGCGCCAATCCCCCTGGCGGCCGAACGGCATGAGCGCCTGGGCGAACTCGATCCCGATCGCCAAACTCCAGACCGCGACCACCACCTTCCAACGCCGGCGGGTGGAAAACAGCAGGCCGATAAGGGTCAGGGTTCCGAAAGCGATGGCGTGCGCCGCCTTGTCCCAGATGATGCCCTCGCCAGGCACGTCCCGCGTGGGCGCCAGGGTCAGGTACAGGATGACGCTGACCGCGAGCAGGAACACGCCCAGGCGAAGCGGCCGGGGAATGAAGGAGAATGTGGGGCGCATGATTGCTCTCTAGCCTGGGAACCCAGCTTCCCGCAAAACCGGTTTCCACTTTGGCCCCCGACTCGCTAGCGTCGCGCCGCATTTCAAACGACGGATTGGAACTCATGGCGGTCGAAGCGGTGATCTGGGATTTCGGCGGGGTGTTCACCTCCTCGCCCTTCGAGGCCTTCGCCCGCTACGAGGCGGAGAACGGCGTGCCCAAGGACCTGATCCGGAGGGTCAACTCCACCAATCCAGACACCAACGCCTGGGCGCTGTTCGAGCGCAATGAGATCGACACCAAGGGTTTCGACGAGCTGTTCCTGGCCGAGTCCACGGCGCTGGGCCACCCGGTGCCGGGCAGCCATGTCCTGCCCCTGCTGTCGGGTTCGGTGCGGCCGCGGATGGTGGCGGCGCTGAAGGCCTGCAAGCAGCACTTCAAGGTCGGCTGCATCACCAACAACATGGTCAGCCACCACAGCCCTGGCGCCGACGAGACCCAGCGCCCGGTGGGCGCCATGGGTCAGATCATGCCGCTGTTCGACCACATCATCGAGAGCTCAAAGGCCGGGGTGCGCAAGCCCGATCCGATGATCTACCTGATGATGTGCGACGCGCTCGGCGTCGACCCGGCCAACTGCGTCTATCTCGACGACCTGGGGATCAACTGCAAACCGGCCGCGGCCATGGGCATGCGGGCGATCAAGGTGGTGGATGTCGATCAGACCTTGGCCGAGCTGTCGGCCGCCACGGGCCTGATCTTCGACGAGGAACCGGCATGAGCCGGCCGGTGAAGATCGGGGCCAAGGCGGCGCTGGCGAGCCTGCCGGGTTGGGCGGCTCTTCCCGGCGACCGCGACGCCATCCAGCGCAGCTTCAAGTTCGCCGACTTCAACGCCGCCTTCGGTTTCATGACCCGCGTGGCGATCCGGGCCGAGCAGCTGGACCATCATCCAGAGTGGTTCAATGTCTACAACCGCGTGGACGTCACCCTGGCCACCCACGACGCCGACGGGGTGACCGCGCTAGACGTCACCCTGGCGACCTTCATGAACGAGGCCGCCTCGGCGGCCGGCGGCAAGTAACAACAACACGCGGGAGACGACGATGGCGGGACGGGTCGCGGGCAAGAAGGCCTTCATCACCGGCGGAGCCCAGGGCCTGGGCGCGGCCATGGCGCGCAAGCTGGCCGACGAGGGGGCCAAGGTCTCCATCGCCGACATCAATCACGAGGGCGCCAAGACGGTGGCGGCCGAGATCAACGCCGCCCACGGCGCCGGGACCGCCTTCGCCTTTCCCCTCGACGTCACCAAGGAAGAGCAGTGGATCTTCGCCCTTGAGGAAGCCGACGCGGCCATGGGCGGCATCTCGGTCCTGGTGAACAACGCCGGGATCAGCAAGGGCGGCGACATCGAGCAGCTCAGTCTCGAAGACTGGAAGCTGGTGATGAGCGTCAATGTCGACTCGGTGTTCCTCGGGACCAAGCACGCGCTGAAGTACATGCGCGAGAACCAGCCCGGGTCGATCGTCAACATCTCGTCGATCGCGGGCCTGATCGCCGCCCATAACTCGCCCAGCTACAATGCGTCCAAGGCCGCGGTCTGGCTGCTGAGCAAGGGCATCGCCCTGCATTGCGCCAAGCAGGGCCTGGCGATTCGCTCGAACTCCATCCACCCGACCTATATCGACACGCCCATCCTCGACCCCCTGCGCCAGAGGTTCGGCAAGGAGATCGCCGAGGGCAAGCTGGCCCGCCAGATCCCGATCGGACACATCGGCGAGCCCGAGGACATCGCCAACGCCGTGCTCTATCTCGCCAGCGAAGAGTCGAAGTTCATGACCGGTGCGGAGATGAAGCTCGACGGCGGCATCTCGGCGATGTGAGCTTTTTTCCCTCCCCATGAAGGGGAGGGAAAAGGGTCAGTTCATCAGCATCGTGCCCAGCAGCAGGCGGGCGCCCTTCTGGCCGATGACGCGGTCGGTCTCACGCTGCAGCTGGATCGCCAACTGGTCGGCGTTGGGGGCGGCGTTGGGGTTCATGCCGTAGGCGTAGGTCTGCAGCGACTGGACATAGGCCGCGCGCAGGCGGGGGATCAGGAGCTCGGCGCGGGCCCGCAGCTTCTCGTCCGGCACGTCGATCCCGGTCTCCACCGTCAGGACCCCGCGCCGGCCGTTCGGGCGGATGACGGTGGAGGTCAGCGTGCTGATCTGGATGAAGCTGACCCCGCCGCCCTTCTTTTTCTCCGGCCCGGCGGCGAGCGCCAGCCCCGGCGCGAGGGCCGCGATCAGGGAGAGGGCGAGTAGGCGGCGGCGTTCCATGCGCGACAGCACGCCACATCATGGTTAGCGCTCTCTTTACGTCCGGGGGCCGATGGTGCGGCGAAGATTCGCATGACCCCTGCAGGAGCGCCGCTTTTGGGCCGGTTCGCACCCACTTCCCTCGATCTCGACGGCAAGGTGATCCTCGT
>NZ_JANOCX010000050.1:0-4266 GCF_031412415.1 Phenylobacterium sp.
TCGCAAGATCCCCAGGCCGAAGCCAAGGCCCGGCGGGGCCGCAACATCGCCCTGGCCCTCGGCCTGGTGCTGTTCGTGGTGCTGGTCTTCGTCGTCACCGTCGTTCGTCTGGGGGCCAGTGTTGCCGACCGCCCGCTCTAGGCCGCCACTCACCCCCGAGGCCAGGCGCAACAAGCGCGTGGCGCTGATCTGCGGGGCGTTCTTCTTCGGCATGGTCGGCATGGCCTACGCCTCGGTGCCGCTCTACAAGGCCTTCTGTCAGCTCACCGGCTTCGACGGCACGATCCGCAAGGCCGAGACCGCGCCGGATCAGGTGCTGGACCAGATGTTGACCATCCGCTTCGACGCCAATGTGCGCGAGCTGCCCTGGACCTTTACGGCCGAGCAGACCTCGCAGACCATCAAGATCGGCCAGACGGGCCTGGCCTTCTTCAAGGTCACCAACAACGGGACCCAGCCGATCACCGGCCGCGCGGTCTACAATGTGGTGCCCGAATCGGCCGGGGCGTACTTCCAGAAGCTCGAGTGCTTCTGCTTCTCGGACCAGACGATTCCGGCCGGAAAGACCATCGAATTCCCGGTCGTCTATTTCGTCGACCCGGAATACGCCAAGGATATCGAGACCAAGAACAAGGGCGAGGTGACCCTCTCCTACACATTCTTCCCGTCGGTCGAAGACGGCGCGGGTCGCAAGACCGCGCAGGCGGCGCCGGCAAACCATCCTTCAGCCCTTGGCGGAACCGCCAGGGCGGGGCTATAGCGTCACGCGAAATGTCTAACGTCGGCCCTGGAGAGAGGGCGGGCGTCAGTGAGATACAAAAGGGGTTAGGACCGAAATGGCCCACGGCGAAGTCAAGCACGACTACCATCTTGTGAACCCGAGCCCGTGGCCGCTGGTGGGCTCGGTCTCCGCGACCGTCATGGCGCTGGGCGGGGTGGTCTGGATGAAGGGCCTCTTCGGCCTTCCCGAGGGCACCTGGTGGCTGTTCGCCGCCGGCCTCGCGGGCGTGCTCTACACCATGCTCGGCTGGTGGGCGGACGTGGTGAAGGAAGCCAACCAAGGCGACCACACCCCGGTCGTCTCGATCGGCCTGCGCTACGGCATGATCATGTTCATCGCTTCGGAAGTGATGTTCTTCGTCGCGTGGTTCTGGATCTTCTTCGAGATGGCGCTCTTCCATGAGCACCGGACGCTGTCGGCGATCGAGGAGGTCCGCACCGCCTGGGCCACCTGGCCGCCCGCCGGCATCGAAACCGTGCCCGCCTGGAACCTGCCGCTGGTCAACACCCTGACCCTGCTGCTCTCGGGCACCACGGTCACCTGGGCGCACCACGCGCTGCAGCAGGGCGACCGCAAGGGCACCCAGATCGGCCTGATCCTGACGGTCATCCTGGGCGTGCTGTTCACGGCCATCCAGGCCTACGAGTACATGCACATCCTGCAGCACAACTACTTCTTCGGCGCCGAGAGCCAGGCCAACTCGGGCCTCTACGGCTCGTCCTTCTTCATGGCCACGGGCTTCCACGGCTTCCACGTGCTGATCGGAACCATCTTCCTGATCGTCTGCCTGATCCGGCTGATGAATGGCGGGTTCACGCCCAAGCAGCACTTCGGCTTCGAGGCGGCGGCCTGGTACTGGCACTTCGTCGACGTGGTCTGGCTGTTCCTGTTCGCCTTCATCTACGTGGTGTTCGGCGGAGCCGGCGGCCACTGACGGATGAGCCGCCCCAATCCGCTGCTGGCGGGCCTTCGCGGCCGCTGCCCGAACTGCGGAGAGGGGCGCTTGTTCCAGGGCTTCCTCAAGGTCGCCCCCTCGTGTGACGCCTGCGGCTACGACCTCGCCAAGGCTGACTCGGGCGATGGACCGGCGGTGTTCGTGATCCTGATCGCGGGCTTCCTCTGCGCGTTCGCCATGCTGTTCACCGAGATCGCCTACGCCCCGCCCATCTGGGTGCACGTCGTGGTCTTCCTGCCCCTGACCCTGGGCGTCTGCCTGGGGCTCTTGCGACCGCTCAAGGGCGTCATGCTGGCCGCGCAGTTCTCCAACAAGGCCTCCGAAGCGCGGCATGACTGACCAGACCGTTCGCCGGCTTCCGATCGGCCTCACGATCAGCATGCTCGTCGCCCTGGCCATCCTCATCGGCCTGGGCGGCTGGCAGCTCAAGCGGCTGGCCTGGAAGCAGGACCTGCTCACCCGCGTGGCGGCGCTGCAGTCGGCGCCCGCCGCCGATCTTGGCCCCATGCTGGCGCGCGTGAAGGCGGGCGATGACCTGGAGTACGGCCGCGCCCGCACCGTCTGCCCCGGGCTGGCGACCGCGCCCTATCTTGAAGTCTACAGCGTGCGCGACGGGCAGGCCGGCGTGCGGCTGGTCTCGGCCTGCCCCCTCGCGGGCGCGGCGTATGGCTCCATCCTGGTGGACCGCGGTTTCGTGGCCGACAACATCTCCGCCCGCCCGGCGGTCGACCCCGCAGCGCGCGCACCGATCGAGGTCGTGGGCGTCTTCCGCGCCCCGGAGAAGCCCAGCTTCGTGACCCCGCCGAACGACGTGGCGGCCAACCACTGGTACTCCCGCGACATCCCCGCCATGGCCGCCGTGCTCAAGGCGTCCGCGCCAGCCCCGCTGTTCCTGATGGCCGAGACCTCGAGCAATCCGGAATGGAAAGCGCTTCTCGCCGCGCCCTTGCCGGCCGAGATCTCCAACCGCCATCTGGAGTATGCCCTGACCTGGTTCGGCCTTGCCGCGGCCCTGGTCGGCGTCTATGTCGCCGTCCTCTGGAAGCGGTGGAAAGCCTGATGCGGTACATCTCCACCCGGGGGCAGGCGCCCTCGGTCGGTTTTGTCGATGCGATGATGTCGGGCCTGGCGCCCGACGGCGGCCTCTATGTGCCCGAGACCTGGCCGACGCTGTCGCGCGATGAGATCGCGGCTTTCGCCGGTCGGCCATATCACGCCGTCGCTACCGAGATCCTGTCGCGCTTCGTCGGCGGCGAAATCCCCCGCGAGACCCTGGCCGAGATGTGCGCCGAGGCCTATGCGACCTTCTCCCATTCCGCCGTCACGCCCCTGAAGCAGATCGGGCCGCAGGCCTTCATCGCCGAACTGTTCCATGGGCCCAGCCTGGCCTTCAAGGACGTGGCCATGCAGCTCCTGGCGCGGCTGTCCGACCACGTGCTGGGCGCGCAGAAGCGGACCCAGACCATCCTGTGCGCCACGTCCGGCGACACCGGCGGCGCGGCGGTGGAGGCCTTCCGCGGACGGGCCAACACCAAGATCGTGGTCATGTTCCCCGACGGGCGGATCAGCGAGGTCCAGCGCCGGTTCATGACCACGACGGCCGAGCGCAATGTCGCCTGCGTCGCGGTGGCCGGCGACTTCGACGACTGCCAGGCGATCCTCAAGCTCGCCCTGGCCGACGCTGGCCTGAAGCAGTCGGTGGGGCTTTCGGCGGTCAACTCGATCAACTTCGCCCGCATCGTGGCGCAGAGCGTCTACTACTTCACCACCGCCGTGGCCCTGGGCGCGCCGCATCGGAGCATCTCCTTCGCCGTGCCGTCCGGCAACTTCGGCGACGGGTTCGCCGGCTACGTCGCCAAGCGCATGGGCCTGCCCATCGATAAGATCGTGGTGGCGACCAATTCGAACGACATCCTGGCGCGGGCCTTCGAGGAGGGCCGCTATGTTCGCGGCGTCACCGCGGCGACCCAGTCACCGGCCATGGACATCCAGTCGGCGTCCAACTTCGAGCGGCTCTATTTCGAGTGCGCCCGCCGCGACGGCGTGGAGACGGCGCGGGCCTTCGCGGCCTTCGGCGAGACCGGCTTCATCGACATCCCGCCCCAGGCCCACGCCGCCATGCGCGAGACCTTCATGGGCGTCAGCGTCAACGAGGGGGAGACGGCGCGGACCATCGTCTCGACCCTGCGGGATACAGGCGAGCTGATCGACCCTCACACAGCGGTCGGCGTGGCCGGCATGCGCGCCTCCGGCGTCAGCGGCCCCGTGGTTGTGCTGTCGACCGCCCACCCAGCCAAGTCGGCCAGGATCAGCGACCAGTCGCGGTAGTTCAGCCGCCGCGATTCATCAGGCTCCCGTTCCACGGCGCGCATCCATCGCCGGATGAAGGCCAGCGTGCCCGCTCCTCTCATGAGCGCACAGAACGGCATGATGGTCAAGCCCAAATCGTCCCGCTCGATGCGCTTCAGCGTCTTGAGGGCGTCCTGCGCCGCCGCATCGACGACGAGGGGGCGGACGCCGGTGCCGAAGC
>NZ_JANOCX010000051.1:0-9229 GCF_031412415.1 Phenylobacterium sp.
CGAACGCGTTTAGCAACGCGCGGGCCAGGGGATGGGCCGGAATCCTAAGGGCCACGGTGTCGAGGCCGGCGCGGGCGAGGTCGCAGACGGCGAGGTCAGAGCGGATCGGCAGGACCAGGGTGAGCGGCCCCGGCCAGAAGGCTGCCGCCAGCTTTCGCGCCCGGTCATCGAAAATCGCCAGGGTCTCAGCCACGGCCAGATCGGCGACATGGCTGATCAGAGGATTGAACCTGGGCCGACCCTTGGCCTCGAAGATCGCCGCCACCGCCTCGGGATTGGCCGCGTCGGCGGCCAGGCCATAGACCGTCTCGGTGGGCAGGATCACCAGGCGGCCGGCGCGCAGGGCAAGCACGGCCTGCGCCACGCGGCTGTCGGGATATTCGGCGGCCTGATCCACAGCCCCGGTGGTTACACCGCGACGCGGCGGGCTGTCGCCGTCGATCTTCGCCTGGCCTTGCTCACGCGTCCGGCTTGGCCGTCCCCGATCCATGCCCTAGAACGCCCGAACCCAAAGGAGCTCCCGATGACCTTCCGCGCCCCGGTCCGCGATCTCGCCCTGTCCCTCCAGACGGCGGGTCATCCCGCCCTGATCGGCCAGGCTTTCCCGGACCTCGACCAGGACACGGTGATGGCTGTGCTGGAGGCCGCGGGCGCCTTCGTCGAGAGCGAACTGGCCCCCCTCAACCGCAAGGGCGATCAGGTCGGCGCGCGCTTCGAGAACGGCGTGGTCAGCGCCGCGCCAGGGTTCGCGGCGGCCTATCGGGCCTTCGTCGCCGGCGGCTGGAATTCACTCTCGGCCGATCCCGAGCACGGCGGCCAGGGCCTGACCAAGGCCATGGAACTGGCGGTCTTCGAGATGGTCCACGCCTCAAACATGGCCTTCGGCCTCTGCCCGATGCTGACCCAGGGCGCCATCGAGGCCTTGGACCTGCACGGCACCGAGCGCCAGAAACGGCTGGTCCTGCCCAAGCTGGTTTCCGGCGAATGGACCGGCACCATGAATCTGACCGAGCCGCAGGCGGGCTCCGACCTGGCGGCCGTCACCACCCGAGCGGAGCCCGACGGCCAGGGCGGCTACCGGCTGCACGGCCAGAAGATATTCATCACCTGGGGCGATCACGACGCCGCCGAGAACATCTGCCATCTGGTTTTGGCGCGCCTGCCCGACGCCCCGCCCGGCGTGAAGGGGATTTCGCTGTTTCTGGCGACCAAGCGCGACGTGCTGGAGGACGGCGGCCTGGGCGTCGCCAACGACCTGCGTGCCGGATCCATCGAGCACAAACTGGGCATCCACGGCTCCCCGACCTGCGTCATGCTCTTCGAGGGCGCGCGCGCCGAGCTGGTGGGCGAGGTGAACAACGGCATCGCCCACATGTTCGTCATGATGAACGCCGCGCGCCTGCAGGTCGGCGTCCAGGGCGTCGCCATCGCCGAGCGGGCCTTCCAGCAGGCCCTGGCCTTCAGCCAGGAGCGCCGCCAGGGCCGCGCGGCCTGGTCGGCGGACGGGTCCATCTACGGCCACCCGGACGTGCGCCGCACTCTGACGCTGATGAAGGCCAAGATCGAGGCCGCCCGCGCCATCTGCCTGACCACCGGGGTATGCGCCGACCTCGCCCGTCTCGCGCCCACCGAAGCCGAGCGCACCACCGCCAAGCAGCGCCAGGAACTGCTGACGCCCATCGCCAAAGCCTGGTCCACCGATATCGGGGTCGAGGTCGCGTCCTTGGGCGTGCAGGTCCATGGGGGCATGGGCTTCATCGAGGAGACTGGCGCGGCCCAGCACTATCGCGACGCTCGCATCGCCCCGATCTATGAGGGCACCAACGGCATCCAGGCCATCGATCTGGTCGGCCGCAAGGTCCCTATGGAAGGCGGCGCGGTCATGGACGCGCTGTGCGCGGAGATGCAGGCCACCGCCGAGAGCCTCGCCGGCGCGCCCGGTCTCGAGGTGGTGGGCGTCCGTCTCGAGGCCGGCGTCGCGGCCCTGGAGCGGGCCACCGACTGGCTGCTGCAGAACAAGGGCGCGAACGCGCTGACCGCCGCCACGCCGTATCTCAAGCTGGCCGGCGACGTGATCGGCGGCTGGATGCTGGCCCGCCAAGCCCTGGCGACGGCCGCGGCGACCGACGACTGGTCGAAGAGCAAGTCGGCCCTTGCCCGCCTCTACGCCGGCCAGATCCTGGCCCAGGCCCCCGGCCTGGCCGACGGTGTGACGGACGGCGCGGGCGACCTGGAGAGCGTCAGCGCCGAAGCGATAGGGGCCTAGGTCAACACCGGCTCGTCGAAGGTCACGCGGAAGAACTGCGTCTCCACGCCTTCGATGCCGAAGTCGTTGTCGTTGACCAAGATCAGCTCATGGTCCGACAGCACCGCCATGCCCTCAAGGTCGGGCGCGACGTCCTTGGCCGCGTCGGTGGAAAAGATCAGGGTCTTGGTCAGCGGCCAAACGCCGATCCCCGCGAAGTCGTCGGGGTCCATCGCCTCCAGAACCGGCCGGGTCTCGATGTCGAGATGCACGGGCGGCGTCTGATGGCCTGTCAGGTCGACGCGATAGACCTTCGCGGTGTGTGAAATCCGCTCCAGCACCAGCAGCCGGTCCGGGCCGATCCAGGTGAGCTCGCAGACCTTGAGATCGCGACGCTTCACGTCACCTTCGTTTGTGTCGCGCTCGAAGCTGCCCGGGCGGTCGAAGGGATAAAGGTACTGGCCGACCACCGTGCCGGTCGCGGCGTCCAGTTTCCAGATCCGACCGTGACGCGCGCTTTCGCCGGCCCCTTTGTCCGGGTGAGCCAGCGGGCTCTGGAAGGCCGTATAGAGCCAGGCGCCGTCGGGCGAGGCGGCGACGGATTCGAAACCCCGATTGAGGCGCCGTCGCGTGGCGATGGCCGGCAGCACCGCCGTCAGTGGGGGATTGCAGTCGCCCGTTACGCCCTCGGGGACCCAGCGCGCGGTGACCGTCCCATCGGGCGCGACCTTCATCAGCGAAGGGCCGTACTCCTCGGCGGTCCAGAAGCTCCCGTCGGCGAGTACGGCCAGACCCTCGGTGTCAGCGCCGCCGTCAGCCTCGCGAAGCCGTCCCTCCAGATCGAAGGTCGGCTCCATTTCCGCCTCGCCCCCGCCCGGCAGCGGCAGGCCCGAGAGCGGGCGGCCGTCCGAGCGCATCAGCGGGATAGCCCGGACGAACTCGACGGCGGTCTCGGTCACTCGAAGCTCGGCGATGGTCGGTCCCACGTCGGGCAGCGGCATGACCTTGGCGCCGTCCAAATCCAGCAACCGCTTCAGGTTATCGAGACCGTAATCGTCCACCGCCACCTTGATCTTGAGGTTGGGACCGCGGTCGCCCACGGCCCACAGCCTGCCCGGCGGGTCGCCCCGCCCTCGCGCCAGGCCGGAGCCGAGGCCCAGGGTGACGCGCAGCACGCCGCGTGGCAGCGGGATTTCCGCCAGCAGGTGATCGCGCCAGGCGAGCCGTTCGACCTTGAATCCCGATGTCATGGCGCCATTGGCGCAGGCGGGGCGGCTTTGTCTAGGCGGCCACGAGCCCTGACGCGTCGTGCAGCGCTGGGTCCAGGCCACGTCCCATCAGGTCGATGAAGTTGTCGCGGTAGAAGGCGCGCTTGGCACGGTCCGAGGCGCCGTCCAAGGCGTCGTTGAACCGCTTCAGCGGATTGCGGCCGCCCTCGATGTGGGGGAAGTCCGACGAGAACAGGCACATCTCCTCGCCGGAATTGGCGATGATCCAGGCGGTGTCCTCGTGCGGATACGGCGTGACCCGGAGTTGGCGGCGCAGGATCTCGCTAGGCTTGGCGGAGAGCCGTTGCAGACGCTCCTCACGACCGAACGCCGCCGCGCCGGAGTCCATGAACCGCATCAGGCTGGGCAGCCACGAGGCGCCCAGCTCGATGGCGCCGAACTTCAGGTTCGGGAAGCGGTCGAACACGCCGTCGATCACCAGGGCCGACAGAGTCTGCCAAATCGACAGCGGGATTGTCATGAAGGTCAGCGAGGTGAAGTTCTCCGCCCCGCCGTGGAAATCCAGCACCTGGGGACCGCCGTTCACCAGATAGTCCTTGTGCATCTTCTCCTCCCCGCCGACGTGGAAAAGGATCGGGATGCCGGCCTCCTGCACCAACGCCCACAGGGGGTCCAGGTCGATATGGCTCGGCGAGTGGCCCTTGGGGTGGCGCGAGGGGATGACGATCCCCTTGCAGCCCAGGGCGATGGCCTCGCGGGCGATCTCCGGCGCTCGGGCCATGTCGATCAGCGGCACGTAGCCGGTGGCCAGCAGGCGGCGGTCGACCGAGCAGAAGTCGGCCATCATCCGGTTGTGGGCGCGGGCGGACTCGACCGCCAGGTCGACTTCGCCTTGTTCCTCCAGCCCGTAGTTGCTGAGCGAGGCGGTGGTGAAGACCAGCTGGCTGGCGAAGCCGAACAGGTCCAGCGCCTTGGGCCGATCCTGGCTGCGGAAGGCGCCGAGGGCTTCGTAGTTCTTGCGTAGCAGCAGGTTGGCCTCGTCGCCCGCCCGGAACTCAGGGTCGTCGTGCCTGGCGTCGGCCTTCTCGAACCACTCCGGCAGTACGTCCTTGCGACCTGTCGCCTCGATGAAGGCGGGCCGGACCTTGGGATCGAGATAGCGATGCAGGGTGCCCGGCAGCTCCATGACGTGGCTGTCGGCGTCGTGGATGGTCTGGCCTTCGACGTAGGGCATGGCGTCCTCCCGGCGATCTTGTGGTCGCTCGGCGCGAAGTGTGCGGACGGCCTGATACCGGAGTCAAGAAAGCCGCGTATCAGCGGCGGAAGAGTTGCAGCAGCATGGATGGCGCGTCGTTGGCGATCCGAAGCGAGATGATGGCGAGTTGCTGGCGGACTTGGAGCGCCTGCAGCCGCGCCGACTCCTTGGCCAGGTCGGCGTCGACCAGGTTGCCGATCCCCGCGTCGATGGTGTCCTGCAACTTGCCGACGAACTTCAGGTGCATGTCGAGGCTCTTGGACCCGGTCCCCAGCCGCGCGACGGCCGAGTTCACCGACTTCATGGCGTTGGCCAGGTTGTCGGTGTCGGTGGACGTCACAGCGCCCAGCAGGTCGGCGCGTATGCCGCTCAACAGGCTGCCGGTGGTCGACAGATCCACGTGATCGACATTGATCGTATCGGTGGCCGATGTGTTGGCCAGCGCCCGGACCCGCCCGGTCCCTCCGGCCGAGATCAGGTTCACGCCGTCGAACTCGGCGTTCGCCGCGGCGACGTCGATGCGTCGCCGCAGAGCGAGGTAGTTGTCGTTGATCGCTGTCCGGGCCGGATCGCCGGGGTCGTAGTCCTGGGCCGAGAGCGCCAGGCTCTTCATCTCGGCGAGCATGTCGGAGATCGATTCCCCGGCGGCCATGGCCACGCCGGCGATCGACTGTCCGCGCTGCAGGGACGCCATGACGGCGTCGAGGCCGCGCGACTCGGCGCGTTGGTTCTGGGCGATCGCCCAGATGGCGGGGTTGTCCTTGGCGCTGGCCACGCGCAGGCCGGTGCTGATCCGCCGCTGGACCTGCATCATCTCGCCGTTGATCGCGTTGAGGCTCTGCAGAGCCACCATCGCGCCGACGTTCGTGTTGACGCTGTTCAGCGACATCCGTGGGCAGACCCGATTTTTCAGGTCGGCCGCCAAGGGCGACCGCGGGCATTTTGCCCGACGGACACCCTAGCGTGGTGTGATTAGCGTTCTGTTAGTCCGTGGAAATTTAGGGCCGCGGCCTGCGCGGCCCTAACCTGACCTCAGAGCTGCGCCAGCAGGTAGTCGGCGGCCGAGACCTTGAACTCCCCGCCCTGCTCGACATTGAGCTCGGCGACCACGCCATCCTTGACCAGCATGGAATAGCGTTGCGAGCGGCCGCCCATGCCGAACTTCGAGGCGTCCATCTCCAGGCCCACGGCCTTGGCGAAATCGCCGTTGCCGTCGCCCAGCATCAGGATGTCGTCGCCGACGCCCTGGCTCTCGCCCCAGGCCTTCATGACGAAGGCGTCGTTGACCGAGACGCAGGCGATGGTGTCGACACCCTTGGCGCGGAAGTCGGCCACGTGATCCTTGAAGCCCGGCAGATGGCGCGCCGAGCAGGTTGGGGTGAAAGCCCCAGGGACCGCGAACAGGGCGACGGTCTTGCCGGCGAACACGTCGTCGGTGGTCATCGGCTTTGGACCTTCGGCCGTGCCGGCGGCGAAGGAGGCGGCGGGCAGCTTGTCACCGACTTTGATGGTCATCTTGTTCTCTCCGGAGTGGCGTTGCGCACCAGATAACGCGGATACGTTCCTCTTCAACGTCCATAACGCGCTTCAAGGCTTGAAAGCGCCGCGTTCCGGTTCAAATCTGCTGGGGATGGAAGACGGCGCGTTCCTCTCCGGCCAGATTCTGATCGCCATGCCCGGCATCGGCGATCCCCGCTTCGAGCGCGCGGTGGTGCTGATCTGCGCCCACGACGAGAGCCACGCCATGGGCATCGCGGTGAACCGGCCGGTCGAGGGCCTGACCGTCCCTGACCTGCTGCAGCGGCTGGAGGTCAAGTCCGCCATCGAGATTCCGCCCGACCTGGTGCTGATGGGCGGGCCGGTGGAGCGCGAGCGCGGCTTCGTCCTGCACACCGACGACTACATGGCCGGCGATCACAGCCTGGCGATCGGCGACGGAGTGTCGCTCACCGCCACGCGCGAGGTGCTGGAGGCCATGGCCGGTCACGATTCCGCGCCGCGCCGCGCCCTGCTGGCGCTCGGCTACGCCGGCTGGGGACCCGGCCAGTTGGAACGCGAGATCCGCGAGAATGTCTGGCTGACCTGCGAGGCCGACGAAGGCCTGATCTTCGACGGCGATCATGGTCGCAAGTGGAGCAAGGCTCTGGCCAAGCTCGGTGTCGACGCCAGCCTGCTGACCGCGACCGCCGGGCGGGCCTAGCCGCGGGCCTTCACGGGCGCGGCCCCGTCGACGTAGCTTTCGTTCAGATATACCTCGGCCTCCTGGGGCGACAGGGCCGGCGCGTAGCCGAAGCCCTGGCCGTAGTCGCAGCCCAGCGACAGAAGTTGGCGAGCCATCTGGGCGTTCTCGACGCCCTCGGCCACGACTTCGAGCGACAGGTCCTGACCCAGCTTGACCACGGAGGAGACGATCTTGGCCGAGCCTTCGTTGGTGGCCATGGTGCGCACGAAGTAGCGGTCGATCTTCAGGGTGTCGAAGGGCAGTCGGGTCAGGTAGCTGAGCGACGAGAACCCGGTGCCGAAGTCGTCCAGCGCCAGGGCCGCGCCGGCCTCACGCAGGTTGCGTAGCACCACGGCCGCCCGGTCGGGGTCGCGCATGACGTCGCCTTCGGTGACTTCCAGCTTCAGCGCGCCCGGCGGCAGGCCGGTCTCCTTGCGGATGGCCAGGACGTCGGAGATCAGGTCGGGGCGGTCGAGTTCGCCGGTCGAGAGGTTCACCGCCACGGTGAGTTCGCCCGCGGCGCGGTGGTCGCGGCGCCAGACGGCGAGTTGGTGGCCCGCCTCGCGCATCATCCGCGCGCCCAGCTCGCTCATCAGGCCCATCTCTTCGCAGAGCGGCAGGAACTGGTCGGGCGTCAGCAGGCCGCGACGCGAGTGGCGCCAGCGGACCAGGGCCTCGAAGCCGGACAGAGCGCCGGTCGAGAGCCGTACGATCGGCTGATAGTAGGCGACGATCTCGCCGCGCCCCATGGCGCCGCGCAGGTCGCTCTCCAGCGCCAACCGCGAGAGGCCGTCGCTTTCCAGGCCGCGGCCATAGGCGGCCGCGCCGCCCCGTCCGCCGCTCTTGGCGGACTCCACGGCCAGTTCGGCCCGGCGCAGCAACTCGGCGGCCTCAGGCGCGTCCTCGCCGCCCACGGCCTCGACCGCGCCGATGGATAGGGTCGGATGGATGTCGAAGCCCGCGACCCGCAAGGGCTGCTCCAGGGCTTGGCGCAGGATCTCGGCGGCGCTGGGGCGGGCGACCGGGCTGAGGACCGCGAACTCATCCTCGCCCACGCGCGCCAGCAGGGCTCCAGGCGGGAAGGCCGCGGCCAGGCGCGACCCCAGGGCGGCCAGGACCAAATCGGCGCGCTCGTGGCCCAGGGCCTCGTTCAGGCGGCGCAGGCGGTCAAGATCGGCGACCACCAGTTCGTGATGCCCTGGCGTCTGCAGGCGCTCACGCGCTCGGGTGACGAAGCTCTTGCGGTCGAGCAGGCCGGTGAGGTTGTCGAGATCGGAAGCGGCGAACTTGGTCTCGGGCGCCACCACGCCGGCGGCGCGCAGTCCCTCTTCCAGCCAGACGCCGCGCCAGATGCAGACCCCGCCGCCGCGCATCCGCAGGCGCACGGCGATCTCCGAGCCCGGCTCCTGAACGCGCAGGACATCGTCGGCCATGGCCCGATCCTGTGGCAGGGCCAGGGCGCGCATGGCGGCGGACGAACATTCGGGGGCGAGCGGGCCGAGGCCAAGGGCGCGCGACGCGCCCGTCAGGCGCATGCGGTCCTTCTCCGGCTCCCAGAGCCAGAGGACCACGTCGGCGGCGCCCAACGCTTCTAGCGTTGTGGTGGCGTCCCAGATCCAACGATCGCTCGGCATCGCCTCAAGACGTTAAAATGGCAAACGCGTCGGCTAGACCGACACTCCGTCGCCCAACCCTTCGTGAGCCCGCAAGGGCGACACAAGGCCGAACAAGACATGGTCTCGCCAAACGCCGTTAATTTTCAGATAAGCCTGCGCGAGACCTTCTTCCTTGAACCCGGCCCGGTTGAGCAGCCGGCGGGAGGCGTCGTTGTGCGGGACGCAGGCGGCCTCGAGGCGGTGAAGCGCCAGGGTCCGGAAGGCGAAGACGCTCAGCATCCGCACGGCGGCCAGGGTTTGTCCTTTGCGGGCAAAGGGTTGGCCGCACCAGTAGCCCACCGACCCCATCTGAGCGACGCCGCGCCGCACGTTGGACAGGGTGATGCCGCCGGTCAGGGCGTCATCCTCGGCGCGAAAGACGAAGAACGGATAGGCCGTGCCCGCCTCCCTGTCGCGGGCGTAGGCGGTCAGTCTGCGTCGGAAGGCCGCACGGCTCAGATCGTCCGCGGGCCAGGTGGGCTCCCAAGGCTGCAGGAAATCCCGAGAGCGGGCGCGCAGGTCGCGCCATTCAGGATAGTCGGTCGCGCGCGGAGGTCGAAGGCGTACGCCATCACCCTCGATTCGCAGCCCACTCTCAGGGGCGATCCAATCCAGCAGCGCCAT
>NZ_JANOCX010000052.1:0-6620 GCF_031412415.1 Phenylobacterium sp.
GCTCTCGGCCGTCGCATCGGGGCGGTTGATATAGCCCTTGATGACGCTGCTGCCGCGCACCCAAAGTTCGCCGACCTCGCCCATGGGCAGGGCGTTGCCGTTATCGTCGACCACCTTGGCCTCGAAGTTGGGCAGGGCCCGGCCGCAGCTGGCCGGCTTGTCGACGAAGAAGTCGCCGCTCAGTGAGGTGATCACCCCGCAGGTCTCGGTCATGCCGTAACCGGTGTTGGGCCGGGCGGTCGGCACGGTCTTGTCGATCTTGTCGACGAGGTCCGGTTGAATCTGCGCCCCGCCGCCACCGACGCTGAGCAGGGACGAGGTGTCGTATTTGGCGAAGTCGGGATGGGTGACCAGCTCACGGGCCATCACCGGCACGCCGCTGACCGAACTGATCTTCTCGGCCTGGATCAGTTCCAGGGCCAGGGTGGCGTCCCAGCGGTACATCAGCACCATCTTGCCGCCCATGGCGGTGGCCGCGTAGGCCCCGCAGTTGTTGGCGGTGACGTGGAACAACGGCGTGGTGACCAGCACGGCCGGCGCGGGCGGCGGCACGTTCGGGTCGGGGATGACCCCGGTGGTCATGGCCAGCACCATGGCCCCGACGTTGCCGGAGAACAGCATGTTCATCAGGTTGCTGACGCAGCCCCGATGGGTCAGCTGGGCGCCCTTGGGAAAGCCGGTGGTGCCGGAGGTGTAGAAGATGCAGGCGTCGGAATCGGGGTCGACGGCGACATCGGGCATGGCCCCGCCATGGCCGATGACCGCGCTCCAGGGCGTTCCGCCGGCCGGAGTTTCCGTGCGCACGGCGACGACTTTCGCGCCGGCCAGCATGTCGGGCTGCTCGGCGATACGGGCCAGGCGCTCGGCGTCGGCGAACAGGATCTTGGGACGGGCGTCGCTGAGGCCGAAGGACATCTCGGGCGCGGTCCACCAGGCGTTCATTCCGACCACGGCGACGCCGATGCTGCAGGCCGCCCAGTAGATCAGCATCCATTCGGGATAGTTGCGCATGGCGATGGCGATGCGGTCGCCGGGCTCCACGCCCTGGGCCATCAGCCAGCCGGCGATGGAGGCGGTCAACTGATGCGCCTGGCCGTAGGTCAGCCGTTCGTCCTGATAGATCAGGTAGTCGCGGTCGGCGAACTGCACCGTGGAGAGCCAAAGCTCACGCACGGAGGGCGGTGCGTGACGGAAGGCGCGCAGCATCTGGCCGCGCACCTCGACCTCGGTGATCTCGAACGGCTGGCCAGGCGCGGTCAGTTCGGTCCAGGCCTGCTTCAGTTCTTTATAGTGCATGGGTTCCCTCCCGCTCGTTCCGCCGAGTGCGTCGAGGCGCGCGGCGGGTCTCATCCTCACGGTAGATGAACCCGAAGGTCTGCGCCACGTGGACGCCACGGAAGTCTGGCATGGACGTCGGCGCGTTCGCCCCGCATCGGCCCTTGCCTTCCGCTTGGGCAGGTCAGGTTCGATGATGTGGTATGTCAGGGGAGACGGCCATGGCGGATTCTGGCGCGATCGAGAGCAAGGCCGAGACGGCCGATCTTGGATTTGACCCCGAGGCGTTGCGCGCCAAGTACCGCGAGGAGCGCGATAAGCGCCTGCGGGTCGACGGCAACGAGCAGTACCAGGAGATCACGGGCGCCTTCGCTCACTATCTCGAAGACCCCTACGTTGAGCCGGGCTTCACCCGCGAGCCTCTGACCGACGAGGTCGAGGTGGTGGTGATCGGCGGCGGCTTTGGCGGCCTGCTGGCCGGCGCGCGGCTTCGCGAGGCCGGCGTGAAGGACATCCGCGTCATCGAGAAGGGCGGCGACTTCGGGGGCACCTGGTATTGGAACCGCTATCCCGGCGCCGCCTGCGATATCGAGTCCTATGTCTACCTGCCGTTGCTGGAGGAGATCGGCTACATCCCGAAAGAGAAGTACACCCGCGCGCCGGAAATATTGGCTCACAGCCGCGCCATCGGTGAGAAGTACGACCTCTACGACAACGCCTGTTTCCAGACCGAAGTCACCGGCATGGCCTGGGACGAGGACGCTTTACGCTGGATCATCGAGACCAATCGCGGCGACCGGATGAAGGCGCGGTTCGTGTGCATGGCCAACGGTCCGCTGCACCGCCCGAAGTTGCCCGGCATTCCGGGCGTCGAGACCTTCAAGGGTCACTCATTCCACACCAGCCGCTGGGACTACGCCTACACAGGCGGCGACTCGAACGGGAACCTCATCGGTCTGGCCGGCAGGCGGATCGGGATCATCGGCACCGGAGCGACGGCCGTCCAATGCGTACCGCATGTCGGCGCGACCGCGGGCCAGCTCTACGTGTTCCAGCGGACGCCCTCATCCATCGATGTTCGCGCCAACAGGCCCACCGATCCGGAATGGGCGGCGAGCCTGAAGCCGGGTTGGCAGCAGCACCGGATGGACAACTTCAACATCCTTGTCTCGGGCGGACACCAGGACGAAGACCTGGTCAATGACGGTTGGACCGACATCATCCGCAACCTGGGCCTGATCGCTCGCAAGCGCATGAGCGAGGGTGGCGCGACCGCGCCGATGGACGCCGGCGCCCTGGTGCAGCTGGCGGATTTCCAGAAGATGGAGTCGATCCGGGCGCGTGTGGACGCCGTGGTTCAGGACCAGGCGACGGCCGAGGCCCTGAAGCCCTACTACAACCAGTTCTGCAAACGCCCCTGCTTCCATGACGAGTACCTGGACACCTTCAACCGCCCAACCGTGACCCTGGTGGACACGCAAGGTCGCGGCGTCGATCGCATCACGGAGAAGGGCGTCGTCGTCGCGGGCGTGGAGTACGAGGTCGACTGCCTGATCTACGCCACGGGGTTCGAGGTGGGCACGGAGTACTCCCGCCGCGCCGGCTACGAGCTGTACGGTCGCGACGGCCTGAGCCTGACCCAGAAGTGGGCCGACGGCGCGTCCAGCCTGCATGGCATGCATGTGCGCGAGTTCCCCAACTGCTTCTTCTTCAGCAACATCCAGTCGGGATTCACCGCCAACTACCCGCACATGCTGAGCGAACAGGGTAAGCACGCGGCCTACATCATCAGCCGATGCCTTGAAGAGGGCGTGACCAGGGTCGAGGCGACCGCGGAGGCCGAGGCCGACTGGGTGCAAACCATCCTCTCGGCCGCCATCATGCGCCAGAAGTTCGCCGAGGAATGCACGCCCGGCTACTACAACAACGAGGGCAAGCCTTCGGAGATGGCGGTGCGCAACGGCGCCTACGGCAAGGGCTCAATCGCCTTCGTGAAGATCCTGGAGGACTGGCGCGCCCACGGCGGCATGCCGGGTCTTGAGATTCGCTGAGCGGACTTCGCGCGCCAGTTGAAACGACTCGGAATCCGCACGTGGAGGATTGATCAGCAGCGAACTCTGGGTAGGTAATGTCGCGTTAACCATATTGCGGAGCTCGATCGTCGTTTGGCGGTTGAACAATGTAGGGCAGGTGGGGGCACCGTGACGAAGCCGACTGCTGTTGTTGTTTCCTTCAACCCGGCCTTTCAGGTGCGGGCTGGGAATTCTGAATACCTCGCCAGCTTTACGCGATCGCTGGCTGGTGCTGGTTTCGACGCGAACATCCTGATTTTGGAAGAGATTCCCGCCTACATGGCGAGAATTGCGGCGATTGGGGAGTACACAGGCCTCTTCTCGCAATTCCAGATATTTCGCGCGGTCAAAGTCGGTCGATACTTTTATTCGCTCAATCCACGACATTGGCTAAACATGTTTCTGCGGGTCTCGCGGCTGAACACCGCTGCGGGTCGGTCGACGACGACCCGCCTCGGCTTCGACTGTTATGTACCGCATGCCAAGGCGCTCTCTTGGGCCCGACGGAAAGTGGCGTTGGCAAAGCCAACATTCGTTGTGGCCAACTACTTCAATTCCGCGCCGATCTTTGACCAGCTCCCGCCAGGAGTCGCTACAGCGATACTGACGCACGACATCCTGGCCCTTCGCGCATTGAGCGTGGACGCCGCAGGCGTTAGCGCGGACTTCGACCGCGGTCTGATCGCACAGGAGGCCGCGGCTCTCAACAAAGCCGACGTGTGTTTTGCCATCAAAACTGAGGAAGAAGAGACCATCCGCGAGATCGCGCCTGACACCCAAGCGGTGTCGATGCCGATGGCGGTGGAAATCGGTGAGGCCGATCTTGCCGGCCCGCGAGATCCGGTGTGCATCTTCGTTGGCAGTGACCATCCACCCAACAAGCAAGGCCTTCGGTGGCTGCTTACCGAGGCTTGGCCGCGCGTGCTCGAGAAGCGGCCAGACGCACGGCTCCATGTCGTGGGATCCTGCGCCTATTCGATCGACGTACCATTGCCAGCCAATGTCGATGTGCTCGGCTTCGTAGATAACCTTGCCGACGCCTACGCTCGCGCAGCTGTTTCCCTGACGCCCGTACTCTATGGTAGCGGCGTCAAGATCAAGCTGGTTGAGGCGCTCGCGGCCGGTCTGCCGAGCGTGGCGACGACGGTCGGCGCTGAGGGTGTGCCTTTGGCGTCGCCTGGAATCTTACGGGTCGCCGATGGCGCGGAGATCTTCGCTTGCGCTGTCCTCGAAACCCTGGCCGATTGCAACACACCGGCACATCGCGAAGCCGTCCGCGACTTCGCGCGACTTCACTACGATAGGGACACCGTCGGAATTCGCGTAATAGACCGACTGATCGCCGAAGGCCTATTCCAGAAAGCGACCTCAGACAAAAGAGCCCCGCGCACCTATCGCCCCGTGCCAATCCAATCGGTCGGCTCACATGTTGCGGTCGCATCCGCTTCTTAGTGTCGAAGTTGACGCTGATGGGACGAACTACCACGGGCCTGTCTCAGCCCGTACCTTCGGCGTGGTCGTGTGCAGCGAATAGGCTCCGACGCCGCCATCCCGGGCTACTAAGCAGAGCCTAGCCCAGCCAGCGATAGCCGACGCCCGGCTCCGTGGTGATCAGGCTGGGCGTGGAGGGATCCGGTTCGATCTTGCCGCGCAGTTGCGCCACGAAAACCCGCAGGTACTGCACGTCCTCGACATGCGCCGGGCCCCAGACGGCGGTCAGCAACTGGCGGTGGGTCACCACCTTGCCGTGACCTTGCACGAGTTGGGCGAGCAGATCGTACTCCTTGGGCGACATTCGGACCGCCTGGCCGGCGCGAGTGACGAGACGTTTGACCAGGTCGATGGTCAGATCGCCCGCCGTGACCATGGGCTCGGCGCCCTGGCGGAGCAGGCGATGGCGCAGCGCCACGCGCAGACGGGCCAGGAGTTCGCCGACCCCAAACGGCTTTTCCACATAGTCGTCGGCGCCCAGATCCAGGGCGTCTATCTTCTCGATCTCCTTGTCGCGGGCCGAGAGGATGACGATGGGGCCGTCATAGAAGGCGCGTGCCTTGGCGAGCACCTCCTTGCCATCCAGGTCGGGTAGACCCAGGTCCAGGACAACGGCGTCTGGCGCCTTGCGAGCGATCTCCTTCAGCCCCTCGGCGCCTGTGTGGGCCTGGATCGCCTCATAACCGGCCGCCTCCAGCGCCGGCTGCAGGAATCGATGGATCTGGACCTCGTCGTCGATGACCAGGATGCGGGGCCGCGAGGCGGTCACAGCATGTGACCTGGCATGGTGGTTTCCTTGGGCAGGCTGATCAGGATGCGCGTGCCCTTGCCCTCGTGGATGGGGCTCGCCGCGGCGATGCGCCCGCCCATGGCCTCGACGAAGCCCTTGGAGATGGCCAGGCCCAGCCCCGCGCCCTTGCCCCGGTCGGAGGCCTCTTCCATGCGGCGGAAGCGTTCGAAGACCCGTTCCAGTTCGGCGGTCGGGATGCCCCGGCCCTCGTCCTCGATGGAGATGACGACATTGCCGCGATCCTCGTAGGCGGCGGTTTCGATGGTCGAGCCATCAGGGCTGTAGGCGATGGCGTTTTCGAGGATGTTGACCAGGGCCTGTTCCAGCAGGCTGGGGTCGGCCATGACCATGCTGAGCTGGGCGGGGAAGTCGCGGCTGAGCTTGCGGGTCTCCAGCCGGCGTTCGACCCGGGCGATCGCGGCGGCCAGCACATCGCGAACATCGGTCCAGTCGCGGCGGGTCTTCAGGGCGCCGCCCTCGATGCGGGTCATGTCGAGCAGGTCACCGACATAGCGGTTGAGGCGCTCGGCCTCCTCGCGGATCGACAGCATCAGGTCGTCGCGGACGGCCGGCTTCATCGCCTTGCCGAAGTCGATCAGGGTGGTGACGGCGCCCAGCACCGTGGACAGGGGCGTGCGCAGGTCATGGCTGACCGAGTTGAGCAGGGCCGAGCGCAGCTTGTCGGACCTTCGCAGGGCGTCTGCGTCGGCGGCCTCGGCGGCGAACTCGGCCCGTTCGAGGGCAATGGCGCCCTGGTCGAGCAGGGCCAGGGCGAAGCGTTCGTCTTCCTCGGCGGCGAGGGCGCGAGGTTCCAGGCCGACGACGCCGGCCCGGGCCTTGACCCCCTGCAGCGGCCGGAAGGTCCAGGCGACGTTGGGCAGGGTGCCGGTCCGGGCGCCGGCCGGTTCGCCCATTTCCCAGGTCCAGCGGGCGGCGGCGAGGTCGCCGGCCGACAGAGGTTCGAGGTCGGGGGCGCCGGCTACGGCGATGAT
>NZ_JANOCX010000053.1:0-10646 GCF_031412415.1 Phenylobacterium sp.
CGTGTATTGTATCAGTCGAACACGATCACCGAACGGGCCAGTTCGCCCTTCTTCATGTCGGCGAAGCCTTCATTGACCTGTTCCAGCTTGATGCGCTGCGACACCATCTCGTCCAGCTTCAGCTTGCCCGACATGTAGAAGTCGACCAGGCGGGGCATGTCGACCGGGAAGCGGTTGGAGCCCATCAGCGAACCCTGGATCCGCTTCTCGCCCAGGAAGGCGGCGCCCATCAGGGTGATGGTCTGGCCGACCGGGATCATGCCGATGACGTTGGCGGTGCCGCCGCGGCGCAGCATGTTGAAGGCCTGCTCGGCGGTCTTGCTGAGACCGATGGCCTCGAACGAGTGGTGGACGCCGCCCTTGGTCATCTCGATCACTTCCTTCACCGCGTCGGTCTGGGAGGCGTCGATGAAGTCGGTGGCGCCGAATTCCTTGGCCAGGTTGCCCTTGGAGGCGACCATGTCGATGGCGATGATCCGGCCCGCCCCGGCGATCGCTGCGCCGTTGACAGCGGCCAGGCCGACGCCGCCCAGGCCGATGACAGCCACGGTCTCGCCAGGACGGACGTTGGAGGTGTGGATCGCCGCGCCGACGCCGGTCATCACCGAACAGCCGATGAGGGCGGCGCGGTCGAGCGGCATGTCCTTGCGGATCGCGACGCAGGCATGCTCGTGGATCAGCATCTGCTCGGCGAAGGACGACAGGTTCAGGTACTGCATCATCGGGCCGTTGGCCGCCGACAGACGGGGCTCATCGTCGGCGCCGCGCTTGGTCTCGGGCGAGACGCACAGCGACAGGTGGCCGGTCAGGCAGGACTCGCAGTGGCCGCAGTAGGCCGAGAGGCAGGTGATGACATGATCGCCCACCTTCACCGTGCGGACTTCCGAACCGACCGCCTCGACGACGCCGGCGCTCTCATGGCCTAGGACCGCGGGCAACGGATGCGGATAGGACCCTTCCATGAAGTGCAGGTCGGAGTGGCACAGGCCAGCGGCCTTGGTGCGGATCAGCACCTCGCGCGGGCCGGGCTTGTTGATCTGGACGTTCTCGATCTGAAGCGGCTTGCCCACTTCACGCAGCACTGCGGCCTTCATGTCAGCGTTTCCCCTAACCGACGCCCCAAAGGGCTGATGTTTCGAAGTCGCGGTATGGCCGCAGCTTTCGCAAGGCCAACCTTATCGCCGTTCAGATGGCGAGGGCCAAGAGGTTTTCCGTGGCGCGGTGCGGATTGCCGAAAACGAAAGAGGCCCCGACGTGAGCCGGGGCCTCATGTCTCGTTTCGGTCGTCGACTTACTTCGGCGCGCCCCAGATGTCGGTCTTGGACTCGCTGGAAACCAGCGCGCCACCGGAAATCGAGAGGCTGGTCGCCGGGACCGCCACGGTCTTGCCGTTGGCGCTCAAGGTGACCTGGTGACCGCCGTCGGCCTTCTTGGTGACTTTGGAGATCTTGCCGATCTCCGCGCCGGTCGCATCGGTGACCGTGGCGCCGGTCTTCAGATCGGCCTCGGTGGCCGAGACATTAGCCGCCATGCCGGTTTCGGCTTGGGCCTGGGTCGCGGGGACGCCCTTCGCCGGGGAGCTCATCGCGTCAGTCGCCGGTTTCATGGGATCGGGGTTGACCGGCGGCGTCGCCACGGAGGCGCCGACCTGGCCCGCGACGGACGGCGTGGCGGCAGGAACTTGCGCCATGGCGGGGAAGGCGAGCGTGACGGCGGCGGCGCCGGCCAGAAGAAGCTTGATGGTCATAAGAATGTTTCCCTCGTTGGCCCCAGCAGGGTCCCTAACGAGGCCGGCGCCGGTAAGTTCCACTCAGGCGGGTGCGGCGGTCCGCCGCTGATCCTTGGACTTCAGCCACGGCCAAGACGGAATCTTGGGCAGCGACGGGAGCTTCAGGACGAACGGCCGAGGGATGCACGCCTCGATGTGGGAGAGCAGGGTTTCAGTCGGGCCATCGTTCAGAAAGTGGTTGGCGCCGGCCACGCGCTCGAAGCGGATCGGGCGTCGCGTACGAGTCTCGGCGACCAGACGCTCGGCGATCTCGATGGGCGCGAAGTCGTCCTTGTCGCCGTGGATCACGTGCACCGGAACCCGCAGCCGGGCGAGCGCGGCCCGCATGCCCTCGAGCTGGGCTGGCTGATTGCTCACCTCCATCACCGCGTGGCGCAGGTCGCGGGGGATGACCTTCAGCAGGCGCGATCCCACGTCCAGAAGCCAGCGCGCCGTAGGTCCTGACTCACCGAAATAGCCCGATAGCAGGACCAGTCCGGCCACCTTGCGTGGATTGTCGGCGGCCATGAGAGAGGCGATGGCCGCCCCGTAGGACTGACCGACCAGCAGCACCTTCTGACCCGGCTTGGCGTCCAGCAGCGGCGCCAGGGCGCGAGCCTGGACGGCGATGTCGCCGACATACTCCACGGGCTCAGAGCCGGCGTAGCCCGGCCGATCCACCACGGTCATCTCGCGATCCTGCGGCAGGGAGGCCAAAGCCGGAGCCCAGTATTCCGCCCACGACGGCGCGCCCGTCACCACGACGATCTTCCAGGGCGCGGTCTTCGCGCGGGGCGTGGTGATCGCGGAAATCCGCCAGCCTAGGCCGGCCCCGGCGTCGAAGCGCATCCGGCGCACGACGCTGTCGGGATAGTCGGCGGAGGTGGGCGCGTGTTCCGTCCGTCCGGCGGCCGCGGCCTCGATCGCCGCCCACCCCATGGAAAGCACGCCTTTGGGTCTCTTCCGCGCCAAGATCCGTCGCCTCCCCGTCCACATCCTGGACGTGGGAAGTGAACGCAGAACGACAAGGACGGTTCGCGGCGCCGGCGCGGTTTCAGGACGGCGTGGCCAACCGGTCACGCAGCTGGCGTTTCAGCACCTTGCCGGTCGGGCCGATGGGCAGTTCGTCGACGATCCGCACCTCGTCCGGTGTCCACCATTTGGCGACGCGCGCGGCCACGTGGGCCTTGAGGACCTCGGGATCCGCGGTCTGTCCCGGTCGCAGGGTGACCAGCAACAGTGGTCGCTCGTCCCACTTGGGATCCGGCACCCCGATGGCGGCCGCCAACGCCACGGCCGGGTGAGATGAGACCGCGTCTTCGAGGTCCAGCGTGGAGATCCACTCCCCGCCCGACTTGATCACGTCCTTGGCCCGGTCGGTGAGCCGCAGATAGCCCTCGGGGTCGATTGTGGCGATGTCGCCCGTGTCGAACCAGCCGTCGGCCAGGAAGACGTCGGCGCCGTCGTTCTTGTAGTAGGCCGAACTGACCCATGGGCCGCGCACCTGCAGGGCGCCGACGCTGGTCCCGTCCCGCGGCTGGATGGTTCCGTCATGGCCCATGATCCGCAACTCGACGCCGAACATCCCCCGCCCCTGCTTGAGCTTGCGGGCGTAGGCCGCGTCCGCGTCCTCGGCGGCGTGGCGGTCGAGCGCGGTGTTGATCACGCCCATGGGGCTGGTCTCGGTCATCCCCCAGATCTGGCGAACGGTGGCGCCGAGCTGGTCCTCCACCCGCCGCATCAAGGTCGCGGTGGGCGCCGAGCCGCCGACGGCCACGTTGCGCACCGTCGTCAGCTTCTGGCCGGTCTGGTCCAGGTGATCCAGCACCCCCACCCAGATGGTCGGCACCCCCAGCAGGAAGGTCGCCTGTTCCGCGACCGCCAGCTCGCAGATCGAAGGTCCGTCCAGCTGGCGGCCCGGCAAGACCAGCTTGGCCCCGACCAGGGGGGCGGCGTAGGGCGTGCACCAGGCGTTCGCGTGGTACATCTGGGCGCAGGGCAGCACGGTGTCGCGGGCCGACAGGTCGAAGGCGTCCGGCGCCACCAGGGCCATGGCGTGCAGCACCGTCGAGCGGTGGCCGTACAGAACGCCCTTCGGATTGCCGGTCGTGCCTGAGGTGTAACAGAGGCCCGAGGCCTGCCGCTCATCGAGCTCGGGCCAGACGAAGTCCGGTGAATTGGCCTCGATCAGCTCCTCATAGACCAGGGTCCGAGCCGGCGCGTCCTTGGGAAGATGCTCGCGGTCGGTCATTGCGACCAGGGTCTTCACCGTGGTCATCTTGGGCGCCAGCTCAGCCACCAGTTCGCCAAAGCTGATGTCGAACAGCAGCACCGAGTCCTCGGCGTGGTTGGCGACCCAGGCGACCTGGTCGGGATGCAGGCGCGGATTGATGGTGTGCAGGATCGCCCCGATCCCGGAGACGGCGTAGTAGAGCTCGAAGTGGCGATAGGTGCTCCAGGCCAGGGTCGCCACCCGATCGCCCGGCTTCACGCCCAGAGCGGTGAGCGCATTGGCCATCCGCTTGGCCCGCTTGAGGGCGTCGGCGTAGGTGTAGCGATGGATCGGCCCCTCGAGGGTGCGCGTCACCACCTCGCGATCGCCATGGTAGGTCGCGGCGTATTCCAGGATCGACGGCAGGCTTAACGCCCGGTCCATCATCAGAGCCAGCATCGGCGACCTTCTCCCTTATCGTTGTTCAGATGAGGGTAGGACGCGGCCCCGGACCGCGCCAGAGGGCTCAGGCCGCCATCCGCGCCTTGAACACGCCATCTGGCAGGCTGGGCGCGCGGCTGGGGTGGACGAAGAAATAGTCTTTCCATGGCAGGTCGGGTTCGACCGTCGTGCGCTCCTCCAGCCGGTCGCCGTTCAGCGCGAACATGCGGTAGCCGCGCGAGCGGAACATCTCGACCACCGCGTCGGCCGAGCCGCCGAAGCGGCTTTCCAGCATGATCGGATGGATCTCCAGCAGGACGTGCGGCAGGTCGCGGTCGATGACCTGCTCCGCGCCTTTCAGCGCCTTCTGTTCGGCGCCCTCGATATCCATGCGGATGAAGTCGACCCGGTCCACGCCATGGCGCAGGCAGTAGTCGTCCAGGGTGACCACCGGGGTCGGCTGGATCTCGACGCCGGTGTCCTCCAGGTCCGGGCGGACCTGTCCCTCCGGCGCGGTCTCGGCGACGAAGGCGTAGGCGCGGCCCATGCGGCCCGAGGTTTTCTTGGGCGTCACCAGCAACAGCTCGCCCGAGGTGTCGGAGACCGCCGCGTGGATCGGCGTCACCTGGCCGGCGATGCCGTGCCAAGTCAGGCAAAGTTTCAGCACCTCGAAGGTGAAGGCCGAGGGCTCAAAGGCGTAGATGCGCGCGTCAGGCGCGACCTGGGTCATGACGTAGGAGTGGCGGCCGTCGCTGGCGCCCACGTGCAGGCACACCGGCGATCCGGACAGGAGGTCGGCGAGGTAGGGAGTCTCGGGCTCGTGCTTGGCCCATTTCATGTTGCGCCGCCAGGCGCGGAAAGCGTGACTGAGCACGCGTATCGAAGGCATGGATACTTCCCCTTGAGGGCGCTCTTTACGCCACGTCGCGGGTGACCGTCATCATGTAGTTGATGTCGCAGTCCGATGAACGCGACCAGCGCCCGCCCAGGGGATCGTAGCTGACGCCGAATGGTCCCTGCACCGCGACCGGTTCGCCGGCGAGGAAACCGCGTAGCTCGTCCGGCTTCAGGAACTTGGTCCAGTCGTGGGTTCCGGCCGGCAGCCAGCGCAGGACGTACTCGGCCCCGACCTTGGCCAGAGCGAAGGCCTTGAGCGTGCGGTTGAGCGTGGCGACGATCATCAGGCCGCCCGGGGCCAGCAGCCGGGCGCAATCGCGCAGATAGCTGGCCGGATCGGCCACGTGCTCGATCACCTCCATGTTGAGGATCAGGTCGAAGGCCGGCTCGCTGGCGGCCAGCAGGTCCTCGGCGGTGGAGGCGCGGTAGTCGATGGCCAGGCCCTGCTCGGCGGCATGGGCGGAAGCGGTGCCAATGTTGCGCGGCGAGGCGTCGACACCCGTGACGTCGAAGCCCAGCCGGGTCATGGGCTCGCAGAGCAGTCCGCCGCCGCAGCCGATGTCCAGCAGGCGCAGCCCCTCGAACGGTCTGCGGGCGGAGGCGTCGCGGCCGAAGCGGACCAGGGCCTGCTCGCGGATGAACGACAGGCGCACGGGATTGAACTTGTGCAGCGGCGCGAACTTGCCTTTCGGATCCCACCATTCGGCGGCGATGCGGGAAAAGCGTTCGACCTCTTCCGGGTCGATGGAGGTGGCGGCGGCGGTCATGGCCGTCCTTTTCCACCGGCGAGACGCGGCGCGCTAGTCCCTACGCGACGAAGGCCTGTGGGCGGGCGCCTTCTTGCCGGAAAGCCCGGTTTTCAGATGTGCGAAAGGCAGACATTGCCCCTTTCGGCCGGCGCCGCTATGAGGCGCAGCCTTACCTTTCACGCGGAGTCTTCGCCCTGTCCCGGCTGGTGATGAAATTCGGCGGCACGTCCGTGGCCGACCTGGAGCGCATCCGGCGCGTCGGACGGCTGGTGGCCGCCGAGGTGGCGGCCGGACATCAGGTCGCCGTGGTGGTCTCGGCCATGTCCGGCAAGACCAATGAACTGGTCGCCTGGACCGACGGCGCCGGCGCGGCGGTTCAGGGACTGACGCCCTCCGACGACGAGTACGACACCGTGGTCGCCTCAGGCGAACAGGTGACGGCGGGTCTGCTGGCCATGACCCTGCGCAACATGGGCCTGCCGGCGCGATCCTGGATGGGGTGGCAGATCCCGATCATCGCCGACGACGCCCACGGCCGCGCCCGGATCGACGACATCCCCTCGGAGAACCTCGACAAGGCGCTGGACGCCGGCGAGATCGCGGTGATCGCGGGCTTCCAGGGCGTGACCCGCGACAACCGGATCGCCACCCTGGGCCGCGGTGGCTCCGACACCAGCGCCGTGGCCATCGCCGCGGCGGTGAAAGCCATCCGCTGCGACATCTACACCGACGTCGACGGCGTCTACACCACCGACCCGCGCATCGAGAGCAAGGCCCGCAAGCTCAACAAGATCTCCTACGAGGAGATGCTGGAGATGGCGTCCTTGGGCGCCAAGGTGCTGCAGACCCGTTCGGTCGAGCTCGCCATGGCCCAGAACGTGCCGGTGCGGGTGTTGTCCAGTTTTGTCGAGCCCGGCGAAGCGCCCGGCCAAGGCACCATCGTGTGCGACGAGGAAGAGATCATGGAAAAGCGGATCGTTAGCGGCGTCGCCTACAGCCGCGACGAGGCGAAGATCAGCCTGTTCGGCCTGCCCGACCATCCGGGCGTCTCGTCCGAGATCTTCGGCGCGCTCGCCGACGCCAACGTGAACGTGGACATGATCGTCCAGAGCCACGCGCGCACCGCAGACACCGCCAACATGGAATTCACCGTCGGCAAGCGCGACGCCCAGCGCGCCGTCGACATCGTCCGCGCCGCCCAGCCGAAGATCGGCTTCGACGACGTGCAGGTGAACGAGGACGTGGCCAAGGTCTCGGTGATCGGGGTGGGCATGCGCAGTCACACGGGCGTGGCCAAGACCATGTTCAAGGCCCTGGCCGAGAAGGGCGTGAACATCCAGGTGATCTCCACCAGCGAGATCAAGATCAGCGTGCTAATCGACGCAGCCTATACGGAACTCGCCGTCCGCGCCCTGCACGCCGGCTTCGGCCTGGATCAGCTCTAGGCCCGTTCCGCGCTGAGCCGCCAGGCGGCCCAGACCCCCAGCATCGAGACCGGGGCGACGGCGACAAACACCCACAGGCCGGCCGCCTGCGCGCTGGCGTCGGTCAGCCCGCCGGAGAACCCGACGAGATTGGCGACCGCGGCGGCGGCGGCGGCGCCCACGGCCGAGCCGGTCAGGCGCACGGTGGTCATGGCCGCGGCCCCGATGGCCCGCTCCTCGCCTTCGGGCAGGCTTGCCAGCAGCCGCTGGCTCATGAACGCCCAGGACAGGCCAAATCCGCCGCCCAGGAAGGCGCCCGCCACCACGACGCCGGGAATGGAAGCGTCGGGAAAGACGAGAGCGCTGCCAATGACGCCCAGGGTCGCCATGACAGCGCCCGCCCGGATCATTCGCCGCGGCCAGGGCCCCGTCAGGTGGGCGACGGCCAGGCCCAGCACGGTCCAGACCAGGGCCTCGACGGCGATGATGTAGCCCGCGCCCAGGGCCGACAGCCCCGCGAGGGTCTGCAGGATCGCCGGGCCGTAGATCGAAAAGCCCATGGACGCCGTGGTCAGCAGGAACATGGCGGCGAAGCCCGAGCCGGCGATGGTGCGCAGGTCGCCGGAACCCTTGGGCAGCAGGCGCACCTTGGCTCCGCCATCCACGGCGACCATGGCGATCAACAGGCCGACGCCGAGGGCGGTCAGGCCGATGGACCGGGCGAAGTCGTGGACGATGTCGGCCAGGCCGATGGCGCCGACACCGGCGGCGATCAGACCGAGCTGGGGCCAGGCCACCCGGCTGTCGCCGGCCTGGCCATCGGCCGGCAGCAGCGCCCAGGCCGCCCAGGCCACGCCCAGGGCCTGGATCGCGAACAGCCAGAACACCCAGCGCCAGGCGTCAAGGTCGGCGAAGATCCCGCCGATCAGCGGACCCAGCAGACTGGCGATTCCCCAGATGCCGGTGACGGCGGCGTAGACCCGGGGCAGCAGGCGGTCGGGGAACATCAGGCCGATGGCCACCGAACAGAAGCCCACCACCCAGCCGCCGCCGAGCCCCTGCAGGACCCGGCCGATCAGGAAGCTCGCGATATCCGGCCCCGCCGCACTCAGCCCGCAGCCGACGGCGTAGAGCAGGGCCGCGGCCGCCGTTGCTCTGCGCAGGCCGAAGCGCAGGGCCAGCAAACCCGAGCTCGCCCCGGCCAGGACCGAGCCCAGCAAGAATCCCGCGGTCGCCCAGCCGAAATAGGCGTAGCCGCCCAGATCGGCCCCGACGCTGGGCATGATGGTGGCCGTGACCAGGGAGTCGGCGGCGCTGATCCAGACGCCCAGGCAGATCAGGACGAAGCGCGGCAGACGGCCGTCGCCCAGCACATCGGCCCAGCTTCCGTCCGCCCGCGACCCTACCGTCATTTGACAATCTCCGACTTTACAAATCCGAGGTAGACCCGGCTTGCGAATTTTGCAACTATCCAGTTGTCAAATGCGAACAACCTCCGACCAGATCCTCCTGCTCCTGAAGAGCAAAGGCCCCGCCCAGACCGCGGCGCTCGCGCAGGCCGTGGGTGTGACCCGGCAGGCCGCCCGGCTGCAAATGGAAAAGCTGGCCGCCGAGGGTCTGGTGGAGCACGTCACCGAACGCATGGGCGTCGGGCGGCCCCGCCGCTCCTGGTCGCTCACCCCGCTGGGGAACCAGCGGTTCCCCGACACCCACGCCCAGATGACCGTGGAGCTGATCGAGGCCGTGCGCGGCGAGTTCGGAGACGAGGGCCTGGACCGCCTGATCAAGCGCCGGGAGGTGTCGATCGAGGTCGGCTATCGCAAGGCGCTGGACGGCGCCACGGCCCTGGAGGATCGCCTGGAACGCCTGGCGCAAATCCGCGGCGCCGAGGGCTACATGGCGCAATGGAGCCGCCGGGAAGACGGGGCATATCTGCTGGTCGAGAACCATTGCCCGATCTGCGCCGCCGCCACGGCGTGCCAGGGCTTCTGCCGATCGGAACTTGCCCTGTTCGAAATGATGTTGGCGCCGGCCAGGATCGAACGCGTCGAGCATATCCTGGCGGGAGCACGGCGCTGCGCCTATGTCGTGACTCCATGGACATCGTCGACGTCTCAGCCCTGACACACGACCAGCGCGCCCAGGCCGCGCAAGTGATGCGCGATGGCTTCGCGCCCATCGGCGCTTATCAGGGCGAGGCGGCCGCGGCGGAGGTAGCCACCTTTTTCGACGATCCCGACCGGTTCGCCTTGGCCGCCCTGATCGAGGGCGTGGTGGTTGGCTTCGTTGGCGGGATCGATAGCTACCCCAAGGCCGTCGAACTGCACCCCATGGTGGTGGACCCGGCACACCAGGCCAGGGGCGTTGGCGCGGCTCTGCTGGCTGCTCTGGAGACGCGGGCGGCCGCCCTGGGTAAGCTGACCGTCTATCTGGGCACGGACGACGAGGTCGGCGGGACAAGCCTGTTTGGCGCCGAGGTGTTTCCGGACGCCCTGTCGAAGCTGGCCGCGATCGCGCCAACCACTGGCCACGCGTTCTTCTTCTACCGCCGTCACGGCTATGAGCCCGTCGGCCTCATCCCCGACGCCAACGGCTACGGCAAGCCGGACCTGCTGATGGCCAAACGGGTCGGCAAGCCCTAGCCGCGCCCCGGGATCGGCAACTGGAAGTCCGGCGACCAGTGGGTCGCCGTGCCCGAGACCACGTACCAGGTGATGAACAGGGCGCAGATCAGCGCGCCTGGGACATAGGAATTGGTCCGCCGATAGGTGAAGACCGCGATGACCCCCACGACCGCCAGCAGCGGCACGAACTGGATGCCGACGATGGTGTTCAGCGGTTCGGCCATCGCCAGGACGCCGGTGGCGAACAGGCTGCCATACTGGATCGCCTCCAGCGCGACGAAGCCCAGGCTCATGGCGAGCGCGGCGACGACATACTGACCCTTCCCCTGTCCCTTCAGGGCCAGGTTCGCGTGGAGCGCGCGCAGGGCCACAAGGAAGAACAGGGTCCACAACGGCAGATAGGCCAGGGCGTAGGTGAGGTGCAGCCCGTCCAGCGGCTTCAGCCCCAGCACCCAGAACCGGTAGTCGACACTCCAGAGGCCATCGACCAGCGCCAGCGAGCCGTAGCCGACGCCGACGGTCACCACGGCG
>NZ_JANOCX010000054.1:0-5682 GCF_031412415.1 Phenylobacterium sp.
TTCGACGTGGCGCGCCACTACGCCTGGGAGCCGCAACCTGACGGGTCGAAAAAGACGGTCTCCGGCGGCGTCGTGGCCTTCTTCTCGCTGGAAATGTCGGCCGAACAGCTCGCCATGCGCTTGCTGGCCGAGGTCTCGGGCGTGTCGGGCGACCGGCTGCGCAAGGGCGAGATCTCGGCCGTGGAGTTCGGGCAGGTCCGCGATGCGGCGCTGGAGATCCAGGACGCACCCCTGTTCATCGACGCCACCGGCGGCATCACCATCGCCAAGCTGGCGGCCCGCGCGCGGCGCCTGAAGCGGACCAGCGGCCTTGACCTGATCATCATCGACTATCTGCAACTGGTCACCGGCGGCGACGGCCAGAACAAGAATGACAACCGGGTGCAGGAAGTCTCGATGATCACCCAGTCGATGAAGTCCTTGGCCAAGGAACTGGGCGTCCCAATCATCGCGCTGAGCCAGCTCTCCCGTCAGGTGGAAAACCGCGAGGACAAGAAGCCGCAACTCAGCGACCTGCGGGAATCGGGCTCCATCGAGCAGGACGCCGACATGGTGATGTTCGTCTATCGCGAGGAGTACTACCTGGGCCGGACCGAGCCGCGCGAGGGCACGCCCGAGCACCTGACCTGGCAGGAACAGATGGATCAGGTCGTCGGCATGGCCGAGGTCATCATCGGCAAGCAGCGCCACGGCCCCATCGGCACCGTGAAACTGTCCTTCAACTCCGACATCACCAAGTTCGGCAACCTCGCGCGCGAGGGGTTCTACAACGCCCACTAAACCGGTTATGGGAGCAGCGATGCCTTCTCCCTCCGCCGCGCGCCTGACCATCGACCTAGACGCGCTGGCCCACAACTATGCTGTGCTGCGCGACCTGGCGCCGGGCGCCCAGCCCGCGCCGGTGGTGAAGGCCGATGGCTACGGCCTGGGCGCGGTTCCCGTGGCGCGGAGGCTGTGGGCCGAGGGCGCGCGCGCCTTCTTCGTCGCGCGGCTGAGCGAGGGCGAGGCTCTTCGCCTGGGCCTCGGCTCGGAGCGGCCCGCAACGATCTATGTCCTGGACGGCTTGACGGCTCAGACCGGACCGCGCCTGGCGGCCGCCGGCTTGACCCCCGTCCTCGCCAGCCTGTCGCAGGTCGAGGCCGCCGCTCGTGGCTTTGGCGGCCCCGTCGCGTTGCAGGTCGACACGGGCATGAACCGCCAGGGGCTGACCGATCGCGAGGCCCGAGACCTGGCCGCCACACCGCCCCTGGGCCTCCATGTCGAGATGCTCATGAGCCACCTCGGATCGGCCACCGATCCCGCCGACCCGCGCAGCGCCGCCCAGCTTGAACGCTTCGCTTCCTTGCGCCCGCTATTCCCTCAAGCCCGCGCCAGCTTCGCGGCCTCAGCCGGGATCGCGCTAGACCACGTCTACCACTTCGACATTGTCCGCCCTGGAATCAGCCTGTTCGGCGGCGGGCCCGAGGAGCGGCCCGATCCACGTTTCCGCGCTGTGGCGACCTTCGAGGCGCCGATCCTCTATGTGCGTCAGGTCGAGGCCGGGGCGATGATCGGCTACGGCTCCACGACGCTCATGCCCGCGACCGGCGCCGTCGCCGTTGTCGCAGCCGGCTACGCCGACGGCCTGATCCGCGGCGCCATGGGCCGCAGCCACGCCTGGTTCGCCGGCGCGCGGCGGCGGGTGCTGATCATCACCATGGACCTCATCGCCATTGAGATCGGTGACGCCCCAGCCGCGCCCGGCGACATGGTCGAGCTGCTAGGCCCCAACATGCTCATCGACGACCTCGCCGCTTCGGCCGGCACGGTGGCGCACGAATGCCTCGTGCGCCTGGGCGGCCGCGCCGAGCGGGTCTATCTGGGCGAGGCCTAACCCTTCTTCGCCAGGGTCTCCAGACGGGCCGGGCCGACCGAGGCCACGGCTGCCTTCAACTCGTCCATGCCGACGCCGTCACCCTCGGCGGCGACCATGAAGCGGTCACCGACCAGGACGTTGTACTCGCCGTGCCGGGAGTTGCTGTCATAGGTCTCGGTGGTCATGCGACCGTCGACCTTGCCGACCTTTTCGTAACGCCCGGCGGTCTCGGTGGAGGACTGGACATTGAAGGCGCCGGCCATGCCCGCCAAGGCGCCGGCCGCGCCCAGGTCGGTGACGCTCAGGCGGATGCGCGATTGGCCCTTGGTGTAGACGGCCTCGGCCTGCGAACCCGTGACTCCGCCGGCGCCGCCGGACCCAGTGGTCACCTCTGTCCGCGCGAAGCCCGCCACGTCAGCCGGCAGATAGGCCTTCAGCAGGTTGGGATCGGTGGGCGCAGGACCCTCGCCGCTCTCCATCTGCTTGGCGGCGGCTTCCATTTTCTTGGAGGCAGCCTCCAGCTCGCCAAGATCGACCTTGTTCCCACCCACCGTGAGCGTGCCGGCGGCGGCGCTGTGGTCGGCCATCAGACCAGAGCTTTGGCCGAGGCTGCGGATCGGCGAGAGGACAGCCATGGCTATGACCGCCAGGACGATGGCGGCAATGATGACCACGACGGTGTAGGTGGTCGCCTTTTCCTCAGGCGCCTTCATCAACCGAGGAAGGCCCTTGTACAATAGGAACAGACTGTAGAGCCCCAGCAGGCCCAGGACGCCGAGCGGCGGGTAGATCATGAAAATCCCGGCCAGCCAGCTCGCGGTGCTGGCATAGGCCGCGACCTTGAAAGCCTGGATCTGGTTCTTCACGCCGCCGAAGCTGGGCGCGAGGCCGTCGATGATCAGGGCCAGGAGAAAAACGCCGCCCAAGGCGAGCCCGAAGTTCACGACCGCACTGACAAGCGACGACACGATCGTCGGCCGATAGCTGACACCGAACATGCCGTAGCCGAACACGATAGCGCCGAGCAGGCCCGCGACCGCTGGGATCAGGGCGAGCGGAATGACGTAGCTCTTGTAGAGTCCGCCGATGGTGGCCGGCTCGCCGTCGATGACCTCCCAGGTCGCCGTCGGTTGCAACAGGATGGCCTTCACCCGCTCGACCAGCCCCGATACCGCCGAACCCGGTTCAACTGCACTCATAGACGCCTCCCAGCCTGTAAATGTCTCAGCCCGATCCCCACATGGCGAACCTAGCCTAAGCCGGCCTTTCAGCAACCGGGTTCGATCTGCGACGGACGTGAACGGCGCGCCCGTCTAAGCTGTTGGCCTCAAACGAATCAGGGAACCCGCATGGCCCGCGACGGCGCCGTCTATGTCTGTCAGTCCTGCGGGGCCACACAGACCAAGTGGGCGGGCCAGTGCCCGGCCTGCGGCGCCTGGAACACCCTGGTCGAGGAACTGCAGTCGCGGCCGCCCGGCGCGCTGGCGCCCAGCAAGGCGTCGCGAACCCGGGGCCTGATCTATACGGGCTTGGACGAGAGCACGCCCTCCCCGCCGCGTATCATTACCGGTGTCGACGAGTTTGATCGCGTCTGTGGCGGCGGCGTGGTGCCAGGTTCGGCGATCCTGCTGGGCGGCGACCCCGGCGTCGGGAAATCGACATTGCTGATGCAGGTGATGGCCAGCGCCGCGCGGCGCGGCGCGTCCTGCGCCTACATCTCCGGTGAGGAGGCCATCGCCCAGGTGCGCAGCCGCGCCCAGCGCATGGGCCTGGCCGACGCGCCCGTTCGGCTGGCGACGGAGACCAGCCTGCGGGACATCCTCGACAGCCTGAAACGCGAGAAGTTCGACCTCGTCGTCATCGACTCCATCCAGACCATGTGGAGCGACGTCCACGAAGCCGCGCCTGGCTCTGTGACCCAGGTCCGCGCCGCGACCGGCGAGCTGGTGCGGCTCGCCAAGAAGCAGGGGGTTGCGGTCGTCCTGGTGGGGCATGTGACCAAGGAGGGGACCATCGCCGGTCCCCGCGTGATCGAGCACATGGTCGACGCCGTCCTCGCCTTCGAGGGCGAGCGCGGCTACCCCTTCCGCATCCTGCGCGCGGTGAAGAACCGTTTCGGCGCCACCGACGAGATCGGGGTGTTCGAGATGGGCGACGCGGGTCTGGGCGAGGTGAAGAACCCCTCGGCTTTGTTCCTCGACACCTCGGGCGAGCGCGCGGCCGGCGCGGCGGTGTTCGCCGGCATAGAAGGCTCGCGCCCGGTGCTGGTGGAGTTTCAGGCCCTGGTGGCGCCCTCGGCCTATGGCACGCCCCGCCGCGCCGTGGTGGGCTGGGACAGTGGACGGCTCGCCATGGTGCTGGCGGTGCTGGAGACCCGGTGTGGCCTGTCGCTGGGGAACCGGGACGTCTATCTGAACGTCGCGGGCGGCTTGAGGGTCAACGAGCCGGCCGCCGACCTCGCCGCCGCCGCCGCCCTCGCCTCCTCGGCGTTGGACGCCGCCCTGCCCCAGGACTGCGTCGTGTTCGGCGAGATCAGCCTGTCAGGCGACATTCGCCCAGTGAGCCGTATGGAATCGCGTCTGAAGGAAGCCGCCAAGCTGGGCTTCCGCCGCGCGCTTGGCCCCAAGGACCTCGACGGCGGCGGCATGAAGATCGACGGGGTCAGCCGCCTGGCCGACGCCATCAGCAAGATCGGCGAGAGCCAATGGTAGGTCCCTTGCCGTGGTTCGATATCATCGTCGGCCTGATGCTGCTGATCTCGGCCGGCGTCGGATTCTATCGCGGCGGCACGCGCGAAGTGGTGACGGCGCTCGCCCTGATCGTGGCGGCCGTGGCCGCGGTCTACGGCCAGCGCTGGTCGGGACCGATCGGCCGCAACCTCATCGACCCCGACTGGCTGGGAACGGTCGTCGCCGGTCTCATGGTCTTCGTCGCCGTCTACGGTCTGCTGCGGATCACCGGGGCGGGCCTCGTGCGCCGGGTCCGCGACATGCAGGTTCTGGGGATCGTGGACCGGGTCATCGGCCTGGGATTCGGCTTGATCCGTGCGCTGGTGGTCGTGGGCGCCTTCCACCTCGTGTTTCACGCCGCGACGCCGCCCGACCGCCTGCCCCGCTGGATGACGGGTGCGGCCTTTTATCCCCTGACCCGCGCAGCCGCGGACACGCTAAAGGCCATTGCGCCCAAGGGGTTGGACATGGCCGACAAACTGCGCCCCGCCTTCGACGACGCCGTTCGTGACGGTTCGGCGACCGTTGGGGGTGACTCTCGTGACGCTCAGGGCTATGACCCCCGCGAACGCGGCGGGCTCGACGATCTGGTGGAGAAATCCCGATGACCCAGGATCAGGATCGATGGCGCCGGGCGGCGCCGCCACACCGGGATCCTGACGACGACACGCCCCGGCTGGAATGCGGGGTCTTCGGGGTCTTCGACGTGGGGGCCGCCGCCGCCATCACGGCCCTGGGGCTCCATGCCCTGCAGCATCGCGGCCAGGAAGCCTGCGGCATCGCGGTCTTCGACGGCCAGCGCTTCCACACCGAACGCCATATGGGCCATGTGGGCGACGCCTTCGCCGGCGCCGACCTGGTCGACCGCCTGCCCGGCCATTGCGCCATCGGCCACACCCGCTACTCCACCGCCGGCGGCAGCTTCATCCGCAACGTCCAGCCGATGTTCGCCGACCTCGAGGGCGGCGGCGTGGCCCTGGCCCACAACGGCAACCTGACCAACTTCCTGACGCTGCGCGAACAACTGGTCCAGGAAGGCGCCATCTTCCAGTCGACCTCGGACAGCGAGGCGATCCTGCACCTGATCGCCCGCTCGCG
>NZ_JANOCX010000055.1:0-12171 GCF_031412415.1 Phenylobacterium sp.
CGGGTTCACACAGGATAGGTTCGCGGGGGCGCGGGCCGCGTTCGAGGCCAATCTGGCCTCGGGCGCCGATGTGGGCGCCTCGTTCTGCGCCACGGTTGAAGGCGAGACCGTCGTCGACCTGTGGGGCGGTTGGGCCGATGAGGCCAAGACCCGGCCGTGGGAGGCCGACACCATCGTCAACGTCTATTCGACCACCAAGACCATGACGGCGCTGACGTCGCTGCTGCTGGCCGACCGGGGCGAACTCGATTTCGACTCGCCGGGGGCCAAGTACTGGCCCGAGATCGCCGCCGCCGGGAAGGGCGCGGTGAAGGTCAGCCACCTGATGAGTCACGCCGCTGGCCTGTCAGGCTGGAAAGAGTCGATCACTGTCGAGGACGTCTATGACTGGGACAAGGTCACCGCTCTGCTGGCGGCGCAGGCGCCCTATTGGGAGCCGGGGACTCAAAGCGGCTACCACGCCCTGACCCAGGGCTTCCTGGTCGGCGAGGTGGTGCGGCGCATCACCGGCAAGTCGCTGGGCACGGTGTTCCGCGAGGAGATCGCCGAGCCCCTGGGCGCCGACTTCCACATCGGCCTGCCGGCCTCGGAAGATGCTCGCGTCGCCGAGTTGATCCCGCCGCCGCCGGGCGCTGCGATCGGCGATGGGGACCAGTCGCCGTTGGTGGCCAACATGTCGCGCAATCCGGGCATCGACCCGCGCGAGACCCGCACCCGCGCCTGGCGGGCCGCCGAGATCCCGGCGGCGGGCGGACACGGCAACGCCCGCTCGGTGGCCGAGATCCACATACTTCTGGCCAATGGCGGCGTGGCGAAGGGCAAGCGGCTGCTCTCGGAGGCCGGATGCCGCAAGGCGCTCGAAGTGCAGATCGAGGGAACCGACCTGATCCTCGGCGGTCCGGCGCGGTTCGGCATGGGCTTTGGCCTGCCCAGCGCCACCGTGCCCCTGCCCAATCCCAACTCGATCTTCTGGGGCGGCTACGGCGGCTCGCTGATCATCATCGACATGGATGCCCGCACGACCATCGGCTACGCGATGAACAAGATGGCCGGCACGACGACGGGCGACATGCGCGCCATGGGCATGGCGATGGCGGTCTGGGGCGCGCTGGCCGCCTAGACGATCTTCGAGCCTTCCTTGCCCCAATAGGCGTCGCGGATCAGGCGCTTGTAGAGCTTGCCCGTCGGATGGCGCGGCAGCTCCTGCATGAACTCGAACAGGCGCGGCGACTTGATGTGGCTGAGATTGGCGCGGCAATAGGCCGACAGTTCGGCCTTGAGATCCTCGCCGGCGCTGTCCCAGTCGGCGGGCTGGATCACGGCCACGACCTTCTCGCCCATCTCCTCATCGGGGGCGCCGACCACGGCGGCGTCGGCCACCTTGGGGTGGGTGATCAGCAGGTTCTCGATTTCCTGCGGGTAGATGTTCACCCCGCCCGAAATGATCATGAAGCTCTTGCGGTCGGTCAGATAGAGGAAGCCCTCTTCGTCCACCCAGCCCACGTCGCCCAGGGTGGTCCAGCCGTGCTTGTTGGTGTTCTCGGCCACCTTCTCAGGGGCGTTGTGATAGACCAGCGGCGCGCCGCCGCCGAAGTAGACCGTGCCCTCGGTGCGCGGCGGAACCTCTTCGCCGTCCTCGCCGACGATGTGCAGTTCGGTCGAGGTCGCCTTGCCCACCGAGCCCTTGTGGGTCAGCCAATCGTGCGGGCCGATATAGCAGAACCCGTTGCCCTCGCTGCCGGCGTAGTACTCGTGGATCACCGGGCCCCACCAGGCCAGCATCTGCTCCTTCACCGGAATGGGGCAGGGCGCGGCGGCGTGAACCGCCGAGCGCATGGACGACACGTCGTAGCGGGCGCGGGCCTCGGGCGGCAGTTTCAGCATCCGCACGAAGTGGGTCGGCACGAACTGGCCGACGTCGATCTTGTGTTTTTCGATCAGGCGCAGGGCGTCTTCGGGATCGAATTTCTCCATCTGGACCACCGTGGCGCCCAGGCGATGGACGCCCATGCACCAGCGCAGGGGGGCGGCGTGATAGAGCGGAGCCGGCGAGAGGTAGATGCTGTCGTTGCGGAAGCCGAACAGGTGCTCGGCCATCATCGACAGGGCGTTGGGCGCATCGATGGCCGAGCCGGTCAGCGGGTGCTTGATCCCCTTCGGCCGGCCGGTGGTGCCCGACGAATAGAGCATGTCGGCGCCGGCGCTCTCGTCGGCGATGGGCGTGGTCGGCATCGGCGCGCGGGCCGCCTCGAAGCTCTGATACGGCGCTCTGGCCTCACCCACCATGTAGAGCTTCACCCCCGGTAGGAGGGCGGGCATCTCGTCGAGGACAGGTCCGACGCCCGGCGAGGTGATCAGCACCTGAGCCTCGCAGTCCTTCATGATGTATTCGACCTCGCCCGCCGTGAGCTTCGACGAGACGCAGCAGAAATAGAGCCCCGAGCGCTGAGCGGCCCAGGCGATCTCGAAGAACCGGGGATGGTTGTCCATCAGGATGGCGATGACGTCGCCGGTCTTCAGGCCCATGGACCGGAACAGGTGCGCGCCTTGGTTCGAGCGCTCGTCCAACTGCTTGTAGGTCACCGTTTCGCCAGACCCGGCCATGATGTAGGCGGCGCGGTCGGGATGGGTCTTGGCGTGTGTGGCCGGATGCATGTTTTCTTCCTCACGGCGACCGGACGCGCGTCTCCGCGCCGCGGCCGTCCTCCCAAACTTATCGTTGTTCAGGCTCATATGCGGCGCTTGACGGACCGTCCGTCAAGCGGGGCGGAGTGAAGAAAAGGGAGAACGAGATGGCCACCCAGACTTTCGAAACCCTCAAGCTGGAAGTCGAGGGCGGCGTCGCGGTCCTGACGCTCAATCGACCCGACAAGCTCAACGCCTTCAACACCCAGATGATGAAGGACATGATCGCCGCCTTCGACGTCACAGACGCCGACGACGCGGTGGGGGCGGTGATCGTGACCGGCGCCGGGCGGGGCTTCTGCGCCGGCGCCGACCTCTCGGGCGGGGCCCAGACCTTCGACTACGATGCGCGCGGCGGCGAGGATAAGGCCGCCCGCACCCGCGAGGGCCTGCAGCGCGACGGCGGCGGCCTGCTGACCCTGCGGATCTACGACAGCCTCAAGCCGGTGATCGCCGCGGTGAACGGTCCCGCCGTGGGGGTCGGGGTCACCATGCAACTGCCCATGGACATCCGCATGGCCTCGACCGAGGCGCGGTTCGGCCTGGTGTTCGCACGGCGCGGGCTGAACCCTGAGGCAGCCTCGTCCTGGTTCCTGCCCAAGCTCGTTGGCGTCCAGACGGCGCTGGAATGGTGCTACACCGGGCGGGTCTTCCCGGCGCAGGAGGCGCTGGATCGCGGCCTCGTGCGTTCGCTGCACGCGCCCGAGGATCTGCTGCCGGCCGCCAAGGCCCTGGCCCGCGAGATCGTCGAGAACACCGCGCCCGTCTCCATCGCCCTCACGCGCCAGTTGCTTTGGCGCATGGCCGGCGCGTCCCATCCCATGGAAGCCCATCGCGCCGACAGCCGGGGCATCCAGACGCGCGGCGCCATGGCCGACGCCCGCGAGGGCGTTATGTCGTTCCTGGAGAAACGCCCGCCTGTCTTCCCCAACAAGGTGTCGTCGGACCTGCCCGATATCTGGCCTGACTGGGAGGCCCCGCAGTTCCGCTGATCACGCGCGGTTAAGCAGGCTATGGTTCCATTGTTAGATTCGTTGGCGGATCGCCCCATGAACCAAGCCGCCCCCTCGTCCGATCCCGTCTCCGCGCCCGATCCCGCGCAGGCCTTCCGCGCGCGCGGAGCCCTGCTCAAGCGCATGGCCGACGTTGTCTGCCTGCCCAGCTCACGTGTGAACGCCTTCGAGCGTTCCATGACCGCCGACCTGCTGGTGGACATGCTGCGCGAGGCCGAGCCCGACGAGCGCAAGAAGGTGGCGCGGCGCCTGGCCGGCCTGACCGAGATTCCGGCCAGCCTGGTGCGCCTGCTGCTGCGCGACCACGTGGATGTGGCGGAGGAGCTTCTGATCGAATGTCCGTCGCTGTCGGACGCCGATCTGCTCGACTGCGTGCGGCTCACCGACCTGGAGCATCGCCGGTTGATCGCCCTGCGGCGCGGGGTCAATGAGGTTGTCTGCGACGTTCTCATCGAGTTCGGCGAGATCATCGTCATCGAATGCCTGCTGAAGAACGACCTGGCGCGGCTGTCCAACGCGGCGGTCGAGGCGATCGTGGCGCTGACCCGCGGCGATTCGCGGCTGACCGCGGCGCTGCTTCGGCGCTCGGAACTCCGACCCGCCCATGCCTATGTCCTGTTCTGGTGGGCTGACGCCGACACGCGCCGGATCATTCTCCAGAGGTTCGCCGTCAGCCGCGAAGTCCTGCAGGAGGCCACCAGCGACATCTTCGCCCTTGCCGCCGCCGAGGGCTGGCAGGATCCGCTGTCACGCAAGGCGCTGCAGTTCATCGAGCGTCGGCAGCGAAACCGCGCCGCCATCGACAAGAGTCCGTTCGACAGCCTGGAGGCGGCCGTGGCCGCCGCCCAGGACGGCCTGACCCGCGAGATCGCCGAGGAGATATCCTATCTCTCCGGCCTCAAGCCGATGACCGGCGCCAAGATTTTCACCGATCCGGGCGGCGAGCCCCTGGCGATCCTCTGCAAGGCCACCGGCCTGCCGCGGCAGGCCATTCGCGCGCTCTGGCGCGGGCTCAAGCGGTCCGAGACCGAGGATGGCGGCGCATTGTCGCAAGGGCTCGAGCGGGTGATGACCACCTATGACATGATCGCGGTCGATCGGGCGCAAACGGTGCTGCGCTACTGGAACTGGTCACTGACCTCGGCGCTGACTCCGGCCTTGTTGCGGGCAATTCGTGACGGCGATGAAGACGCCATCGACGAATACTCGGCGCCCCAGAGGGCCGCCATGCTGGCGCTTTCAAAGGAATTTGGTCGCTGATCTTGGCGTATCGCGCAATGAGCGAGTGACGTCTTGGCGGTTGTGCCTGCAACCGATTGGTGCGCTGCAACAGTTCTCTAATGACAAAGAACGTGTTCGTTCAGTCGCCGAACTGAGTTCCAGACTTGTGCTTGACTGAAGACCGATATATTGACGCCATGACTGTTGTCGTGAATCAGTCATCCCCCAAATTGTGCAACGCACTCACGGAACCGAGAAATATGGACGAGAAATCGGAAGTCATTGAGATGACGGCGGATATCGTATCCGCTTACGTCGGGAACAATTCGGTCGCCGCGGCCGATCTTCCCAATCTCATCCAAAGCGTCCACCGCGCTCTGGCGGGGATCACCTCTGGTTCGGACGTGCAAGAAGCCGCTCCCAAGGAACCTGCGGTTCCGGTGCGTCGCTCGATCACGCCAGATCACCTTGTTTGTCTGGAGGATGGTCGCAAGTTCAAGTCGCTGAAGCGGCACCTGCGCACGAAGTACAATATGAGCCCCGAGGAATACCGCGCGAAGTGGGGTCTTCCGAAGGACTATCCGATGGTCGCGCCGAACTACGCCAAGGCGCGATCGGATCTGGCCAAGCAGATGGGCCTGGGCCAGGGCGGTCGTCAGGCGCCGCGCAAGCGCGCCAGCAAGTAGCCGAAAATTTAGATCGAGCTTCTGGAAACGCCCGCCTCTGGCGGGCGTTTTCTTTTGTGCGCCATCGTGACGGCGTGGCGAAGGATCGCGGCTTTCGCGCCCCGGCCGCCACCTTTCTGCCTGATTTCTTGTCGCACCCCCGATTTCCGCTTGCCGCAGAATCACCGGGTGAGCGATAAGTGATTCGTCGCGATTCCAAGGGGTTGTTAAGGAATCTGAATATGGCCGCACAGATCGGAGCTTCCGCGGCGGCCGCCCGCGCACATGAAGAACTCTATGCCTATTGGTCGGGGCTGCGCCATGGGCCGCGCCTGCCTGGCCGCGGCGACATCCGTCCCGAGGATTTCAAGCGCCTGCTGCCCACCGTCAGTCTGATCGACGTGGTTCGCGAGCCGCTGGACTTCCGTCTGCGCCTGGCCGGAACGGGGCTCTACAGCGTCTACGGCCGCGAAATCACCGGCCGGAGCCTGCCCGAGGTCTACAATTCATCCGCCGCCGAATACTGGCGCACGGAATTGACCAAGCTGGTGGAAGATCGCCGCCCCGCCGTCGGGGTACACAACCTGGCTTGGCGCGGCGCGGCGCATCTCTCGATCCTCTGGCTGCGCCTGCCCTTGGCCACCAATGGCAAGGACGTCGATATGATCATGGGCTACGACGCCGTGGTCGGGGTCCAGGGCGACACCATCAGCGGCATTCGCGCCGCCTGACGGGTCCGGCGTGGCCCTAGGCTGCGGTGCTCAGGGCCTCGGCGTCCCGGCGCACCCGTCCCACCATCGAGGCCAGTCCGTTCGACCGCTGCGCCGACAGGTGGCCGCTTAGTCCCAACTTGTCGAATGCGGCCTTGGCGTCGAAGTCCAAGATGGTCTGGGGCGAGCGCCCCGAATAAAGCCGCAGCAGCACCGCGATCAGACCACGCACGATATGCGCGTCGGAGTCGCCGCGGAAGGCGACGGAGCCGTCGGCCTGGGGTTCGGTGACCAGCCAAACCTGGCTGGCGCAACCGCGAACCTTGTTGGCTTCGTTGCGCTCGACGTCGGTGAGAGGCGCCAGTTCGCGCCCCAGGTCGATCACATGGCGGTAGCGCTCTTCCCAGTCACCCAGCAAGTCGAACTCCTGGGCGAGGTCTTCAAGGTCTTGGTCGATGTCGGTCATGTCACCGGCGACTTAGGGATCGGCGACCCGCGACGCAACCGATGTTCAGCCGACCGGCAATCTGACGGTGGCGGTCAGACCCTCGCCCAGGGCGGATTGCAGCCTGAGCCGCCCGTTCATGGCCAGGCAGAGCAGCTCGACGATGGGCAGGCCCAGGCCCGCGCCCTCGCTGCGTCGGGTGAGCGCGTTCTCCCCCTGCTCGAAGGGGCGCAACAGGCGCGGCAGGTCCTCTGGATCGACGCCTGGCCCGTTGTCGGAGATGTGGATCTCGACGTCGCCCTCATGCGGCGCGATGGAAATCCGCACCGTGCCGCCCTCCGGCCCGAAGGCGACGGCGTTCTGGATGAGGTTGGTGAGCACGTTGCGCAGGCCGCGCGCGTCGGCGGTCACGGCCGGCAGGCTGCCCTGGCCTTCGACCACGATGGTGGTCCGGCGCGCGGCGATCTCGTCCCGCAGTCCGTCCAGCGCATCGTCTAGGGCGTGATCGAGCGCTTCGGAGCGCAGGTCCATGTCCATCGCCCGGCCTTCAAGCCGCGCGATCTCCAGGATCTGGTTGACCAGTTTCAGCAGCCGGTTGCCGCTGGTCCGGATGATCCCGGCATATTCCTTGTACTGCGGCGCACCCAGCGGGCCATACAGCTCCGAGGAGATGATCTCGGAAAAGCCCAGGATCGAGTTCAGCGGCGTGCGTAGTTCGTGGCTGACCATCCGTAGGAACGACCGCTTGGTCTCATCCAGCGCCGCCTCGCGCCGGGCGCGGGGGCTCAGACGCGCCGGTTCGTGCTGAGAATCGGGCTCGTGGTGGAGGTAAGCCGCCTGGGCCATGGGAAGTCGAACGCCTCGAAGGCTGGAGCGTTTGATCCTAGGCGCACGCGCTTACGATTTCGTTTCTGTGGAAGATCATGCATTTGCCTGGTCGCGCCTCAGGTGAGCGGCCTCGCGGGGACTCAAGCGGGAGGCTAATGTCGCGCCCCATCGTCGTATCGAGAGGCATGCGCAACACCGTGGCCGACGGCCTACCCACCGACAGGACGACCGAGCCGGCCGCCAAGCCTCGACCTGTCAGGGATCGGGAAGCTGTCTGGTGGTCAGCGGGCTGGCTTGGCGTCATCGTTCTGGGCGCCGTCGGCGTCGCGGTTGCGGGTCTCGCACCCACCGAGCGGGCGCTCACGGCGCTCGCGGTCGGCGCCGCTCCGGCCCTGGTCGGGCTGTTCCTCAAGCAGTCTCATGGCGCGGGCGCGCGCGGCGCGCTTATCCTGGGCTGGGGGCTCTGCACGGCGCTGGCCGCCCTGATGACTGGCGGCGTCGCCGGTCCGTTGGCGGTATGGTTGCTGGCCCCGATGGCCGCGGCCGTGGCGCTTAGCCGAGGTCGTGGCCTGGCCCTGGGTGCGGCCACCTCCCTGGTCGCCGTGGGGCTCGCGGCCCTCGCCGGTCGCAATCTCCAGATCCCGCCGCCTGAGCCCGATTTGGCGTTCGGGATCTCGACAATCGCGCTCATCGCCGTGGTCCTGGCCTTCGGCGCGGGGCTGGTGGCCCTGCAGAAGCAGGCCGCGCTGGACGCACGATCGCGCGACCGCCAGGAGGCGCGCCTGCGCCAGGCGCTGGACGAACAGCCGCACCAGCTGCTGGGCGTGCATCCGGAGGGCCGGGTGACCGCGGTCTGGGGTCTCTCGCCGCCCGGCCTGACGACGAAGGCGACGCCTGGAGGCTCGCTCTTCGACCTGGCCTCGCCCGAGGACCGTCCGCGTCTGATCGAGGCCCTGAAGCAGACCCTTGCCGAAGGCGCTGCTGAGATCGCCTTCATCCCCGACGCGGCGCCGGAGGGATGGCTTGCGCTCAGCCTACGCCGAACCTGGGACGGCCGCGCGGTGGGTGCCCTGCGCGACGGCCGGCCCGAGCGCGCGCGCATGGCTGGCCTCGAGCAGGCCAAGGCCGACGCCGAGGCGCAGAACGCCGGCAAGTCGCGCTTCCTGGCCAATATGAGCCATGAGCTGCGCACGCCGCTCAACGCCATCATGGGCTTCTCCGACATCATGAAGCAGCGGTTGTTCGGCCCGCTGTCGGACCGCTACGCCGAGTACGCCGAGCTGATCCACGACTCCGGTACGCACCTGCTGGAGCTGATTAACGACGTGCTGGACATGTCCAAGATCGAGGCCGAGCGGTTCGAACTCTCGCGGGAGGAGTTCGACGCCCGCGATGCGGTGTCCGGCGTCCTACGATTGATGCGCGGGCAGGCCGACCGGGCGGGGGTTCAATTACGGGGCTTGCTGCCCAAGGATGGGCTCGACGTGGTGGCCGACCGCCGCGCCCTGAAGCAGATCGTGCTGAACCTGATCTCCAACGCGTTGAAGTTCACCCCCAACGGCGGGTCGGTAACAGTTACGGCTCGCGAGGAGGACGACGCCCTTGAGGTGATCGTCGCCGACACCGGGGTCGGTATCAGCCGCGAAGACCTGGCCCGGCTGGGGCGGCCCTACGAGCAGGCGGGCGATGCGGGCCAACGGGCGGCCGGCACCGGCCTTGGCCTCTCCCTGGTGCGCGCCTTCGCTGAACTGCACGGGGGTCGGATGACGATCGAGAGCCGGCTGGGCGACGGCACGACCGTGATCGTGAGAATGCCGGTGCTGCTGGAGTCGGCCGTGGTCGAACGCGAGCCCGAGCCCGCCCTCTAGCGGCTGGCCACCTGCAGGAAGGCGCGGCCGGCGGCGAAGTCGCCCACCTCGACATAGGCCCGGCGCACGGTCTCGCCCTGGCCGTCGGCGAACAGGAACTCCACGGCCACGGCCTCGCGCGGGTCGAGAGAGGCCAGGGCCGCGGCGGCCTTGGCGGGGAAGCGGAAGGCCCAGCCGGACTTCAGATCCTTGGGCAGCAGGTCGCGTCCGGCGCTGCTGCGCGCCTCGGCGGCGTAGATGGCCAGGGCGCCGGACGGCGGCATGCGCCGCGCCAGCGGCAGACGGCCGACGGCCTCGCCGCGCGTGTCGAGATAGGGACCGATCGTCAGGTCGGCGTCGCGCAACACCAGGCGCGCCGCGTAGGGCGTCTGTCCGTCAGGGAAGCCCGCCACCGCCATCAGGGCGTTGGCGCCGTCGCGTCCGGCAAGGCCAAACACCATGCGATTCCAGCCGAAGGTCGACTGCTGCTGCAGCCGCCACCGCGCGGCCTGGCCGCTGGCGCGGTCGGCCTGCCACTGGGCGTGATCTCCGGGATAGGTCATGCGGCTAAGCTGGGCGTAGCCGTCGAAGGCCTGCCGCACCCGCGCGGCGGCGATGTTCAGGTCCTGGGAGTCGCAAGGGATGACCGCGGCCTTGTTGCGCGCGCGAGTCTCCACAGCCTTGAGCGTCCCGCGGTCGGTCCCGGCGCGCAGCACCGCCCCACGCGCCTGGGCCTGGCCGGCGGCCAGCGCCGCGCCCACGGGAGCCTCGAACAGCCCGCAGCGGCTGTCGGCGACTGTCATCACCGTGCGCTCATAGAAGAGGTCGACGGCCCCGGCCGTCGCGACGCCGGGCGAGACGACCAAGGTCGCCGCCAGCGTCAGCCCCACCCATCCACGTTCGGCGAGCTGCGCGGTTCGGCGCGGTCTCGTCATGGTTCCTGCTTTTCTCGTATAGGTTCGAGAACTCGGCGTGAGCCTAGCCGATCGCCCTTTCCGTTCTGTTATCGAGACCGAAGAATGCTGCTTTCCACCGACATCTGGGTCGCGGCCCTGATCCGCCGGACGGAGCTGGGGGGCGGCTTCGCCATGGTTCTGCGCAAGGGCGACGCGCGGGCCGGCAGCGTGCTGGTCAAGGTGTTGAACCGCGCGGAGGGCGTGACACGGCTCTATGCCGAAGCCACGCGCGGCGACGGCGAGCGGGTCTGGATGCAGCCTTCGCTGTCGGACCAGGAACCGGAGCTCGACCGCTATATCGAGCGCGCGGCCAAGATCGACCCCGACATCTGGGTGGTTGAGATCGACGATCGGACCGGCCGCCACTTCCTGACCGAACCGGTCGAGCAGGGTTAGCGGCCCATTCACCGCCTTCCTCAACGGCGGCGAAAGCACCCCCATGTCATATCCGCTCGTCCCAAGAGCGAGGTGGCGCCGCCGAATGCTGTTTCTGTTGAACGACGTGGTGCTGAACCTCAGCGGCGTGAAGCTCTCGCCGCAGATGGCGGCGCGCCGTTTCCAATCCCTGCCGTTCGAGGCCGTCGGCAAGCTCGGCCGCGAACTCTTCGCCGAGAACCCGCTGCTGCACCTCAATCGACAGGAGCGGGCCTGCCGCTTGGCCACCCTGATCATCGCCAAGGCGCCCAGGGTCAATGCGGCCCTGTTCGTGTCCCCCAGCTACGGCTGCGATCCCGAGGAGGTGATGTTCCGTGTCGCGACGCTCGGCGCCAACGTCATGGCTGGACTGTCGCATCGCCAGGACGAAGGCCTTCTGGACACGCTCTCCACCGATCGCGAGGTCTGGCGCAGGCTCGCCGCCTGAACCGGAGTTTGCGCGCGGGCGCGGCACGCGCTATCGCCCGCCCATGAGCCATTCTCCCGCCGCCGAGGCCGCCCGCCGGCGCACCTTCGCCATCATCTCCCACCCGGACGCCGGCAAGACCACCTTGACCGAGAACCTGCTGCTGGCCGGGGGCGCGATCCGCGCGGCCGGGCAGGTGCGCGCCCGCGGCGAGAACCGCCGCACCAGGTCCGACTGGATGAAGATCGAACGCGAGCGCGGCATCTCCGTCTCGGCCTCGGTGATGACGTTCGATCACGACGGCCTGATGTTCAATCTGCTGGACACCCCGGGCCACGAAGACTTCTCGGAGGACACCTACCGCACGCTCACGGCCGCCGACGCCGCGGTCATGGTGCTGGACGCCGCCAAGGGCATCGAGCCCCAGACGCTGAAGCTGTTCGAGGTCTGCCGCCTGCGCGACATCCCCATCGTCACCTTCATCAACAAGATGGACCGCGAGGCCCAGGACCCCATCGAGCTGCTCGACGAGATCGCCTCGAAGCTCGCCCTCGACCCCGCGCCGCTCTATTGGCCCGCCGGCTCGGGCGGGCGGTTCAAGGGCATGCTGGACCTGCGTAAGGACAAGTTCCTGCCCTTCGCCAAGAAGGGGTCGGACAAGGACGAAGGCCACCCCGCGGCTATCGCTTTCCACGGCAACGCCATGGGCAGCTATCTCGATCCCGACGAGCAGGCCGAGCTCGAGGAGGGCTCGATGCTGGTCCAGGAGGGCTACAAGACCTTTGACCCGCAGTCCTTCCTCGAAGGCCACATGACGCCCGTGTTCTTCGGCTCGGCCCTGCGCCACTTTGGCATCGACCAGCTGCTGGAGGGCCTGGGCGCCTACGCCCCGCCGCCCAAGTCGGTCTCGGCGGTCAAGGCGTCGGAACCGACCCATGTGGTTCCGGGTGACCCGGAAGT
>NZ_JANOCX010000056.1:0-23336 GCF_031412415.1 Phenylobacterium sp.
CGGCCCGTGGCGGCGCGCACGTTCCAGATCGAGTTCCACGACCCCGGCGTCCGCGCCTACGTCTTCACCTTCGGATAGGGCCCATGGAAAACGTGTTGGTCGAAGGCGCGGTCGCCGAGCGCCACGAGATCGATCGGCTGCGCCGCCGCCTCGTGGCCACGGCCGTCGCGAGCGCGGCCGCCGCCCCGTTTCTGCCGCCGGGCCTGGCGCGGGCCGCCGCGCCCCGAGGCCGCGTCACCGCGCTTGGCGCGCCGTCCGATCGTGCGCGATCGGGCGTCGACGCCGCGCCGCCGCCTCGCGCCTTCGCGCCGATGCAGCGCATGACCGCGGGCCTGCTGAATGTGGTCTATGCCGATCTCGGGCCCCGCGATGGGCCAGCCGTGCTTCTCCTGCACGGCTGGCCCTATGACATCCACACCTATGGCGAGGTCGCGCCGCGTCTGGCGCAGGCAGGCTACAGGGTCATCGTTCCCGAGCTCAGGGGCTTCGGCGCGACCCGCTTCGGCGCCGCCGATACCCCGCGGAACGGACAACAGGCCGCCTTCGCCGCCGACGCCCTGGATCTGCTCGACGCCCTGGGGGTGAAGCAGGTCATCGTCGGCGGTTGCGACTGGGGGGCCCGAACGGCCTGTATCCTCGCGGCCCTGTCGCCGGAGCGCTGCCGGGCGCTGGTGTCGGTCAGCGGATACCTGATCGGAAGCCCAGCCCTCAACGCCTCGCCGCTGCCGCCGCCCGCGGAGCAGAAGTGGTGGTACCAGTACTATTTCGCCACCGAGCGTGGCCGCCTGGGCTATGGAGCCAACACGCGGGCCTTCGCGCGGCTGATCTGGGAGACCGCCTCGCCGCGGTGGTCGTTCAGCGACGAGATCTTCGAACGATCGGCGGTGGCGTTCGACAATCCCGACCACGTGGCGATCGTGGTCCACAACTACCGCTGGCGGCTGGGGCTCGCGGCGGGCGAAGGCCGCTACGACGAGATGGAGCGTCGGCTGTCCGCGCTGCCCGCCATCGGTGTTCCGACCATCACGCTGGAGGGTGACGCAAATGGCGCGCCCCATCCCGACCCGAAAAGCTACGCCGGTAAGTTTCACGGACCCTACGCCCACCGCCTGGTCCGCGGCGGCGTCGGCCACAATCTGCCCCAGGAAGCGCCGGCCGCCTTTGCGCAGGCAATCCTGGACATCGACGGGACCGCCCAGGCACGGCGGCGGAAGACACCCTAGGCGGGATGCGGACCACCTCGCGGCGGCGGCAGGCCCTCACCCCTCGCGGTGAGGACGTGACGGCTGACATGGCGTCTTGCCCAGGCCGATTGCCGGAGATCTCATGGGGTCTTCTGTTCAGCCAGGAGCTTGGCCAGGACGCTGTGCTGCTGCGCGGTGAACCGTATCAGCGCCTTGCGCGCCAGCGCCAAGCTGTCGATTCCAAGGGGCGTGAGCGCCACGTTCACGCCGACCCGGGTCACCACCCCCCGGTCCACAAGCTCGTTGATCTTTCGCCGAACCGTTTCGCGCGGCAGCGAGGCCGCTTCGGCGAGAGACAGGATGTTCGTCGACAGCGGCGTGAGGTGCGCCGCGCCCGGCGGGTCCGAGCCCAGCGCAGCTTCGGAATAGGTCCTGTCGGAATAGGCCCGCTGCGCGATGATGACGAACAGAAGGAGCCGCTCCAGGTCGCCATAGGCGTGACGGCCGACCGAGAGGAACTCCACCAGGGATTCCAGCAGCCGAGCGGCCACTCGGCTGTAGTTCTCGGCCAGCAGATCCTCTGGAGTTCCAGCCATGGGCCTATCAGCCGGCTCGACCGGGCGCGGACTCAACAGCCCGGGGCAGGGCGCGGCGCACTGTCCGCCGGTCAAGCGGCAAGGGCTCAGCCCTCTTCACGTCGTCGCGCCAGGTCGTCGAAATAGGCGGCAAGGAAGCGCAGGTAGTGACGTTCCCGCTCTTCGGCCGCGGACTGGCTGCGGCGGAGGAAGAGCGCGGCCTTGTCGCGATCGCCCCGCGGCCGGCTTGCGGCGGTTCCCTCGAGGTTGGCGAACAGCGCGTCGGCCGCCGCGGCGGCGAGGCGATCTCTCTCGCCGCCATCGCGCGTCGCCTCGGCGCGGGCCAGCACCTCCACCCAGTCGATGGGCGGCTCTGGCGACGCCCCGCTCATCGCACGCCGCGCGGGACCAGCGCCGGCGCGCCGAACGCGGTCTTGACCGCCGGCCCAACGATGCGCCCGCGCCAAGGCCCTGGCGTCAGGATGGAGGAGGGAGCCGGATTTCTCGCGGGCGTGGCAAGGGCGCTGATCATGCGCCCACCTACCGGCGAACCGCGCCCTTGCGGAGCCACTGGGCGCCCATTTTAGGCAAACGGCGATCGCGGGACGGCGGCCGGATGGCGCTGGATCGTCCGTCTCGAGAAACCCCTTCTGCGCTTCCTGCTCAATCGGCGGGGTCTCGTCCGCTATCCTCGAGACCCCGGGAAAATCGGCCCGGACGATCCTGTCCAGGGAACACCATAGGGCCCCGGCTGGGACGGGGCTGTCGAGAAGCGGAGGCATCAACGCTCTCCCGGGGGCGGTCCCAAGCCTGGGCTGCGGCGCAGACGCGATGGTGCGGGCCCGCCTGACGGCCCGCAATCAGACAGAGGTATCGGTAGGTCTTGGCGGGGAGGCTTGGGGGGCGGCGCCACGGCTGCCGCCCGTCGACCGCCGCGGCCTAGAACGCGGAGCTCAGCGCAAACTGGATCCGGCGCTGCCGAGGATCGCCGTAACGGCTGTAGCCCGGGGGGCCTGGACTGCCGGTCCCACTGAGCTGCTGCAGGCTGAAGCTGCTTTCTATGGGAGGCGCCTTGTCGAAGACGTTCACCACCCCCAGGCCCACGCGGACGTCGCGCGGCGCGCCCGCGACCTGGAGTGTGGCGCGCCAGCTGACGTGGAGGTCGACATAGGCCTGCGGCGGCACGCGATCATCCCCCTGCAACTGGGTCATGAGGTCGACGGTGCGCTCGAGCGCATTGGGCGGGTAGACGTAATAGCTCCCGAAATACTGCAGATTCGCGCCCACCGTGAGAGGACCATTGCTAAAGTCGGCGCCCAGGTTCGCTCGCCGCTTCAACGGTCGGCCGAGGAAGCCGGCCCGCTCCAGGTCCGTCTGGAAGGGGGCGGTCTGAACTTGGCGCAGGTAGTAGGTGGCGTCGCCGTAGAGGCGCAGACCGCCCCCCAGCACCGGCACGGGCCACTCGAAGCGAACGTCCACGGTTTCGACCTTGAGCCCGGCGGCGTTTTCGGGACGGGCGTCGAGCATCGTCACCGGCCCGGCGGTGAACCCGCGCGCGCGATCGGCGTCGGTAAGCGGTCCGCGCGTCACGCGCTCCGGCCAGGCGTCTTCGTTCTGCATGACGGCTTGATCGCTCGGGGTGAAGACATCGCGACTCCGGCGGATGCGCGAATAGTCCACGAAGAGGCGCGGACCCTCCGCCCCGAACGGCGCGACCGTCCCGCCCAGCGACAGGGTGCTGGCCTGCACGACGTCGAGGTCCGGCTGGCCGCCGGTCTTGTAGAGGAAAGGCGCTGCGACCTGAAACCCTCGGTTGCCGCGCTTGGGATCGTCGGCGGGCCGCACGTTGGTGAGGAAGCTGGTCTCTATGAGATTCTGGAGCGGCGGCGGCGCCGCGCCCGTGGCGAAGCTGCCGCGCAACATGAGCCACGGCGCCGGGGCGACCTTGGCGCCCACGGTGTAGACCGTACCCTCGAAGCGCGCGCGAAGCCGTTCGGACGTGGCGGGGGACTGCGGGTTGCGGGCGAAGCGGTCGGTCTCGACGTCTTGCCTCAAGGCCATCTGCACCTCCAGGCTCCGCAGCGCCCGGAGTGGCGCGTCCTCGCCGAACACGCGCGACCTGAGCTCGGCATAGAGGGAGTTGGTGGCGCTCGAGCGGGAGGCCACGGAGGTCGTCGAGGTCTGGCCGTCCCGTTCCGTCAGGATCGAGTAGGCGGGTATGTCCTCGGTCCGTCGCTCCGCCAGAAGCGTGAGCATCGACGGGCCGCCGGGCATCTGGAGCACGGGTCCGGCCAGTCGCAGCGACAGGTCGCGGTAGTCGTTCTCGATCGCCTCCGAGGTGACCGAGCGGGTCTTGAAAGCGCTGACGGCGTTCTGGAGCGTCGTCCAGTCGCCGAACGGATTGATCGGCGCAAAGAGCGCGCCGAAGCCGTCGTAGTCGACGCGCGCCTGGATGCTCTCGTATCGTGCCAACCCGACCGCCAACTCCCCCGTCGCCCGCCAGTCGAAGGGCAAAGGCGCGGCCAGGCCCGCGACGTGACGGCTGGTGTCGAAGCGCACCCGTCGATCCTGGCCCACGCCGGGCACCGGGAACCGCACGGTGATCGCCTGGGTGAAGGGGTTGAAGGGCGAGCGGGTGGTCAGGGAGAACACCGAGAAGCCCTCCGAGCCGACATAGCGCCCGCGGTTCCGCAAGATCACGGAGTCCAGGTAGATTTCTGCGCCGTTGTCGAAGCGGTGCCGGACATTGGCGAGCCAGGCGCTCGACCGGGGGCTCGATCCGATCTCGCTCCGCGCCTGACCCTCCGAAAGTTCCGCGTCCAGCCTGCCGCTGTTGGCCGCTAGGGCCGCGGCCACCTCCGCGCGGTCGCCGGAGAGGCCGGCCGGCAGGAAACTGTAGAAGGACCCAAGCACCGCGCCGCCAAACTCCGGTCGCAGGGTGAGTTTGGACCCGACGCCGAGGCCATTGCTGACGAAGACCGAATTGGTGCGTGTCGGCATGCCGAGGCGCACCAGCGGCGCCAGGGCCGCGCTCCGCTCCGAGTCCTCCCGCAGATAGGCGCGCGCTCCCGAAGCCAGGGGTTCGGCGCGCGAGGCGCCCGCATACAGCATCACCTCGGTGCGGCCTTCGTTGAGGTCGAAGGACAGGCCCCCCTCGAAAGCCCCATGCTGAGCGTCGCCCCGGTCGCTGACTCCGGCGGTCGCGTGCAGTTCGGTCCCACGCCGGTCGCGCCCTAGCACGACGTTGACGACGCCCCCCAGGGCGCCGAAGCCGTGGATGCCCCCGGCGGTGCCGGTCGCGATCTCCAGGCGCTCGATCGCATGCAGGGGGATGGCGTTGATATCGGCCTGTCGGAACCCGAAGACCGATGCCGGGAGGCTTGGCATCCGCCGCCCGTCGATGAGGATCAGGGTCTGGTTCGGGCCCAGGCCGCGGATATCGATCTGTGAGCTGGTCTCGCCCAAGACGTCGAGGCGCGGGGCCAGGGCGTCGGCGTTCGAAGGCACGCGGCTTCGAACATACTGGTCGATCTCGTCGCGCTGGGCCTCGAGGACCTGCCGCCCGGAGGCCACCCGGTAGGGCTGGATGTCGGTCTCCAGCCGGCGGATGTCGGCGTTTTGGCTACGTCGCCCGATCACCAGCAGTTCGGGCACGGTGACGTCCTGGCGCGCCAGGGGCGGCGGCGTCGGCGGCTCGATCAGCAGCGCCCCCGAACCTGAGCGACGGACGACCAGGTCGGTCCCTTGCAGAAGCCGTCGCACGGCCTCATCGGATGTCACCCGGCCCAGGACCGGGGCCGCCTCCAAGCCGGCGGTCAGGCGGCGGTCGAAGAGCAGTTCGGCGCCTGTCTGCCGAGCCAGTTCGTGCAGCGCGGGGGTGAGCGGACCACCCCGAATGTCGATCAAGGCGGCGTAGTTCTGGCCCGCCGCCGGACTGGCCAGGGCCAGGGCGGTCGCCGACGTCAGCCCCAGGAGCGCCCGACCGGTCATGCTGATCTCGTTCTCGAGGAACAAGGTTATATCAAGCGTGGCCTTGGCGCCACCATCTTGGCGCGGCCGTGCGCCGCTGGCATTGTTCCGCGTCGGACCTCCGGAGGGAATTGGACGAAGGTGTCAGCCGGGTTTCCGACGGGCGCGCCGGCCGGCGATTTGGAGATCGGCGTTATCCTGTGAGACGATGGCGCGGGATGCGGAGCGGCGACGGAATCGGGGGTCGGGACATGACGCTGGCGCGCGACGCCGGCCCGCTCCGCCGTTGGCTGGTCCGATACTTCCAGCGCAGGGTCCGTAACGACGCCGAAGTCGAGGATCTCGTCCAGGACGTCTTCACCCGCGTGGTCGCGCGCGACAGCGCAGACCCGGTGGTTCACCTCGGCGGCTATCTGATGGCGACCGCCGCCAGCGTCCTCGCCGATCGGGCCCGCCGCGGCGCCGTGCGCCAGAGCGACCGTCACGTGCCCTTCGACCCCGACGTCCACGCAGATGAGGATATCGACGCCGAGCGCGTCCTTAGCGGGAGGGAGGAACTGCATGCCGCCACCGCCGCGCTCCTGGCGCTTCCGGAGCGCACCCGAACGATCTTTGTCCTGCGGCGTCTGGAGGGCATGCGCCATCGCGACATCGCCGCGCACCTCGGGATTTCCGTGAGCGCGGTGGAGAAGCACATGGTCCGCGCGATCGAGCACCTGAGCGTCGAGATGGAGAAGCGCCATGGTGCGTGAGGCGCTCACCCTCGAGGCGCTGCGGGCGCTTTCGGCCGACGACGCTGCGGCCACCTTCCTGGCGCGGCGCGCGGAGGGTCTGACCGCGGGCGAGACCCGGCTTCTCGCTGACTGGCTGGCGGCCGACGCCGACCACCGCGCCGCCTTCGCGCGCGCCGAACGCGGCTGGCAGGCGTTCGAGGGCGCGGAGACCGACGAGATCCTGGCGGCCATGCGGGCGCACGCGCTCGCGCCGCGGCGTCGGGCCGGAGCCGGCTGGCGACCGATGGCCGCGGCCGCCGCCCTGGTGCTCGCCATCGGCGCGGCAGGCCTGCTGTCGGTGCCGGACCTGAACCCGTGGCGTTCGCCGCCTGGCGTGGAGGTGGCGGCCTACACGGCGGCCTACACGTCCGCTCGCGGCGAAGTGCGCGAGGTCCCGCTGCCCGATGGCAGCACGCTGACCCTCGACGCCGACAGTGCCGTGCAGGTGAGGTTCGAGGCCGACGGGCGCGCTGTGCAGCTGGGTCGCGGCCGGGCGCGCTTCGCTGTGGCGCCGCAGCCCGCGCGCCCGTTCTCGGTCACGGCCGGCGACCACCGCGTCGTGGCCGTGGGCACGCGCTTCGACGTCAACCTCGCGGCGGGGACGCTGACCGTCACGCTGCTGGAAGGCCGGCTGAGCATCGCTGGACCGGGCGGCGTCTCGGCGCTGCAGGCCGGTCAGCAGTATGTGTCTCGGGCCGGAAAGTCCGTGGTGAGCGGGTTCGTGGCGGCCGAGGGTCAGGCCGGCGCCTGGCGCCGGGGCCTCCTCACCTTCGACGACGCCCCCCTGACGGAAGCGGTCGCCGAGGTGAACCGCTACTCCCAGAACCAAATCGTCGCCCGCGACCCCGCGGTGACCGGGCTGCGGGTCTCCGGTCAGTTCCGCGCCGGAGAGGCCGGCCGTTTCGCCGAGACCCTGGCGGAGCTTCACGGGTTGCAGGTGGTGCGACGCCCCGGCGAGCTTGAGATCGCTCCGCGCCGCTGACCGCGAACAATGCTCGACGAACAGAGGTGGGGATTTTCCGAACGCCTGCGTCTTTGTGGGTAGGGATCGGAGGCGACCATGACCCACATCGGTGTGCTGTTCGGAGGCGGGGACGACAGTTCGGCGGTCGTGTCGACCGTCCGTGCGGCGAGAGGCGAGGGACCGGAGATCCTGGTCCACATCGTCGAACCGGAGGAAACGGCGCGGCGCGGCCTCGCCGACCTGCTGGTCGGGGCCGGGATCGAGTCCCGAGCCTATGCGGACGTAGGCGAGTTCCTCAGCGCCAGGCACGGCGACGCGCCCGGCTGTCTGGTGGTCGATGCGCGGCTGTCGCTGGCCGCCGATGGGGAGCTGCGCCGGCGGATGCAGCCGCTCGGGTTGGACTATCCGATGGTGGTCACCGCCTGCGGAGCCGACGTCGCCCTGGCGGTGCGGGCCATGAAGGCCGGCGCCGTCGACGTCCTGGCGCGGCCCCTGCGGGAGGCTGAAACCCTTGCCGCGGTCCGCGCTGGCATCCAACTCGACCGCGATCAACGCCTCGACGCGGCGCGCAAGTCAGTTCTCGGCGCGCGCTTCTCCGCGCTCACCCCGCGCGAGCGACAGGTCATGAGTCTTGTCACCCGGGGCCGGATGAACAAGCAGGTGGCCGGCGACCTCGGTATCAGCGAGATCACGGTGAAGGCGCATCGCGGTTCGGTCATGCGGAAGATGGCGGCCCGGACGCTGGCGGATCTCGTGCGAATGGCCGACGCGCTCGGCGACCGCCTCTCGGTCTAGTCAGGCACGCTGCTGCGCCTCGCTCCGAAGCCCTGGCGGCGCCGTTCGCCGTGGGAACTGGAGCGCGGGGAGCCAGCGGCGACCGCCCCGATCAGACCGCAGCTTTTCGCAAATCCTTGCGCGCGGCGCGGCAGAGCATGAGCGCGCGCGGCATCCGCGTTTCGACCGACTTCTCCGCAATCCCCTGGCGCTCGGCGATTACGGCGTAGCTGAGCAATGGGCGAACAGGAGCTCCGCTGGTTCGATCATTGGCTGAAGGGCGCCCGGAACGGCGTCATGGATGAGCCGCCGGTCAGCTACTTCATGATGGCCTCGGCCCGGAAGGGCGCCTATTCGCCCAAGAACCGTCTGATGACCTCGGCCAACTGGCCGCCGGCGCATCGCGAGGTGCGCTACTACCTGACGGCCGACAAGGGTCTGACAACCCAAGCGCCGACGGCGGAGGCCTCGAAGACCACCTATCGCTTCGATCCGGCCAAGCCGGTTGAGACCTTCGGCGGCGCCAACCTGACCTTCGATCGCGGGCCAGTAGATCAGCGAATGATCCCGGCGCGGCAGGACTACCTGCGGTTCCAGACCCCCGTGCTGGACAAGGACGTGGTGATCGCCGGGCCGGTGCGGGTGGAACTCAACGCCGCCACCGACGGCCCCGACACCGACTTCATGGCCAAGCTGGTCGATGTCTATCCCGACGGCTACGAGGCCATCGTGCTGGACGCGCCGATCCGCGCCAGCTTCCGCAAGGGCCGCATGGCCGACTACATCAGGCCGATGACGCCGAACGCGCCCGAGGAACTGGTCATCGACCTGTGGGGCACGGCGATCACCTTCGAGAAGGGCCACCGCATCGCTCTGCACATCACTTCGTCAAACAGCCCGCGCTTCGAGGTGAACCCCAACACCGGCGAGGCTCCGGGCTCACGCAAGCTGAAGCCGCGTGTGGCGGTGAACAGCATCTATCACGACGCGGCCCACCCCTCGGCGGTGGTGTTGCCGGTGATCTATCCGCAGGACTAGTCGACGCCGGCGGTGGCCAGGATCGCGGCGAGACCGATGGTCATGCCGCGCACGCTGGCGGTGGGCTCCACGTCGATCCATTCGTCGATGGAGTGGGCCCGTCCGCCGGTCCCGCCCGAGCCGATGGTGATCGCCGGGATGCCGCGCCCCATCGGGGCGTTGGCGTCGGTCGAGGAGGCCTCGAACGTCGGCTTGCCGCCGAAGGCTTCGATGGCGGCGATGGTGTTGGCGACGATAGCGGCGTCCTTGGGCGTGGCGCCGGCCGGCCGGTCGCCGATCGGGGTGAACTCGGCGCTGACCGCGCCGACGCGAGTGGAGCGGGCCTTGTTTTCGGCGACGACCGCGCCTTCGATCACCGCCTTGAACTGAGCCTCCAGCTTGGCCAGTTCCGCGGCGTCCGCCGAGCGCATGTCGAACTCGACGAAGACCTTGTCCGGGATGCTGTTCACCGAGGTGCCGCCGCCGACGACGGAAGCCGAGTAGGTGACCTTGGGATCGGTCGGCGGCTGGATCGCGTAGAGGTCGGCGACGGCCTTGCCCATGGCGGCCATCGGATTGACGATCCCAAACGCGCCGTAGCTGTGTCCGCCTGGGCCCTTGAAGGTCACCCGGTAGCGTTTGGAGCCGACGCCGATATGGGTGATGTGGGCCGGGTCGATCCCGTCGACGGAGTAGAACGCCTTCGTGTTGTCCTTATAGGCGCCCTTGCCGAAGAAGTAGCGCACGCCGCGCAGGTCGCCCGCGCCTTCCTCGCCCACCGTGCCGACGAACAGGATGTCGCTGCGCGTCTTGATCTTGGCGGCGTCCAGGGCCCGCGACCAGGCCAGCAGGACGGCGAGGCTGCGGGAGTCGTCGGCGATCCCCGGGGCATACAACTTGGTCCCCTCGCGGCGGACCTTCACGTTCGTGCCTTCCGGGAAGACGGTGTCGAGGTGAGCGGAGACCACAACCACCGGGCCGGCGCGGGTTCCCTTGCGCAGGCCAAGGACATTGCCCTCGGGGTCGATCTCGACGTTTCTCAGGCCATGGGCCTCGAACATGGCCCGATAGGCCTTGGCCCGTTCAGCTTCCTTGAACGGCGGCGCCGGGATTTCCGTCAAGGTGATGATGTCGGCGACCGTGCGATCGTGCTCGGCGGCCAGCGTCGCGGCGGCGGCCTTGAAGGCCGCGCTGTTCACGACCTTGGCCACGTCGGTCTTCGGCGCGGCGAGGGCGGGGCCGGTAATCAGCAGGGCGAGGAGGGTGGAGAGATAGGCGCGGCGCATGGGAAATCCGGTTCGGGCTTCGAGTCGCCGCATACTAGCGAGCCGGGCGCGCGCGGCTAGGCGCGGCCCGCTCTCGCCGCGTGTTCAAACGCCATGAGGTCGGTCGGGTCTTCCGCGTCCATGATCTTCAGCAGCTTGGCTCGCGCGCGGTTCACCCGGCTCTTGATGGTGCCTAGCGCGCAGCCGCAGATCTCCGCGGCCTCCTCATAGGACAGTCCCGCGGCGCCGACCAGGATCAGGGCTTCGCGGTGCTCCGGCGGAAGCTGGGCCAAGGCCGTCTGCAACGCGCGCATCGCCACGCTCCATTCCTGGCTCGGCGGGCTGCGCAGGGCGCCGGCGTACTCGCCGGTTTCGTCGCGCACCTCGCGGCGGCGGCGGATCGCCTGCGTGTAGTAGGTGTTGCGCAGGATCGTGAACAGCCAGGCGCGCAGGTTGGTGCCGGGCTCGAACTTGTCGCGGTTGGTCCAGGCCTTGATCAGCGTGTCCTGCACCAGATCGTCGGCGTCCGATCCATTGCGGCTGAGGGACCAGGCGAAGGCCCGAAGCGCGGGGATCATGCCCACGACGTCGTCGCGCCAGTCGCTTTCGTCGCTCATCAATGCCTCGATACGCCCAACGTCGTCGCGTGCGGCCGCAGGCCGTTTTCGGGTGGCAGGAGAACGCGTTCGGTTTGCTTGTGTTCCGACTTGCGAACGGCGCCGGAATACCCACGTTCCAGGAACTCGGCGGGGGTGGCGGCGTTTGGCGGTTCAGGCCACCTAGGCCCTGGCGAATTCGACCAATGTGACTGGAGCAGCCCATGGCGCCTTCCGACAAGACCGCCGCCGCGCCTGCATTGCATAGGGCCGCCCAGGCGGAGGCCGCCGCGCGCTATCGCCGCGTTCGCCAGGCGAGCCTGGAGCTCACCGCTCACCTGTCGCCCGAGGACCAGCTCGCGCAGTCGATGCCGGACGCCAGTCCGACCAAGTGGCACCTGGCGCACACGACCTGGTTCTTCGAGACGTTCCTGCTGATACCGAAGCTGGCGGACTACGCGCCGTTCGACCCGAACTTCGCCTATCTGTTCAATTCCTACTACGAGGCCCTTGGCCCGCGGCAGCCGCGGCCGCATCGCGGCCTGCTGACCCGTCCGTCCCTGGACCAGGTGCTTGCCTATCGCGCCCACGTCGACGACGGCATGGCCCGCCTCCTGCGCCAGGATGTCCACGCGTTCGCCGACCTGCTGGACCTTGGCCTGGCCCATGAGGAGCAGCATCAGGAGCTGATCCTGATGGATATCCTGCACCTGTTCGCGCAATCGCCCCTGAAGCCCGCCTACGCCCCGGCTCCGGCCCTGCCGGTAGGTGCCGATCCCGGCCCCGCGCGGCCGGTCGACTTCTCCGGCGGTCTGGTGGAGATTGGCTGCTCGGGAACCAGCTTCGCGTTCGACAACGAGGGGCCGCGGCACAAGGTCTATCTGCAACCCTATCGGCTCTCCGATCGCCTGGTGACCAACAGCGAGTGGCTGGCCTTCATGGCCGATGGCGGCTATGCGCGCGCCGAGCTCTGGCTCTCCGAGGGCTGGGCCACCGTTCAGGCGGAGGGCTGGAGCGCGCCGCTCTACTGGGAGGAGGGCCCCGCCAGCTGGCTGGCCATGACGCTGCAGGGCCTACGCGCCATCGCGCCGCACGCGCCCGTCACCCACATCAGCTTCTACGAAGCCGACGCCTACGCCACCTGGGCCGGGGCGCGGCTGCCTACGGAAGCCGAATGGGAGCACGCCGCCCGTGGCCTGCCGGTGCGCGGCAACTTCCTCGGCAGCGGCCAGTTCGGCCCGGCCGCCGCCTCCGCCGGCGCCTCCGGCCTGCGCCAGATGTTCGGCGACGTCTGGGAGTGGACCCGCAGCGCCTATTCGCCCTATCCGGGCTTCCTTCCCGCGGAGGGCGCGGTCGGCGAGTACAACGGCAAGTTCATGATCGGCCAGATGGTGCTGCGCGGCGGATGCTGCGTGACGCCGCAGGGCCACGCGCGTCCGAGCTATCGAAACTTCTTCCAGCCGCAGCAGCGCTGGATGTTCTCGGGCCTGCGCCTGGCCTGGGACGCCGAGGTCCAGATCGAAGGCGAGGACAGCGATTTCGCCGCCGATGTCCGGCGCGGCCTGTCTCAACGCCGCAAGGAGCTGCCGGCCAAGTACTTCTACGACGCCGAGGGCTCGGCGCTGTTCGAGGCCATCACCGATCTGCCGGAATACTACCCGACGCGCACGGAAGTCGCCTTGCTGCGCGACACCGCCGCGGCCATGGCCGCCCACATCCCGTCCGATGCCGCGCTGGTGGAGTTCGGCAGCGGCGCCAGCACCAAGACGCGCATCCTGCTCGACGCCGCGCCGCAGATCGGTGTCTATGTTCCCATCGATATCAGCCGCTCGGCGCTTGACGCTGCGGCCGACGCGATCGGGCGCGACTATCCGGACTTGGCGGTGGTTCCGCTGGTGGACGATTTCACCACGGCGATGGATTTGCCGGCCGAGGTTGGCATACGGCCCCGCGTTGGCTTCTTCCCGGGCTCCACCGTGGGGAATTTCCGTCCGCCGGAGGTGGTGAGCTTCCTTACCGCCGCCAGACGTCTGCTCGGACAGGGCGCGGGCTTTCTGGTTGGCATCGACATCGTCAAGGATCCGGAGACCCTGGTGGCGGCCTATGACGACGCCCAGGGCGTCACGGCGGCCTTCAACCTGAACCTGCTGACGCGGATCAATCGCGAACTCGGCGGGGACTTCGATATCTCAGCTTTCGCCCATCGCGCGGTTTGGAACGCGACGGAAAGCCGGATGGAAATGCATCTGGTCAGCTTGCGCGAGCAGACCGTCCGCGCGGCTGGCTCGACCTTCGGCTTCTCGGCCGGGGAGACTATCCACACCGAGAACTCCTACAAGTTCACCGTGGATGGGTTCGCCGAGTTGGCGAACCAGGCGGGGTGGAAGCTGGAGCGGCGCTGGGAAAGCCCCGCTCCGAGCTTCGCGGTGTTGCTTCTGAGAGCCTAACTCTCGAGGCGCTCACCGCGGGTGCGGCCGCCGCCGCGCGACGATTCCCCGCCTTTGCGTCCGGCGGACGCCGCCAGATCGCGGTCCTTCGCGAAGCTGCGTTTCTCGCCGGGTACGCTGGCGCCGCCCTTGCGAGCGATCTCGCGACGGCGTTCCGGGTTCATGGCGGCGAACCCACGGCGGGATTTCGGCTTGGCGTTCGGATCAAGGTCCATGAGCAACTCCTCTAGTGCGTCAACCGCTGGGGGGAGGCGGCGACGCCGCGACTACCGTTACGGTCAAGCAAACTCGCCAGATGCGGCTGAGGTTGCGAGGAAAGTGCAGTCGGCCCCTGCGACCTATTCGCGCCGTAGAGCTTCAATTGGGTCCAGACGCGCCGCGCGCCACGACGGATAGGCGCCGAACACCAGCCCCACGAGGCTGGAAAACCCAAGCGCGACAGGGCCCGCCCAAGGCGGAATAGCCGCCGGCCACGATCCCAGCTTGGCGATTCCGATGGCGCCCAGCACGCCCAACAGCAGGCCCAGCAGCCCACCGGCCAACGAAAGCGTGATCGATTCCAGCGCGAACTGGATGAGGATGTCCGAGCGTTTCGCGCCCACCGCCATGCGCAGACCGATCTCCCGGGTCCGCTCGGTCACCGCCACCAGCATGATGTTCATGATGCCCACCCCGCCGACCAGCAGCGACACCGCGGCCACCGCGGCGAGCAGGACCGTGAAGGTGGCGATGGCCGCCTGCGACGCGGCCAGGATGGAGGCCATGTTCTGGGTCTGGAAGTCGTCGTCGTCTCCCGCGCGGATGCGGTGTTGTTCGCGCAGCAGGTTGGTGGTGTCCTCCTGCACTCGGTCCAGGCTGTCGGCGTCGACGGCCTTGACATAGATGGTCTGGACGGTGTCGCCGCGCGCGCGGCGCCCGACGATCCGCGAACGCACGGCCTCCAGCGGGCCCAGCAGGACATCGTCCTGGTCCTGGCCGAAACTGGACTGGCCCTTGGACTCCAGCACGCCCACCACCTCGAACGGCACGCTGCGCACGCGCACGCGGCGGCCCACCGGGTCGAGGTCGCCCCAGAGCTCGCGCGCCACGGTCTGGCCGATCACCACCACCTTGCGACCCTGGCGGGCCTCGCGGTCGTCGAACATGCGACCCGTGGCGATGGTGAGATCGCGGGCGATCAGATAGTCCGGGCTGACCCCCTCGATGCGGCTGTTCCAGTTGGCGCCGTCGGCGGTGAGCTGGGCCTGACCGCGCACGACGGGCGCGACGGCGGCGACGTTCTCGACCTGACTGGCGATGGCCTCGGCGTCGGCGTCGGTCAGGCTCTGGCCGGAGCCCGCCGCCCCCTGGACGAAGCCGCCGCCGCCGCGCGACGCCCCGGGCGAGACGATGATCAGGTCGGATCCAAGCCCGGCGATGGTGGAGGTGACCCGCTGTTGCGCGCCCAGGCCGATAGAGGTCATGACAACCACAGCGGCGACGCCGATCACGACCCCCAAGGACGTCAGCGCCGAGCGCATGGGATGGGCGACGATCGCGCCCGCGGCGAAGCGCAGAAGCTCAATGGGATGCATGCTCAACTTCCCCGCTCGTCGGAGACGATCAGGCCGTCGCGGAAGGAGATGCGGCGGTCGGTGGAGGCGGCGACGTCGTGGTCGTGGGTGACCAGGATGAGGGTTAGGCCCTCCTGGTTGAGCTGCTTGAACAGCGCCAGCACGTCCTGGCCCGTCTGGGTGTCCAGCGCCCCGGTGGGTTCGTCGGCCAAAAGCAGGTCCGGTGAATTGGCCAGCGAGCGGGCGATGGCGACCCGTTGCTGCTGACCGCCCGAGAGCTGTGTCGGCTTGTGGGTCTTGCGCGTCCCCAGGCCGACCATCTCCAGCAGTTCGGCGGCGCGCGCGCGGCGTTCGCGCGGCGCCACGCCGGCATAGATCATCGGCAGCTCGACGTTCTGCAGCGCGGTCAGTCGTGGCAGCAGCTGGAAGGACTGAAAGACGAAGCCGATCCGTCGACGGCGGAACGCGGCCAGCTCATCGTCGCTGAAGGATCCGACGTCCTCGCCCTCGAACCGGTACGCGCCGGAGGAGGGGCGGTCGAGGCCGCCCAGGATGTTCATCAAGGAGGATTTGCCCGACCCCGAGGGCCCGATCACGGCCACGTTCTCTCCGCGCCCGATGGCGAGACTGACGCCCGCCAGGGCGGCCACTTCCTCCTCGCCCATGACATACAGCTTTCGCAGATCGGAGATCTCGATCACATCCGCACGCGCGCGCCGCCGCCGCCCATAGGCGACGGCGTCTTGATCTTGGCCTTGGGGCCGCCGCCGGTGATGATCTGATCGCCGGCCTTCAACGATCCACGGATCTCCGAGAAGGCGCCGTCGGTGGCGCCGACCTGAACCGGAACCGGAACAGGCTTTCCGTCGCGCAGGACGTAGACCACGCCGCCGGTGTAACCCGACCGGTCGCCGCGACCGCCCTGGCCCATGGCGGCGCGCAGGGCGGCCAGCTTGGTCTTCTGGGCCGGCTTTAGAGAGGGCTCCAGCTTGGCGAAGGCCTCGTTCATGTTCTTGCGCATGGCCTCGCGCATGGTGCCGCGATCGCCACCTGCCGAGGCGAACGCCGCCGCCGACTTCTGGCGCAGTTCGACCTGGATGGTTTCCCACGCCTTTGTCTGGGCAGGGTCGAGATCGAGCTGCGCGACGACGCGTTGACCCCCCATGCCGCCGCCCTGACGGCCTGCCCCTTGCTGGCGCGCCCCGCCGCCCGGTGGGCCGCCCATGCCCGGAGGGCCAAAGCCTGGCGCGCGCACGGTCTGGCCGTTCTCGCTGGGCGGGGTCCAGCGCAGGGCCGCGACCGGCGCCTTCAAGACATTCGGCTTCTGCTGGATCACGATATCGGCGTTGGCGGTCATGCCGGGCAGCAGGTTGCCCCGCGGATTGTCGGCCTCGGCCATCACCACATAGGCGACGACGTTCTGCTCGGTGACCGGTTGCTTGCGGACCTGGGTGACGATCCCGGTGAAGTTCTCGTCCGGAAAGGCGTCGACGGTAAACCTGACCGCCTGTCCCTCCTGCACTGGGCCGATGTCGGCCTCGTCGACCGAGATTTTCACCTCGACCTTCGACAGGTCCTGCGCGATGCGAAACAGGATCGGGGCCTGCAGGCTGGCCGCCACCGTCTGGCCGGGCTCGATCTGGCGATCGACGATCACGCCGTCGATGGGGGCGACAATGGTCGTGCGGCCCAGGTCGACGCGCTGGACGCGCATGGCGGCTTGGCTCTGGGCGATGCGGGCGCGAGCGCTCTCGACGCCGGCCTGCGCCTGGCGAAAGGTCGCCTGCGACACGTCCAGCACCGAGGGGGCGTAGATTCCCTGGGCGACCAGGGTGCGTTTGCGATTGTAGTCGGCCTGGGCCGAGGCGAGGCCCGCCTGGGCCTGACGCAGCGCCGCCTGACCAGCGGCGACGTCTGCCTGGCTCTGCGCCACGCGGCTCTCATAGGTCTGGGGATCGAGGACGGCCAGGACCTGACCGCGCTTCACCTCATCGTTGAAATCGGCCAGCACCCGGGTGATCTGGCCCGAGATCTGCGAACCCACGTCGACGGTGACCAGGGCCTCAAGTGTGCCCGAAGCCGAGACCGACTTCGTGATCGCGCCGGTCTCCACGGCGGCGGTCCGATAGGGGTCCTTCGGTTCCTTGGGCTTCAGCATCTGCCAGCCGACCAGCGCCACGGCCAGCAGGGCCACGACAGCGAGCGCGATCCAGGTCCCGCGAGGGAGCCGTTTGGCGGAGCGGACGGGGGAGGGGCTCATGCGACGGCGGGTCTCCGAAGTTCGCCCTGGGGGCGTGCGCGAGAACTAGGCTGCAGCGACAGGGTCCCTAGAGCGGCAGTTGGACCCGGGCGGTCAGGCCTCCGCCCACGCGATTGGTCAGGGCCACGTCGCCGCCGTGACCACGCGCGACGGATCGCACGACGGCCAATCCGAGGCCGATTCCGCCCGTCTGGCGGCTGCGGGACGGTTCGCGGCGATAGAAGGGTTCGAACACCCGCTCATGGTCTTCCGCAGGGATGCCGGGGCCATCGTCTTCGATCTCGACCACGGCGCTGGCATTGTCCAGGAACACCCGCGCCCGGGCGCGCTCGCCATATTTCACGGCGTTGTCCAGGAGGTTGGTGAGCAGGCGGCGCAGGGCCACCGGGTCGCCATGCAGCACAACCTTTTCGCCGCGCTCGACCTCGGTGTCCGCCCCCGTCTCGGCCATCTCGTCGCAGACGCTCTCCAGCAGCGACGACAGCTCCAGCGGCGTTCGTTCGCCGTCGCGGGTGGCGTCGCGCACGAAGGTCAGGGCCGCGGAGATCATCTCTTCCATCTGGTCGATGTCGGCGGCCATCTTGGTTCGGGTGTCCTCGGGGACGTTCTCGATGCGGAAGCGGAGGCGGGTCAGGGGTGTGCGCAGGTCGTGGGCGATCGCGCCCACCATGGCCGTGCGGTCCTCGACATAGCGACGCAGGCGTTCCTGCATGTCGTTGAAGGCGCGCGCGGCGATCGCGACCTCGGCTGGCCCCTTCAGCGACAGAGGCGCGGCGCGTGGGTCGCGGCCCAGCCGCTCGGCGGCGTCGGCGAAAAGACCGATGGGGGCGGAGAGACGCCGCGCGAACACATAGGCCACCGGCACCATGGCCAGGCCCGAGAGCAGGAACCAGAGGATGATCCGTTGCTGCCAGGGATCGAGCCCGATGCCTCGCTCTGGACGCACGACGCGCCATTTCCCGTCCGGCTGTTGCACGGCCACGTCGAAGGGAGCGATCAGGAAGTGCTCCTCCCGCTCGCCCTCACGGGCCATTCGATCGCGGATGATGCGGAACACACGCCGGTCCGAGACCGGAAAGCGAGACGCCGTGGTGATGACCACGCGACCATCGGGAACGCCTAGCGCGAGAGCCAACTGATGGCGGATGATCGGCGCCATGCCGCCCTCCATCGCCTGTTGCGGCGCATCGTCGACGACCTCGGTGGTCAGGGGCGATCGCTCGGTGAAGACCGGCGGGGCGCCCCGCAACGCCGCGGCGATCTCGCTCACCCGGTAGAAGTCTGGGGCAGGCGGCGGCAGGCTGAACAGCATGGCCAGACTGATCGATTGCGCGGCGATCAGGCTGATGCCGATGAGGGCCAGGAGCTGGGCGAACAGCGACGCCGTCGGCCGTCCCGCCCAGGGCGGCTTCACGAGCGTTTCACCTTGGAGGTGAACATGTAGCCCTCGTTGCGGATGGTGCGGATCAGGTCCTGGCCGCCGCCGTCGTCCAGCTTGCGGCGGAGGCGACTGATCTGCACGTCGATGGCGCGGTCGAAAGCCTCGGAGTCGGGCCCGCGCGCGAACTCCAGGAGTTGGTCGCGGGTGAGCACCCGTTGCGGGCGCTCCACGAAGGTGCGGAGCAGCGAGAACTCGCCCGAGGACAGGTTGACCACCACGCCCTGGGGCGAGCGCAGCTCGCGGCGGACCAGGTCGAACCGCCAGCCGGCGAACTCGCAGCCCGCGGCCACGCCATTGGCCTGGCCCCGCTGCTCGGCGCGGCGCAGGACCGCGCGGACCCGGGCCAACAACTCCCGTGGATTGCAGGGTTTGGACAGGTAGTCGTCGGCGCCCAGCTCAAGTCCGACGATGCGGTCGGTGTCCTCGCCCATGGCCGACAGCATGATGATCGGCGGCCCGTCGCCGACGGCCAGCCGGCGGCAGATAGCCAGGCCGTCCTCGCCGGGCAGCATGATGTCCAGCACGATCAGATCGACGGGCCCGCGCTCAAGCGCCTGCTCCATCTCACGCGCGTCGCCGGCGGTGTCGACGACATAGCCGTGCTTGCCCAGGAAGTCGGAGACGACGTCGCGAATGCCCGGGTCGTCGTCGACCATCAGGATCCGGGCAGCTGGCGGAGTCTGTTCGCTCAAGGAGTCCATCCGATCATCGTCACGCCTCCCCGTAACGATCAGATTTCACACTTGAAAGCTTCATGCGTCCGCCAGGATCTCGTCGGCGACGAAGGGATTGGTCCTGCGCTCGGCGCCGAAGGTGGACATCGGGCCATGGCCCGGCACGAAGGCGACGTCGTCGCCCAGGGGCCACAGGCGTCCGGTGATCGAGTTGATGAGTTGCTGGTGGTCGCCGCGCGGGAAGTCGGTGCGCCCGATTGAACCCTTGAACAGCACGTCGCCGACCTGGGCGAAGCGGGCCTCGCGATGGAAGAAAATCACGTGGCCGGGGGTGTGTCCGGGGCAGTGATAGACCTCGAACTCGGTCTCCCCCAGCGTTACTTTGTCACCGTCCGCCAGCCATCGGTCCGGCGTGAAAGTCCTGGCCTCAGGCATGCCCCACTTGGCGCCGGCGACCTCCATGTCGTCGATCCAGAAGGCGTCGTCGGGATGGGGCCCTTCGATGGGGCAGCCGGTGATCGCCTTCAGCGCCGCTGTCCCGCCCGCATGGTCCAGATGTCCGTGGGTGATCCAGATTTTCTCGAGCGTGAGGTCGTGCGCCTTGAGCGCCTCGAGCAGGCGGGGCGTCTCGCCGCCCGGATCGATGATGGCCGCCTTCCGGGTCTTGGCGCACCAGACGATGGTGCAGTTCTGGGCCAGGGGGGTGACGGGCGCGATCAGGGCGCGGATGGGCGGTTCGTTACTCATGAGCCCTAGCATCGGGCCTTAGCGCCCATATGAAAAGACCCGGGCGAACCCGGGTCTCTCCAACCTAGTTTGTGCGATCCGTCGGCGACGGCGCGCCGGGCATCGGCGGCACCGGGCCCGGAGGCGCATCAGCCGCCAGTTCCGGCACCTCGATCAGGCCCCGACCCACATGGCTGCGGCTGCGGCCATAGAGGAAGTAGACCACGAGGCCGATGGCGGCCCAGCCCACGAACATCAGCTTGGTCTCGGTCGAGAGGCTGAAGAACAGATAGACGCAGCCGATGGCGGCGAGCGGCGCCACGACCATCACCGCCGGCGTGCGGAAGGGCCGCTTGCGATCGGGATCGGTCTTGCGCAGCACCATCACCGCGATCGCCACCATGGCGAAGGCGAACAGGGTGCCGGAGTTCGAGATGTCGGCCAGCACGCCCACCGGGAAGAAGGCGGCGAAGGCCGAGACGAAGACGCCGGTGATGATGGTGATGACATAGGGGGTGTGGAAGGTGGGGTGCACCTTCGAGAACACCGCCGGGAGCAGGCCGTCACGGCTCATGACGAAGAAGATGCGGGTCTGTCCGAACATCATCATCAGGATGACCGAAGGCAGGGCCAGGCCGGCGGCGAGGCCGAGCAGGTTGCCGATCTGCGGCCAGCCGATGGAACGCAGGGTCCAGGCGAGGGCCTCCTTTGAGCAGACGACGTGGCTGTCGGCGAGCGAGGCGCAGGCCGCGGTCAGTTCCGGGCTGCCGGGGCGGAGACCAACGCCGTTCGCGTCCATCACCGGCTGAGCGCCGACGCCGCCGATGACGCCCATGGCCACCAGGATGTAGAAGATCGTGCAGATGCCGAGCGAGCCGATCAGGCCGATGGGCATGTTTCGCTGTGGGTTCTTTGTCTCCTCGGCCGCGGTCGAAACCGCGTCGAAACCGACATAGGCGAAGAAGATCGAGGCCGCCGCCGCCGATATCCCGGCCATGCCGAGCGGGGCGAAGGGTTCGAAGTTCTCCATCTTCATCACCGGCAGCGCCAGGACGCAGAAGAGCGTCAGGGCCGCGACCTTCACGGCGACCAGGAAGGCGTTGACCGCGGCTGATTCCTTGGTGCCGACGACCAGGAGCGCCGTCACCACCAGGGCGATCAAGGCGGCCGGCAGGTTGACGATACCGCCGTCCATTGGCCCCAGGACCAAGGCGTTGGGAATGTCGATATTGAACGCATTCTCGATCAGGCCGACCACATAGCCGGACCAGCCCACAGACACCGCGCCGGCGGCGACCGCGTATTCCAGGATCAGCGCCCAGCCGACCATCCAGGCCATCATCTCGCCCATCACGGCGTAGCTGTAGGTGTAGGCCGACCCCGAAACCGGGACCATGGAGGACATTTCGGAGTAGCAGAGCGCGGCGACCGCGCAGACGAAGCCGGCGATGATGAAGGCCGCGATCATTCCGGGCCCGGCCTTCTGGGCCGCCTCGGCGGTGAGCACGAAGATCCCCGTGCCGATAATCGCGCCGATGCCGAGCATTGTAAGCTGGAATGGACCCAGCGAGCGGTGCAGCGACTTCTTCTCCGCAGTCGCAAGAATCGCGTCCAGCGATTTAACGCGCCACATATTTCCTCCAGGCGTTCCGCCGGCCCCCGCCGCGCGGTCATGATTTGGCGTTACGTGGCCTCTTCGCTGCCGTGCGGTCAAGCGCCAACGCATGCGGAGCGATTGCGCCAAACCCGACGCCCGGGGAATGAGCGCCCGCTTGGCGCGGCAAGGCGGCCCGGCTAGACCGCAGCATGCTCCCGGTCGAGGAAATTTTACCCGCGCTCCGAACGTCCCTCGCGGCGCGTACCTCAGCGGTGCTGGTGGCTCCGCCGGGCGCGGGCAAGACCACGCTGGTTCCCCTAAGACTGCTGGACGCCGACTGGTTGGCGGGGCGCAAGATCGTGATGCTGGAGCCACGCCGACTGGCGGCTCGCGCCGCGGCCGAGCGGATGGCCAAGACCCTGGGCGAGAAGGTCGGCGAGACCGTCGGCTACCGGGTGCGGATGCAGTCGCGCGTCTCGGCGCGCACCCGGATCGAGGTGGTCACCGAGGGGGTGTTCAGCCGGATGATCCTGGCCGATCCGACCCTGGACGGCGTGGGCGCCGTGATCTTCGACGAATTCCACGAGCGCAGCCTCGACGCCGACCTTGGCTTGGCCCTGGCGCGGGACTCGCAGGGACTGTTGCGCGACGACCTGCGCATCCTGGTGATGTCGGCGACCCTGGATGGGGCGGCGGTGGGGCGCCTGCTGGACGACGCGCCGGTGATCGAGAGCCAGGGTCGGGCGTTCGCCGTCGAGACCCGGTATCTCGGCCGTGACGACCGGCTGCGCCTGGAGGATCGGGTGGTTCGCGCGGTGGAACGGGCCCTGGCCGAGGAAACCGGCAGCGTCCTGGTGTTCCTGCCGGGCCAGGGTGAGATCCGCAGGATCGCTGAAATGCTGGCCGAGCGGGTGCGGCGACCCGACGTGCGGATCGCGCCCCTCTACGGCGCGCTGGACCCCGCCGAGCAGGACGCCGCCATCTCCCCGGCGCCCGAGGGCGTGCGAAAGGTGGTGCTGGCCACCTCCATCGCCGAGACGAGCCTCACCATCCAGGGCGTGCGGGTCGTGATCGATTCGGGCGTGGCCCGGGTCCCGCGCTTCGATCCAGCCAGCGGTTTGACGCGGCTGGCCACCATACGGGTGAGCCGCGCGGCGGCCGATCAGCGCCGGGGTCGCGCCGGCCGCACCGAGCCCGGCGTCGCCTACCGGCTCTGGGACGAGGCGGAGACCCGCGCCCTGCCGGCCTTCGCCGATCCCGAAATCCTCGACGCCGACCTGTCGGGCCTGGCCCTGGACCTGGCCCGTTGGGGGGCGAAGGACGCCGCGAGCCTGACCTTCCTCGATCCCCCGCCGGCCGCCGCCTTCGCCGAGGCGCGCGCCCTGCTGCGGCGGCTGGAGGCGCTGACCGACGATGGCGTGCTGACGGCGCACGGCGCAGCGTTGGCGGCTTTTCCCCTCGCGCCGCGCCTGGCCCACATGATCCTCAAGGCCCAGGCGAGCGGGCAGGGCGCGCGCGCCG
>NZ_JANOCX010000057.1:0-1819 GCF_031412415.1 Phenylobacterium sp.
TCCACCTGATAGTCCCGTTGATCGGCGTTGGCCGATAGGAAGGCTTCCTCCGCGATCGGCCGGTCGTCGGGATGAACCGCGTCGATCCACCCCAGGCCTTCGCCGGCGCCGGGCGCCTGCCCCGTGAACGCGTACCACCGCGCGTTGAGATAGGTGCAATGCCCGCTCGGATCGGTCACCCACATCATCACCGGCGCGCTGTCGGCCATGTGGCGGAAGCGCGTCTCGCTGTCGCGCAGCGCAGCTTCGGAGGCTCGGAGCCGATCGATCACGGCCTGCTGGTCGCCGGCCGCCTGGTCGCGGGCGGCCGCGTCGCCGCGCAGGCGCACGATCTCGGTCACGTCTTCGACGCTGTGCAGGATGAAGCTCACCTCGCCATCCGCATCGAACACGGGGGAGTTCACGGGGCTCCACCATCGCTCGACGAACCGACCGTCTGGGCCTCGGACCGCATAGCGCTGGACGGCCATGGCGTCGGCGGATTTCGTGGCCAGCACCCGCTCGAACGAGGCGGTGAGATTGCTGACGCCGTCGGCCTGCGGGTCTTCCGGGTCGTCGGGAAACAGGTCGAACAGCCGCCGGCCGACCTGTTCCTCACGGGTGGAGCCGGTCACCTGCAGCCGGGCTTCGTTCGCCGCGACAATCGTCCAATGGGGCGGCCGCACGACCATCAGGGGGGTCGGCGAGGCTTCGAAAAGGGCTTGAAAATCGGCGAACGAAGCCGGGTCCAAATCGTCGTCCTCCACTCAAACCATGGCCGGGATGCTTGCGGCCAAAATGTGCCACGCCATAGCGAGCGCCTAGACGATTTTGTTCCCGGCGAAGCCGACGCCGCTACGCAGCGCGCGGCCCAATCTGAGGTTGGTCGTGAGGCCTGGCCCCGACACCGCCCCCGAGCCATCGCAATCGGGGCGCACGTCGAGGCGGCATGAGGCCATGCCCTGCCCCCCGCTCGACCAGGAGCTCCCACTTGGCTGTCAGGTAGGCAGGCGAACATCGCCGGCGTTTTCGAAGGGCCGAAGTTCATCCGCAGACGAAAGCGGCAGGCCAATCGCGCACCGCACGCCCGTCGGCGGATAGGCCAGCGTCACCGTGCCGCCGGCCGGGGCGAAGATGCGAGACAGCAGCCGAGTGCCGAAGCCCTGCCGCACCGGCGGTTGGACCAGGGGTCCGCCCGTCTCCTCCCACAGGAAGGTAAGGTGTCGTGCGCCTTGGCCATTGAGGGCGATGTTCCAGTGCAGGCGCACGCGCCCATCCTCGCCTGCCGACAGCGCCCCATACTTGATGGCGTTTGTCGCCAGCTCGTGCAGCGCCAGCGACAGGGGTACGGCCTGGGTGGCGCTCAGCCGCACGTCTGGCCCATCGAGCGTGAAGCGTCCCGGCGCCTGGGCCGCGACCAGCGAGTCCAGGATGGCGCCAAGATCCGCACCCGCCCAGCTCTCGTCCACGAGGATGTTATGGGCCTTGGACAAGGCCAGGAGCCGCTCGGTCAGGCTTGTCCGGACATCCCCGTCCACTGCGGCGGCGCGCAGCGTTTGATCGACGATCGACTGCACTGTCGTCAGCGTGTTCTTGATGCGGTGGTTCAGCTCGTTCAACAACAGGATCCGTTGATCGTCGGCCAGCTTGGTCGGCGTCTCATCACGCATGATCTTGAGCAACAGCGGCTTATCCCTGAGCCGCATGGTGACCCCGTTGGCCCAGAACCGGGCGCCGCTCTTATGGCGATGCCAGCGCGTATCCTCCGCGCGTCCGTCCCTGATCGCGGCGCGCAGTTCGGCCTGATGCGCCCCCGCCTCTTGATCCGACGGCAGGAAGA
>NZ_JANOCX010000058.1:0-11641 GCF_031412415.1 Phenylobacterium sp.
TACTTCTGGACCTGCTGGAAACTGACCCCCAGGTGGTCCGCCAGGGTCGATTGCGAGATGCCCAGCCACTTGCGTCGAACCCGAATACGGTGGCCCACCGCCACGTCGATCGGGTCTGGACCTTGGTCGTCGCCGTTCTCGTTCACCGAAACGTCCTCATCGCGGCGCATGGCTCGCGCGCACCGTTATTTGACACGGCGTGTAGCTGAGCCGCTACACCTTTATGGTGAAGTGGACGTTGCGCCGCAGCGCAGAGTTAATATTCAGCTGTGGCGGGAATTCAAGCGTTCGGCGCGCGATCTCGAAGGATGGCGTCGATCTGATCGAGGACGGCGAGCGCGGTTTCCTCGCCGTGACTCTCGCATATCTCACCGGCCCGTTGGATGATGCATGATAAGGCAGTCAGGTCGCGTGGGCCCAGCAGGCTGGCCATCTGCAACAACTGTTCCGTCTCGTCGCAATGGGCCGAGGTGCTCGCGTGGCCGGTCGGCGCCCGCGCCGGCCGATTGAGACGCTCAGGGGGAATCTTGAAGGTCATGGGGCGTTTGCCGCGGCCAGCGCCGCGGCGTCCTCTACGAAAAGCTCACGGGAATCGATGATGCGGGCCATTGGCGAAAGGGACGCCAGCGGGGCGGCCATCGCCAGGCGCAACAGGTGATCATCGCGGCCGCCGATGGGGACGCCGTCGCTCACCACCTCGACCGCCAGATCGCGATCGACGGCGGCGAAGGCCGTCGCCAGCACGCTGTCGCACAGGGAAAAGCCGATCAGGACGAGCGGGCCGCCGTAGGCCTCGACGGCCTGGCTGAAGGCGCGGTGGGAAAAGGCCGACGGTCCGTTGCGCAGGTAGATGGGTTCGCTGGGCAGGGGCTCCAGGCCGGCGATGGGCCGACCGCCCTCCAGCGTCGGCTCACGCCGATGGACATGAAGCACGGGCCAGCGCCGACGGCGGGCCTGGTCCAGCACATGGCGGCAGGTCACGAGAGCGCTCTCGACGTTCTCGGCGCCGATGAGCCCGGCCAGGCGCCCACGCTGGAGATCGAGGCAGACCAGGACGGAAGGTCCAGCCCTCATGGCCGCCCGGCCCCATAATTGGCCGCGGGGCGGGCGGTCGATCGGTCCAGTACGCCGGCCTCGCCCCACGCGCCTTCGGGACGCAGCAACTCCAGCGCGGAGCTGTCGAGGGTGAGGGCGTCGGAGGGCGGCGCCCCCTCGACGATCATCTCCACATAGTCGTGGTCGGAGACCACGAAGCCCTCGCGGTCTTCGCGGACATGGGCGTTGAAGTACTGCTGCCAGAAGGGGATGAGGCGGACTTGCCCGTAGCCCAAGATCTTGCGGTAGTTCTTCTTCTCCGCCAGCCGCTTGGCGGCCAGGATCAGCATCAGCGTGGCGCGGCCCCCGCGGTGTTCGCGCCGCACGGCCACCCGCTCGACCTTGGCGAAGTCGGCGAACCAGCGCACCCGCAGCGTGCCGATGGGCTCGCCGTCACGGCGCAGGAGCAGATGGGTCGCGCCTGCGAAGTCGTTGCCGTCGAACTCCTCGTCGTAGGGGCAGGCCTGTTCGCCCATATAGACCAGGCTGCGAACCGCCATGGCCTGCATCAGGTCGTTGAGCGTTCGGCAAACCGTGACTTCCAAGTCAGCGTCGTCGACCAGCGACGTGGCGCGCGCCTCCAGCGGCAGGCGGACATTGGCGTTCATCAGGCGGCCTTTCCCAGGGCGGAAGCACCATCGGTGCGCCAAGGCGCCGCCGAGACCAGGCCGCCGACATGAGCGCGCGCGCCCATGCGATCGTGAAGCACCCGCTCGCCCTCCGACGTCGCGGCGCGGGCATAGAAGGGCAGGTCGCCGTAGATCTCGCGTTGGAGCCTCATGGCGCCGCAGACGACGGCAGCCCTGCTGCGTGGTGTCAGCCCCGCCATGCCCCACCCATAGAAGGCGCTGGCCGCGTCGCCCGGCCCGGCCAGCATGGCGTCCGGGGGCGAAAGGCCGTCGAAATCGCCGCGCGCGAGGCTGGGACCAGCCCTGGCCGAGAGCGGAATGACGGCGAGCGCGCCTATCAGGCGTCCCTCGGCCGAGCGCATTGCGAAGCACGTGCAGCCGGTGTGCGCCTGGACGCGAAGCATGACTTCGAGGGAGGCGATGGCCGGTCCGACCATGTGGGCCGCCAAGGCGTGGGCCTCTGCGATGTCTTCGCCAGTGGCCAGGCGAAGGCCAAGCCCCGCCATGGCCTGTCTTGCGTGCAGCAGTCGATTGACTGGCATTGTCGACGCCCGATCGTTGCGAAGCTATCATGCCTTAGGGTGCGCGCCGCCAACCTGGCAGCCACGAAGTCCGTATGAGAGCCCAACGGGTATGACGGGAGTATCGATGGATGGTCGGGGCGCTAGCGGCGCGGATTGGGATGACATCAAGGCCTTCGTCGCCGCCGCGGAGACCGGCAGCTTCGGAGCCGCCGCCCGGCGTCTGCGCACCACCCAACCTACGATCACCCGCCGCGTCGATGATCTGGAGACCCGACTGGGCGCGCGGCTGTTCAACCGCGGCCTGCGTGGCGTGACGCTGACCCGCGCGGGCGAACTGGTGTTTGACCGTGCTTTCACCATGCAGCGGGCGTTTGGCGACATCGAGCGGCTGGTGCTCGACGCCGAGAATCCGAACGCGGGAGAAGTCACCATCGCGGTGCCGGAAGGTATCGGGGGCTATGTCCTTGGGCCGGAGATCGCCGACTTCATGCGCGAGCATCCGGCGATCCGGCTGGCCCTCGACTGTGGTTTCCACCCCGACACGCCGGTGGATGGTCACGTCGATCTGTCAATCCAACTCAGCGACGCCGCCGCTGGCGCTGATATGACAGCAAGGCCCCTGGCGACGCTCCACTACGCGCTATTCGCTTCACGGGGGTACCTGGATACGTATGGGGCGCCCACGCGGCTGGATGCGGCGGCCGGGCATAGGTTCGTCTACCACGCCGCACAAGCGCGTGATCGCTGGGACGCGAAGACGAACGCGTTCATGGAACTGGCCGCTCCCGCGCTCGTGCTCAATTCGTCGACGGCGATGCTCCAGGCCATTCAGCGCGGAGCGGGTATTGGCACGATCCCCACGGCGATCGTGCCGCTCGCTCCGGATCTGGTCATGCTGGATATCCCGCCTCTGGCGTCGCCGACCCTGTGGCTCTGCCATCACCGGGAGGCGATGAAGTCGGCGCGGGTGGCGCGGGTGGCCGAGTGGCTAGCTTCGATCTTCGACGCCCGCGAACGCCCGTGGTTCCGTCCCGAGTTCGTCCATCCGTCCGAGTTCGCCGAATGGTCCTGGCCGAAGGCGACGGTTCGCGCGCGCGCTTAAGACGCGGATCGTACCGAGCCGTCTAAATCGGAACTTAACCTTGATCGCCGACCCTAGATTCTCCGTGAGACAGAATAAGAAAACGGGGAGTACGGATGTCGGGCGAGGCGGGGGCGACCGCAGAAGCAGACCTGCGTCCATTCGGCCTGGATATCTCCCAGGCGGTCTGTGACCGCGCGACGCGCCTGGCTCGAACCCTGTTCGGCGCCGTCGACGCGCGTATCGTGCTGGTCAGCGGCGACGCCTGCTGGAGCAATCGCGACCCGGAGGGCCGCATCAATCCCGGTCGGCCGTTGATGGTCGACTTGATCCTCAAGAGTGGCGAGCTGTTGTGGATCTCTGACTCCTCCGTGGATCCCCGCTTCCGGGATGACCCCATCGTCGCGGGACCGCCCTATGTGCGCTTCTGCGCCGGCGCTCCCATCCTGTTGGCCGACGGCGGCTGCGCCGGCGTGATCGGTGTGACGGGTCTGGAGCCGCGGGCGTTCGATCAGGGCCTGGCCAACCGGCTCGCTGACTTGGCCGACACCGTCGCCGACGAATGGGATCGCGCGCAGGCCATGCGGGCGCACGAGCAAAGCCAGCGCGACCGCGACGAACTCTCGGCGACCATGAGCGCGATCTTCGGCGCACTGCCTGGAACGGTCGTGCTGACCGATCGCGATCTGAAGATCATCTGCTGCAACCCCGCCTGGGCGCGCCGGATTGGCTATGATGTCGACCAGGTCATCGGCCGGTCTCTTTACGAGGTTTCGCCTTGGGCGGAAACGTGGCGCGACAGCTATGCGCGGTGCCTCTCGGGCGAGACGGTCCGCAACGAACGCTTCCCCGGAGCCTCCGCCGAGGGCAGGCCTGTCTGGACCCAGATCGAACTGGCCCCGTGGTGGAACGCGCGCGGCGAGGTTGGCGGCATGGTCGCCGTCAGCCTCGATATCACCGGCATGGTCGAGGCGCTGGATGAGGCCATACGATCCGAAGAGCGGCTGACCCTGGCGATGGAGATCGCCGAACTGCACGTCTTCGAGGTGGACTGGCAGCGGCGGGAACTGATCAAGACAGGTTGTGAGGACACCTTCTTCACAGAACCGAAGACCTATGAGGAGCTCTATCGAGACATCTTTGGGACGATCGATCCCCGAGACCGCATGGGCGTCGTCGAGGCGTGGGATCGGCATCTGAGCGAGGGCGTGCCCTATCGGCCGGAGTACCGGGTGATCCGCGGCGACGACAGGGAAGTCTGGGTCCAGGGCGCCTCGCGCCTTATCCTGGACGACAAGGGTCAGCCTCATCGCCTGATCGGCGCTATCCAGAACATCACCGAACGCAAGGCCGCGGAGCGCGCGCTGCTGCAGGCCAAGGAAGACGCCGAGACGGCCAACCGCGCCAAGTCGACCTTCCTGGCCACCATGAGCCACGAGATCCGCACCCCGCTCAATGGTGTGCTGGGCATGGCGCAGGCCATGGCGCGCGACGAGCTTCCGGAACGCCAGCGCGACCGGCTGGACGTGATCCGCGAGTCCGGAGAGACGCTGCTGGCCATTCTCAACGACGTCTTGGACCTCTCGAAGATCGAGGCGGGGAAGTTCGAGTTGGATGAGGCCGAGTTCGATGTGGCCGAGCTGGCGCGCGGCGCGCACGCGGCCTTCACGGCCATCGCCAACAAGAAGGGCCTGTCCTTCGACCTGACCATCGCGCCGGCGGCCCGCGGAGTCTATCTGGGCGACTCCACCCGCGTCCGGCAGATCCTCTACAATCTGGTCTCCAACGCCCTGAAGTTCACCGAGACCGGCGAGGTGCGGGTGAGGGTGGATCGGCAAGACGGCGTCCTGAAGCTGTCGGTCGCCGACACCGGCATAGGCATCCCCCCCGAGCGGCTTGCGAGCCTCTTCCAGAAGTTCGAACAGGCCGACGCCTCCACGACGCGCCGGTATGGCGGCACGGGGCTGGGCCTGGCCATTTGCCGCGAACTCGCCAGCCTGATGGGCGGGGCGGTCGATGCGACCAGCGTCCCCGACCAGGGCGCCACCTTCTTCGTCACCCTGCCGCTGGCGCGCATCGGCGACAGCGTTCCGCTGCCGGCTCCGCCGCCGTCGCCCACCGAGACCACGCCGCACGGCGAGATCGACGCCGCGCCGCTGCGCGTCCTGGCCGCCGAGGACAACGCCGTCAATCAACTGGTGCTGAGGACCATCCTGCAGCAGATCGGCATTGATCCGTTCATCGTCGAGAACGGCGCGCAGGCTGTCGAGGCGTGGAGCCTCGAGGCCTGGGACGCGATCCTGATGGACGTCCAGATGCCGGAGATGGACGGTCCCACCGCCACTGCGATCATCCGGGCGCGTGAGGCCGCCGAAGGTCGTCCGCGCACACCGATCATCGCGCTCACCGCCAACGCCATGGCGCATCAGGTGGCTGAGTATACGGCCATCGGCATGGACGGTTTCGTGGCCAAGCCGATCGAGGTCGGGCGGCTGTACGACGCGTTGCAGGACGTGCTGGACGCCAGGGCGGCGTCGAAGGCGGCTTAAGCCCCCTGCGTTCCCGCGAGGATATCCGGGGCGAGCGCCGCCAAGAAACTCTCCGCGTCAAAGAGCGCGCCCGGCGCGAAGACACCGCCCCGGGCGGTCGCGCCGCCCAGGACCCTCACGACAGCTTCGACCACCATCGGCGCCGTGACGGCGTAGATGTCCTGTCCCTGGGCGCTTGCCCGGCGCACCGTGCTCGCTCTGCGAACCTCGACCTCGACTCTGAAGGTCTGCGACGAGCGCCCGGACGGGTCGGCCGCGACCGGGGGCGCGGTGGCCGCGTTGCGGAGATCGCGCAGCGGCGTCAGGTTCAGATAGGTGTGGAGCTCGGACACTTGGAGGTGCCGTCGGATCAGGATCGCCTCGGTGAAGGGCATCTCGACCATCTCCTGCGCGCCGAAGGGTTCGGCGAACGACCAGACGGCGCTCGGCGCCGGATCGGGCAGGCGCGCCAGCTCGCCGTCGGTGATCGTCACGCGCGGCGCCGTATTGCGCTGCCCGGTCAGGCGTGTCCCTCCGGTCGGCCGCCAGCTATCCAGCGCGATGCCGAGGCGAACCTCATCGGCGTCGGTCCAGTCGCCCATTGCGGCGGTCGTCAACAAGTCGCTCAGCCCGCCGTAGAAGCTCATGGCGGGGATGACGACGACGCCGGCCTCTTCCGCGGCGCTGTCGTACCGCTCGAAGATCGCCTGCGCGCTGGCTTGCTCCGCCGTCACGTCGAAATAGGGGATGGCCGCGTGCAGCGCCGCGGCGACCAGGAGCTCGGCGGTGTCGAGAAACGGGCCGGCGCAGTTGATGACCGCGGCCGCGCCGGTCAAGGCGCGGGCCAGCGAGGCAGGGTCGTCGATGGCGGCGACCTCTCGCCTGACCGCAGCCGGGAGGTCGGCCGCCGCCATGCCTGCCGCGTTGCGGCCGATGGCGACAACTCCGAGGCCGCGTCGCGACAGCTCGGCGATGACGAAGCGACCGGTGTGGCCGGTCGCGCCATAGACGGCGACCGTGGGCTGGACAGCCGAGGGGCTTGATATGCGGTCGTTCATGTTTCCTCGCGCTACAGACCGGTCTGTTTGATTTGCTACAGACAGGTCTGTAGCGCGTCAAGTCGAGGTCTGATAGCCTTCACCCGACAAGGAGTGCGGCGCATGGCGATGAGGCAGGAGAGCATCGGAGCGGCCGCGGAAACACAGGCCGATGTGCGGGAGCGGATCCTGACCACCGCCTCCGATCTCTTCTACCGCCGGGGAGTCCGCGCCGTCGGCGTCGACGTGGTCGTCGAGGCGGCCGGGGTCGCCAAGACGAGCCTCTATCGGCATTTTCGAACCAAAGACGATCTGATCGCCGCGTACTTGCAGCGGGAGGACGAGGATTTCTGGGCGTGCTGGGATCGCGTTGCCGCGCGCAACGAGCAGGATGGCGCGGCCGAACTGGAGGCGCACCTCGCCTGGATCGGAGCGCGGGTCGGGCGGCCCAATTATCGCGGCTGTCCCCAACTCAACGTCGCCGCCGAGTTTCCGGACGAGGACCATCCCGCCCGCGTGGTGGCGCGAACACATAAGGAGGAACTGCGCCGTCGCTTGCGGGTCATAGCCGAGCGGTTGCAGGTCGCCCGGCCCGATGACGTCGCGACTGAGCTGTCGGTGGTCATCAACGGAGCGTTCGTCAGCTCGCAAATCCTGGCTGGCGGAGACGCCACGCGGACGCTATCGCAGATCGCGCACGCGCTAATCGCCGCGGCGAAGGCGTAATCCCGAATCTAGCGGGTCCGACTACTCCGCCGGTTGGGTCAACTTCGTGACTTCATAGGCGCCGGCGTCGAACTTCGCGACCGCCTCGGCGTAGGCCCGTGCGGTGCCGGGCCAGTTGTTGAGGATCTTGCCGTCGGGGGTTTTGTACCAGCTGGTGCAGCTTCCAGCCCATGGTGTAACGGCGAGATCATCTTGGAGGCGGGCGTTGTAGTCGGCCATGACTTCGGCCTTGACGCTGATCGGCGCGCCGAGCGCCAAGGCCTGCAGCACGTAGTCCACCTGGGCCTCGATCATATAGATGATCGAGTTGTGTCCGAGGTTGGTGTTTGGCCCGTATAGCATGAAAAGATTGGGGAAACCGGCGACGCTGATACCCAGATAGGCCTCCGGACCGTTCGCCCAGGCCGTGGCCAGGGTTTGGCCGGCGATGCCCGTGATCGCCGTCTCGCCGGCGAAGGACTTGGTCTCGAACCCCGTGGCGTAGATGACCACGTCGGCTTCGTGCAACCGGCCTGTGGCGTCGACCACGCCCTGGGGCGTCATGTGATCGATGGTCTCGACCACCAGTTCGACATTGGGCCGGGTGAGGGCGGGGTAGAAGTCATTGGAGATCAGCACGCGCTTGCAGCCGACCTCGTAGTCCGGGGTGAGCTTGGCGCGCAGGTCGAGGTCGGCGACCTGGGCGTGCAAGTGGGCCAGCGGGATGGGGACCTCCTCGACCGGCAGGGTCCCGGCGCGCTTCGCCGCCAGCCGGGCTTCGGCCATCTCGAAGATCTCGTCGCGGATCGCCTGCATCGACTGCGGCGCGGCGCGGAAGTTGGCCCTTTCGTCCGGGGTGTAGGGCCGGCTCATGCGCGGGACGATCCAGTTGGGCGAGCGCTGGAAGAGCGTGAGTTGTCCGGCGACCTTGGCCACCTCGGGCACGAACTGGATGGCGCTGGCGCCGTTACCGGTCACCACGACCCGCTTGCCGGCCAGATCGACGGAGGCGTCCCAATGGGCGGAGTGGAAGGCCGGGCCAGCGAAGCTGTCGCGGCCCGGAATGGGTGGCAGCTTGGGGCGGTTGAGTTGTCCCCAGGCGGTGACGAAGGCCTCGGCGGTCACCGTCCCGCCGTCGACGGTGCGAATCCGCCAGAGGCCGGCAGTCTCGTCCCAGGTCGCGCCCACAACCTCAGAATTGAACCGCAGGTGGTTGTAAAGGCCATGCTTTTCGGCGACGCCCTTGATGTAGGCCAGGATGTCAGGCTGGGCCGAATAGACCTCCGGCCAGTCGGGATTGGGCTCGAAGGAATAGGAATAGAGGTGGCTGGGGATGTCGCAGCCGCAGCCGGGATAGGTGTTCTCCCGCCAGGTGCCGCCGACCTCGTTCGCCTTCTCCAGAACGACGAAGGAGGTTTCTCCGCGGGCCTTGAGCCGGAGGGCCATGCAGAGGCCCGCGAAGCCAGCGCCCAGGATGGCGACCTTGTAGTCGGCGGTCATCGATGTCCCCTCGCGTCGGCGCTCGCCCAAAGGCTAGCGGCGCGATTTTACCTTATCAACGGTTAGTTTGACGCGGGGCGGGTCTCGACAACGGCCCTCGACGCGGTGGACAATGCGACCTGTCATTGGCCGGAGCCTGGACCATGAGCCGCAGCCTCGCCCTATGCCTGGCGATCACCGATCTCCTGTTCCTGACCTATTGGTCGCTGGCCCTGCTGAGCCAGACGGGCGTCATCGCGATCCCCCCTGAGCTGATGTACGCTGGCTACGACAGCCCTCGGGTGGTGGCCTGGAACTGGTCGTTCCTCCCACTGGACGTCGCCTTCTCGATCACCGGGCTGTTGGCTGTGCGGGCCTCGCGCAGAGGTGATCCCACGTGGCGGCCGCTGGCCCTGATCTCCCTGACGTTGACCGTGGTGGCGGGCCTGATGGCCGTTGGCTACTGGGCGATCCTGCGGGAGTTCGATCCAAGCTGGTTCCTGCCCAATCTGGCCCTGGTGGCCTGGCCCTTCGCCTTCCTGCCGGGCCTCGTCTGCGATCTGGCCGGCCCCAGCCATGGCGAGGCCGCCTGATGCCTTGGGCTGACGCCGAAGCGGGCCGCCGGCGCGGCTATCATGTGGGCAATCTACGCATCCAGCTGCTGGACGAGGCGCGCACGCTGTTGCGCGAAGGCGGGTTGGCCAAGCTCAACCTGCGGGCCCTGGCTGGCCGGGCCGGAATCGCGGCCGGCTCGGTCTACCACCACTACGCCAGCAAGAACGCGTTGCTGGCGGGCCTGGCGGCGGAAGGCTTCGGCGAGCTTGAGGCGGCGCTCAGCCAAGCCGCGGAGACCGCGCCGCGAGGCGCGCCGATCCGCGCCTCGGCGCTGGCCTATTTCGGATTCGCGCGGAGCCAGCCCGGCGTCTACGGCCTGATGTTCGACCCACAGATCCTGGCGGAGCCGGAGGTCAGCGCCGCCCGAGACCGCGCCTTTGAAGTGCTGAAGCAGGTCATCGGCCACGCCGCCAGCCAGCACGATCGCTCCGAGGAACAGGTGCACAAGGTGGCCCTGGCCGTCTGGGCCTGCGGCCACGGCGCGGCCTCCATGACTCTTGCGGGCGAGGAGGGGGCTCAGACCCCGCTGATGGAGGACGTGATCCAGGGCCTGGAAGTGCTGTTCCGCCGGGACTGACCACTCTATCCAAACGCCGTTCACCCGCATTCGCTCGGTGTTGCTGTACCGGGAGGAACCAGAATGGCCGACGGCAATATCACCAAAGACGTCATGTATGACGCGGTGGCGCCCAACGACTTCGAGTCCATGCTGGAACTCGATCGTTACAACGCCCGCTCGACGGCGTTCGACAAGATCATCTCAGCGACCCACGACCACTTCTGGGATCCCCTCGATCCGAAGTACATCGACTTCTCCGCCCCGTGGGACATGGAGAACGAGGCCCTGCTGCCCGACGACCAGATCATGTCGCTGGGCGTGCCCTATGTCCTCGACCACCTGGAAAAGACCGGCCAGAAGGCCAAGTTCATCAACGAGATGGCCTTGTGGAACTTCTCTTCGATCCTGCACGGCGAGCAGGGCGCGCTGAACCTTTCGGCCAGCCTCTGCCACGTGCTGAAGGACCAGGGCGCGCAGGAGTACGCCGCCAACCAGACCCGCGAGGAAGCCCGCCACGTCACGGCCTTCGCCAAATACATCAAGGCCCGCTGGGGCCGTCCGCGGCCCTGCGGCGCGGTGCTGAAGCAGCTTCTGGTCGACATCATCGAGGCGCCGGAGGTCTACAAGAAGATCATCGGCATGCAGATGCTGGTGGAAGGTCTGGCCATGGGCGCCTTCGCCGCCGGCTTCCAGTTCAACCGCGACCCCCTCGCCAAGAAGCTGTTCCAGTTGGTGATGACCGATGAGGCGTTCCACCACAAGTTCGGCAAGATCTGGGCTGACCGCACCATCCCGAAGATGACCCAGGATGAGCGCGAGATGGTGGAGGACTGGGCCGCCCACTGCTTCCAGTCCCTACTGTTCAACATGGGTTCGCCCAACCAGCAGGCCGGCGTATACGCCGACTTCGGCCTCGATCCCGACCGGGTTCGCGCCGAGATGGTTGTGCTGATCCAGAACGATGACCGTCGTCGTGAGCGCCTGAAGAGCCAGACCAACATCTTCCGCGTGCTCATCAAGACCCTGCTGAACGCCGGCCTGATCACCGACCGGACCCGGTCCTTCTACGCCACCTATGTCGACATGGAGGAGCTGAAGGCCGAGGGCGACAAGATGGTCGGCGACGACATCGCCGAGGAGGGGATCAAGTATCTCCAGGAGATCAACTTCAAGGACCGGAGCGCCAAGGCGATCTCCATCGCCGCCGAGTAGCCGGCAGCCCTACACCACCAGGCGCCCGCCGTGCGAACGGCGGGCGCTTTTCGTTGCGGTCTTGATTTCGGCGCCGAAGACGGCTGGTTAGGCGCATGGTCAGGCGGGCGAAGATCACGGTGGCGGGGGCCCGCGGCCGGGGGGTGTACCGCGCACCGGCCCGGGCCCGCCCCCGGG
>NZ_JANOCX010000059.1:0-28752 GCF_031412415.1 Phenylobacterium sp.
CCGCCTCGTAGTCGGGCACCGGCTGATCGACGCTGGTCGAATCCTTCGGGTCGTGGCTCGCCATGTGGCGCAGCATGATGGCCGCGTCACGTACAGTCTTGGCAATGGGGCCGGCCTGGTCCAGCGACGACGCGAAGGCGATGATGCCCCAGCGCGAGCAGCGGCCATAGGTCGGCTTGATGCCGACGGTCCCGGTCAACGCCGCCGGCTGGCGGATCGAGCCGCCCGTATCGGTGGCGGTGGCAGCCAGGCACAGATCAGCGGCAACCGCCGCCGACGAGCCGCCCGACGAGCCGCCCGGCACGAGCTTGGCATTGTCGGCCTGGCCGTTGCGCGTCCGCCGCCAGGGATTGACCACCGGGCCGAAACAACTCGTCTCGTTCGACGAGCCCATGGCGAACTCGTCGTTGTTGAGCTTGCCCAGCATGACGGCGCCGGCATCCCACAGGTTCTGGGTCACCGTCGACTCGTAGGTCGGCGTGAAATCGCCGAGGATGCTCGAACACGCCGCTGGTGCCGGGTGGTTCGTCGGGCGGTTCGGCCGCGGCCGTGGCGGCGCAGCTTTGCTTAGGGGCGACCGCGACCGACACCGGCGGCTCGATCCGCCAGCCGGCGTCCTTCACCGGCACGGTGGGCATCAAGCCGACCTATGGGCGTTGCTCGCGCTGGGGCGTGGTGGCCTTCGCCTCGTCCCTGGACCAGGCAGGACCCATCGCCAAGACCGTGGAGGACGCGGCGATCCTGCTCACCTCCATGGCCGGTCATGATCCCAAGGACTCGACCAGTCTGAACGTCGAGACCCCGGACTTCGCCAGCTTCGTCGGCAAGTCGGTCAAGGGCCTGCGGATCGGCATTCCCAAGGAATATCGTGTCGACGGCATGCCGGCCGAGATCGAGAAGCTGTGGGAGCAGGGCATCGCCTGGCTGAAGGAGGCCGGCTGCGAGATCGTCGAGGTCTCGCTGCCCCACACCAAGTACGCCCTGCCGGCCTACTACATCGTGGCGCCGGCCGAGGCCTCCTCGAACCTCGCGCGCTATGACGGCATGCGCTTCGGCCTTCGCGCCGACGGCGGCAACCTGACCGAGACCTATGAGAACACCCGCGCGGCGGGCTTCGGGGCTGAAGTGAAGCGCCGCATCCTGATCGGCACCTATGTGCTCTCGGCCGGCTACTACGACGCCTACTATCTCAAGGCCCTAAAGGTCCGTCGCCGCATCGCCGACGACTTCGACCAGGCGTTCGAGAAGGTCGACGCCTTGCTGACGCCCACGGCGCCGTCGGCGGCGTTCGGCCTGGGCGAGAACGCGGCCGATCCGGTCGCCATGTACCTGAACGACATCTTCACGGTGACGGTGAACCTGGCGGGTCTTCCCGGCATGAGCATTCCCGCCGGCGTCGACGCCAAGGGCCTGCCCCTAGGCCTTCAGCTGATCGGCAAGGCGCTGGACGAGGGGACCCTGTTCTCCCTGGGCGGCGCGATCGAGAAAGCCGCCGACTTCCGAGCCAAGCCAGCAAAGTGGTGGTAGGGGCCTGAAACGCAAAACCCCCGCCGGGCGGCGGGGGTTTTTCTTGGTCAACCTGGGTTTGCCTTACTTGACCTTGTCGAGGTCGGCCTGCACCGCGGTCAGGATTTCCTCGGTCAGCGCGCCCTGCGACAGGGGCACCAGTTCGCGCAGGGTCATTTCCTTGAACTGGTCATAGGCCGGGTGCGCGACGAGTTGCGGAATGTGCTTCTCGACGATCGCCTTCGTGGTCGGGTTGCCGACCAGATCGACGATGGGGCTCTTTTCCACCGAGGGCGCGGCCGGAGCGGCGGCGGGAGCTTGCGCAAGGGCCGGAGCGGCGGCCAGCGCGCCGGCGCTGAGCGAGAGGCCGACCAGGCTGGCGGCGATGAATCTGTTCATGGGTGTTTCCTTATCCCCGAGTAGTCTTGAGGCGCGGATTTCGCCCATGTTCCGCGCCTGGCGCAAGGGATATCGCGCAGGCCGCTTTCGCTCGCCTGCGACCGGCGCTATTGGAGCGGCATGACCGATACGTTGCAAGTGATCGAGGGCCGCACCGGCCCGTGGGAACTGGTTCTGGGCCTGGAGGTCCACGCCCAGGTGGCCTCGAACGCCAAGCTGTTCTCGGGCGCCGCCGTGGGCTTCGGCGCCGGCCCGAACCAGCAGGTGTCGCTGGTCGACATCGCCATGCCGGGCATGCTGCCGGTGATCAATCGCCACTGCGTCGAGCAGGCGGTGAAGACCGGCCTGGGCCTCAAGGCTCAGATCAATCTGAAGAGCCACTTCGACCGGAAGAACTACTTCTATCCGGACCTGCCCCAGGGCTACCAGATCAGTCAGTTCAAGCACCCGATCGTGGGCGAAGGCGTGGTCACGGTGGAACAGGACGACGGTTCGACGTTCGACGTCCGCATTGAGCGCCTGCACCTGGAGCAGGACGCCGGGAAGCTGCTGCACGACCAGGACCCGCACTCGACCTATGTCGATCTGAACCGCGCAGGCACCGCCCTGATGGAGATCGTGTCGATGCCCGACATGCGCTCCTCGGCCGCGGCGGCCGCCTATGTGAAGAAGCTGCGCACCATCCTGGTCTACCTGGGCACCTGTGACGGCGACATGGAGAAGGGCAACCTGCGCGCCGACGTGAACGTCTCGGTCTGCCGTCCGGGCGCTTACGAGAAGTTCCGCGAGACGGGCAGCTTCAGCCACTTGGGCACGCGTTGCGAGATCAAGAACGTCAACTCGTACCGCTACATCCAGCAGGCCATCGAGTACGAGGCCCGCCGCCAGATCGAGATTCTGGAGGACGGCGGCAAGATCGACCAGGAGACGCGGCTGTTCGATCCGAACAAGCTGGAGACCCGCTCCATGCGCTCGAAGGAAGAGGCGCAGGACTACCGCTACTTCCCCGATCCCGACCTGCTGCCGCTGGACCTCGATCCGGCCTGGGTGAAGCGCATCGAAGAGAGCCTGCCGGAGCTGCCGGACGCCAAGAAGGCCCGGCTACAGTCTCAGTACGGACTGAGCGCATACGACGCCGGCGTGCTGATCATCGAGCAGGCGCGATCCGACTACTTCGAGGAAGCCGCCAAGGGCCGGGACGCCAAGCTGACCGCCAACTGGGTGACCAACGAACTCGCCGCCAAGCTGACGGCCGGCGGCCTGGACATCGGCGACAGCCCGCTGAAGCCTGATGTCATCGCCGAGCTGGTGGCGCTGATCGAGGAGGGCGTCATATCCTCCAAGATCGCAAAGGACGTTTTCGAGCGCATGTGGGCCGGCGAAGGCCGCCCGCGCGAGATCGTCGAGAAGCAGGGCCTGCAGCAGGTCTCCGACACCGGGGCGCTGGAGAAGATCATCGAGGACCTGATCGCCGCCAATCCGGGCCAGTCCGACTCGGTGAAGGAAAAGCCGCAGGCCATCGGCTGGTTCGTGGGTCAGGTCATGAAGGCTACCGGCGGCAAGGCCAATCCGGGGACGGTGAACCAGCTGCTCAAGGCGAAGCTGGGGCTCTGATCTCGTCTCCCGATACGAGAGATAGCGCCTCGCAGAGCAAGGTCGGTTGAGGGGCGAGCCCATGGATGAGACCGAAGAGCTGATCCAGCTTTGCGTGCGCGCCCTCGCCGCGCAGATGATCGCGGCGTCCGGGGCTGAACTGCATGTGACCCGGAACTGCATTCTGGGTCTGACCGACGAGCCGCTGGCCGACCACAATAGGCTGACCCTAGGCGCCGATCCCGACGCCGAGGGCTTCCTCATTCGATCGGTGGCGCGGGCCAAGGAACGAGATCGGCCGCTCACGGCCATCATGAGCCCCCGTGCGACGGAAGCCCTCGCGTCCGTCGCGACACGGCTGGGTCTCACCGCCGTCGGAACGGCGCCGCTCATGGTGCTCCGCCCGGACGTTTCCGTTCAGCCAAGCCGTCCCACGAAGATCGTCCGCGCGCTCGGCCCGGAGTTGGTCGCCATCGCAGGCGATCTGATCGCCGCCGCTTTCAGCGAGCCCCGAGATGTTATCTCCAGGTGCATCGAAGTTAGCATGACCGAGACCTCGGGCGTTGAGACCTACATCGCCTGGGGCGACGAAGGACCCATGTGCACCGTCTCCGTGATTCCAACGGGCGACACGGCGGCTATCACGCTTATGGCCACGCCACCTGGGCGCCAACGCAAGGGCGTGGGCCGCGCTCTGCTGAGTTCCGTGATCGACGACTATCGGCGTCGCGGCGTGGTGCGCTTCCACCTGGGCGCGACCGAAGCAGGCCGGCCGCTCTACGCTAGCCTTGGCTTCGAGCTCGTCGCCGACCTTTCCGTCTGGGTTTTGGAACGGTCTGTGTCGGGGCAGGGCCAGAAGGCCTTGGCCGAAGCAATTTCGGACATCCTCTAAGGTCGCTCAGCTCTCCGGCGTGAACTCGACGCCCAACTGCCGCACCGCGTGGACGAAATTGTTCGGGGCGATATCGATCTCGCCGCTCCAGCGGATGTCGGGGAAGCGGGCCAGGATTTGGCGATAGGCTTCCTCGAGCTGGATCTGCGCCACACGCTTGCCGATGCAGACATGGGGGCCATAGCCAAAGGCGATGTGCTTGTCGGCGTTGGCGCGGGTGACATCGAGTTGGTCAGGGTTGGCGAACACCGCGTCGTCGCGATTGGCGGCTCCGTAGTACATGATCACCTTCTCGCCCTCGCCGATCATCTGGCCGCCCAGCTGCACGTCGCGGGTGGCGGTGCGGCGCATGTAGATCACCGGGCTCACCATGCGGATGAACTCGTTGGCGGCGTTGGGAAGCAGGGACGGATCGGCGATCAGCCGCGCCTTCTGCTCCGGGAACTCGGTCAACAGCTTCATGGCGCCCGACAGCGTGTTGCGCGTGGTGTCGTTGCCGGCGAACACGATCAGCAGCCACGAGCCGTCCAGGTACTCGTCGGAGAGCAGCTCGCCGTCCACCTGTGCGCGGGCGATGGCGGACATTAGGTCGTTCTGAGGGTCGGCCCGGCGCTTGTGCAGCATCATCCGGCCGTACTCGAACATCTCCCCCACATTGTGGTTGAAGGCGTCGACGAAGGCCTGGATCTCGGGGGGCAAGTTGGCCATGTCGATGGGGCCGTCGCCGGGGGCCTGCTCGCGCGCCAGGTTCTGGGCCATCTCCAGGAAGTGCATCCAGCCCAGGAACTTGGGTCGGTCGGCCTCGGGCACGCCCAGGATCTCGCACAGGGTGTAGAGCGGCAGGTGGGCCGAGAAGTTGGCGACCAGGTCGCAGCGCCCCTTGCGCGCCATGTCGTCCAGCAGGCGTGTCACCTCGGCCGACACCCGGTCTGTCAGACCCCGCAGGTAGGACGGCGTGAAATAGGGCATGTGATCGCGGCGCAGCGCCATGTGCGTCGCGCCGTCCAGGTTGATCATGGCGTCCAGGCTGGCCTTGTGCAGCTGGCCGTGACGCGCCTCGGGCCCACCGTAGCCCATCAGGATGCCGCCCTTCTGAGAGGAGAAGGTGAGGGGATCGCTGTCGACGGTCATGACGTCGGCGTGGCGGGTCACCGCCCAGAAGCCGGGGCCGCCCATCGGCTCGGGGTGCCACATGACCGGCGCGTCGCGGCGCAGCCGCGCATAGTCGGCGAAGGGCTGGCCCGAGGTGAACCGCCGCGCGTCGGCGAGGTCCACGCCCGGGAGCGGTGGATAGGCGATGGGGTGGGCGGGACCGGCTCGGCCGTCCACATAGGTTTCGCTGACCAAGTCCATGGCGTCGTTCCTCCGCCTTGCCTAGCGCCAGGATAGCGACTTGGTCGGCGACCGAAAGCCTGACGCCACGGCGCCTGCGGCAACGAAAACGCCCCGGAGCGAGCTCCGGGGCGTGGATCGGTCTAGTTATTGGCGATGATGTCGAAGATCACGCCACTGGCGATGGCCGCCAGCAGGTAGTCGTCGCCCACCCGATACCAGGCATAGCCGCGCGGCGGCTGGCGCAGATGGTAGCGGTGGTAGTCCCGCACCACATAGCCGCGATAGTAGCTGGGCAGGTGCGAGCCCCGACGCCAGGCCGCGTACCCCGGGCGATACTGCGGGTGGCGGTAGTAGGCGGGCGGCGGCGGACCATAAGACCACCGGTTGTTGTAGTAGTACCCATTGTGGCGGCCGCGATCCCAGCTGCGATAGTCGCCGCGTCGGTCGTCTCGGCGGTCCCATCGATCTTCGCGGCGGTCCCTGCGGTCTTCGCGGCGGTCGCGATAGTCCTCGCGGCGGTCCCAACGGTCCTCGCGCTGATCCCAGCGGCCGCGATCCTGCGCGGCGGCGGTGGTGGCGCCGACGGCCATCGGGCCGGCGACCGCGGCGGCGACCGCCAGACTCAGAATGATGCGCTTCATGTCTTATGACCTCCTGTCGGAAGTTTGGTGTCCCAGGCGCTAACCTTGGCGTCCAGCGCCTGAACTCGACCTGAACGGAGCTGTCAGGTTGATGGTTGCGCGCACAGCGCCATCCGCCATCAATGGTTGGGCGGACGAAACGAGCGAGTCAGATGCTGACCAGCCGACTGGCGACCGAGGACGACTTGCCGGCCCTGCGCGAGCTGATGGCGCTGGCCATCGATGGCTTGCAGCGCGGATTCCTCAGTCCGGCCGAGATCGTCGCCAGCCGCGCGGTCATGGGTCTCGACACCCAGCTCGTGGCCGACCGGACCTACTTCATTGTCGAGGAGGACGGCGTGCTGGCTGGATGCGGAGGGTGGAGCCGGCGCGCGACCCTCTATGGCGGCGATCACAGCGCGAGTTTGCGTGACGCCGCGGTGCTGAACCCAGCTCAGGACGCGGCCCGGGTCCGCGCCATGTACACCCATCCGAATTTCGTTCGCCGCGGGGTGGGGCGGCTGATCCTCGGACTTTGCGAGACCGCCGCCCTAGCCGAAGGGTTCGAGCGCGCGGAGCTCATGGCGACCCTGGCTGGAGAACCCCTTTACCGGTCTTGCGGCTTCACGGAGATCGAGCGGACCGGGTCGGCGCCGATCGATGGGGTGGTCGTTCCCCTCGTCAGAATGGGCAAGAGTCTGCGCGGAATTTAAGACTCTCGATACGAAGCTTTCCCGGCAGTAAAAACGCCGAATAGTGGAAATCGACGCGTTAGATTCTCGTGGCCGCGCGAATTAACCCTATGTTTAGTGCGCATCGACTTTCTTGTGTCTCAGTGTGATCGGGCGCGGCGCCAGAACGGCTCCGGACCGGTCGGGGATAGGGGAACGATCTCATGCTTGCGAGCGTGGAAACCACCGAAGGCCTGCCTTTGCCGAGCGCGGACGCGTCAGGCGACGAGCTGTTCAAGATGGGCCTGTTGTATTCGACCGGCCAGGGCGGTGCGCCGCTCGACTATGTGTCGGCCCACATGCTGTTTAACCTGGCGGCCATGCGCGGCTCGGTCGAGGCCAAGGTCTACCGCAAGGAACTGAGCCAGGAGATGGCCTCCGACGAGGTCGCCGAAGCTCAGCGCCAAGCCCGCGAGTGGTTGGCCACCGGCTGATCTGCATCTGCGTGGAGTTCGGAGCCGGCGGCTGACACCGCCGGCCGCGCGCGTCAGTTGATGACGTTGGCGCCCAGGGCGTAGTTGAATCCGAACGTCACCGGCGACAGGTCTCGGAAGTACTGCTGGATGAACAGCGAGGCTTCCGCCACGCCGCTGCGCGGCACATAGACGATGTCGAACCGGCGCAGGGGCACCACGTCCGAGGCGCCGCTCTTCAGTCCCCGATACAAATTTGCCCGCCGCATCATGGCTCGCCCGTCCGGGCCGCGACGGATGATGATCACGCTGCTGCGATCGGCGCTGGTCTTGAAGTCTCCAGCTTGGATCACCGCGCGCAAGGCGTCGGAGTCCCCGGTCAGGTCGAACATGCCGGGCGTGCCGACTTCGCCGCCCACGAACACCTTCAAGGGCGCGGCCTTAGCCACCACGTCGACCTCCGGCCGCAGGAGCTGGCGCGAATAGGCTTGGGCCAGATCGGCCTGCAGCTCCGGAATCGTGCGATCGGCGGCCATGACCGTCGAGATCAACGGCAGCGAAATCCGCCCATCCGGCTGCACCGTCACCGTCTTGTTCAGCTCGGGCGCCGAGGGCAGGGAAACCTCGATCTCGTCGCCGGGATAGAATCGATAGTCCGGCTCGTAGTCGCTCCAGGTCGCATAGGGGATATCGCTGAAGGCCCGGCCACGGGGCGCGGGCTCGTCAGTCGGCCCCAGCAGGTCCATCCTTGGAATGCGCGGCATGGCGCAACCGCCCAGGACGAGACTGGCGGCGGCGACGAGGGCGAGCGCGAGGGGCGTGCTGGTGCGCATGTCCGGAAGGTTAAGGAGAATGGGTAACGGAGTGTTAATCGCGCGCCGCCACGGTCGATAACAGTTGGTGGGATAGGGATTCTATGGCCGCGCCGGGCGCTTGGACAGCTAGGACGCATGACGTGCCGCCGCGCGCCGACTGGGCCGCGCGGCCACGTTACGCCGTGTCGGACTTCGCCACGCTGTTGTGGCGCGAGCGCTATCTCATGGCCGCCATCTTCTTGATCCTCTTCATCCTGGGCGTCGGCGCGGCGCTTACGATGAAGACCACCTATCCCGCCCAATCCAGCGTCCTGGTCCGGCTAGGCCAGGAATACGTCTACGAACCCCGGGCCGGCGACGCCGGTCGCGGCGCGGTGCTCGACTCCGACCAGGTTATCCAGTCGGAGACCGCGATCCTGGGCGCCAGCCAGCTCAAGTTGCGCGTGGTCGAAAAGCTAGGTCTGTCGCGGACCTATCCGAAGTTGGCGGCGAAGTACGCCGCCGCGGGACCTGACGAGAAGCGCAAGATCATGAGCTCGGCGGTGCGCAGTATCGAATCGAGCCTGAAGATCGAGACCGCGCCCCAGACCCCGATCATTCGGGTGAGCTTCACCCATGAGGACCCGGAGGCCGCCGCCCTGATCCTCAACACCCTGCTGGAAGAGTATCTGATCTACCGCCGCGCGGTGCTTTCGGATCCGAACTCCCCGGCCTTGGAACAGCAGCGCCGCAATTTCGAAACCCGGCTGGCCCAGGCCGACGCTGCCTATGAGGACTTCCTCAACAACAACCGGATCGGCGACTTCGTGGCCGAGAAGGCCTCACTGTCGCAGCTCCAGGCCCAGATCGAACAGCAGAAGTACCAAACCGACGCCCAGCTCCAGGACCGCATCGGTCGCCTCTCCACCCTCTCCAGCCAGTTCGGCCAGATCGCGCCCGAGGTCGGGCTCTACCGCGACGTCTCCAGCGCGCCGGGCGAGAAGCTGGTCTCGCTCAAGATCCAGCGGGAAGACCTGCTCTCGCGCTATCGCACCGACGCCCGGCCCGTTCAGGAGCTGGACGCCCAGATCGCCCAGCTCGAGGCCGGCATCGCGGCCGGCCGGACCTTGGCCGAGGGCGCGCGGCGTTTCGGGGTCAATCCGGTCTACCAGACGGTTCAGACCGAGAAGATCCAGCTCACCGCCGAGGTCAACGCCCTGCGTCAATCGCAGGCGGAACTGGTCTCGCAGATCGAGCAGGTCACCCAGCGGCGGCTGAAGCTGGCGGAGTTGGAGCCCAAGTTCCAGGAGCTGAGCCTGGACCGCGACGTTCTGCAGGCCAATGTCCGCGACTTCTCCGTCAAGGAAGAACAAAGCCGCGCGGCCCAGGAAATCGCCTCGCGGACCAACGACAATATCCGCATCGTGGCCCGCGCCACGCCGCCCACCAAGGGCAAGAGCCTGCGCAAGCCCGCCGTGATCCTGGCCTTCCTGTTCGCCGGCTTCACCGCGCTCAGCGCGGGCCTGCTGCGGATGTTCCTGCGGCCCGGACTGCCCACCGCCCAGTCGGCCTCGCGCACCCTCGACCTGCCGGTGCTCGCCGCCGCCCCGCTGAAGGCGCGATAGAGCCCGTGGTATGTTCCCGGTGACTCTGGGTTAGCTTCGACAAACTGCGCGTGCGGCGATTCGAGAAATGTTGGACCTGACCGCCGAGATGGCCGAACTCTGGGCGTCGCTTGGCGCGCCCGCGGCGGGTCGTGCCCGGGTGATCCAGATCGTCGCGGCGCGGCGGGGCGAAGGCGCGTCCTCCGTCGCCCGCGAGCTCGCTCTTCACGCCGCCAAGCGCGCCGGGCGCTCGGTCTGGCTCGTCGACCTCGATCTGCTGGCCTCGGCCCAGCATGCCGCCATCGCCCAGGCCCACGAGCGTTACGGCAAGTTGGGGGAAGCTGCCGCCGCAAGCCCCGACGGCTCGATCTTCTTCACCGTGCAGCCGCCCCTGCGGCAGGCCGACGGCCAGCCCTGGCCCAACTCCCGCTATCTGGTGGCGCATCGCGTGGGCGCGGCGCGCTTCTGGGTGACCCGATTCCGGCGCGACGCCCTGAAGGGCGGCCAGACCGTCCATGTCCTACCCACGGGCGACTACTGGAACGCCCTGCGCAAGTTCGCGGATGTGATCATCGTCGACGCGCCGTCGCCGGAACGCTCGCAGGCGGCGCTGACGGTCGCGCCGTTCATGGATCAGACCGTGCTGGTGGTCGCCGCCGACGAGGCCGACGTGCGCGCGCCGGCCAAGCTGCGCGATGCCATCAATGGGGCAGGGGGGAATGTGGCGGGGCTGTTCTTCAACCGGGGCACGGTTGAGCGGCCGGGCTTCCTGAAGGCGATCCTGCCCTAGACGGCTTCCACGTAAAGGGCGGCGCGATAGAGCCGCATGGCGAAGGCCCGCGTCTTGAGGGGCGCGCCTTCGAACAGGGCGTAGAGCTTCAGCGCCGGCCGCCAAAGGCCGCGCAGGGGTGCATGCTTGAGCACCTTGGCCACCTTGTAGCTGGGATAGTTGGCGACCACCGCAGGGTGGGCGGCGATGACACGGGCGAAGTTCGCGGCCGACTGCTCGTACTTGGCGGCCATGGCGGGCGCGGTGTCGAGCCCCAGGTGCGTGGCGGTGTTGTCCACGTGCAGGATCGGCCAGCGGCGGGCCACGCGCATGCCCCACTCGACGTCCTCCCAGCCCCAGCCGGCGAAACCCTCGTCGAAGGCCTCGCCCTCGAAGACGTCGCGACGCACCAGCAGATTGGAAGTGAAGACGTGCTTGGCCGGATTGCGCGCCCGGCAATCGGCGGTCAGGCAGTCGGAGTGCGAGGCCATGGCCCGGTGCAAAGCGTGTGCGGGCTGCTGCGGGGTCTGATGGAGCGAGAAGCCGCCGAACGCCACCGGCGGGTCCTGCCGCGCCACCACCTCCAGCCAGTCTCGCAGGAATCGGTTGCTGTCGGGCAGCATGTCGCTGTCGAGGAACAGGAATCGCGCCGCTCGGGCGTGAGCGACCAGGCGGTTGCGCCCCTTGGCGCGGCCGACGTTCTCAGCCAGGCGCACGAACCGCGCCGGGAAGGGCAGGGCGACGACGGCCGCCGCGACCCTGGCGGCCAGGGCGTCATCGCCGGTGCCGTCGTCGAGGATGACCAGTTCGACGTCGCAGGGCTCACGACCCAGCGCCGCCAGCAGGGGTGTGGGGTCGTCGCCCTTGAAGGGGATCAGGATCGACAGCGCCGCGGCGCCTGACGACCAGGCGGCGTTCTCGCTTACGGTTTCGCCAGGGCTGCTCACGTGGCGTTCCGTGCGCGCAAGGCCTGCAAGGCGCCCAGGGCGCGGCTGCGCAGATGGCCGGTGTCCAGAAGCCCGACGATCAGGCCATAGGTCAGCCCGCCGGCCGCGGCCTTCAGCGCCAGTTCGGGAAAGCCACCCAGGGCGGGAACGCGGGTCACCACCAGGGCCATGGCGGCGCAGGCGCCCAGCGTCTCGCCCACCACGCGCCACGGGATAGGCAGGGGCAGGACCTTGCGCGCCAGAACAATGGCGACGATCACGCCCAGGGCGTAGCTGATCACCGTCGACCACAGCGCCCCGTCGATCCCCATGCGTGGGATGAGCACCAGGTTGAGGCCCAGATTGGCCACGGCGGGCACCACCATGGCGATCAGGGCCAGGCCGCTGCGCCGCCCCAGCAGGAAGGCTTCCGAGAAGTAGTAGGTGTTCAGACCCGCCAGCAGGCCGCCCAGGGCGATCAGCGGCGTGACGTGGGCTGCGCCGGCGGCCATGGCGGGTCCGATCATCAGCTCGGCCAGCGGGCGCGCGACGAGGGCCAGGCCGACGGCGGCGGGAAGTGTCAGCAGCAGCATGACCGAGAACTGCTCGCGCGCCGCGACGACCAAAGCCTCGCGCCCGCCACGTTCTAGGGCCATCACCATGGCCGGCGCGCCGGCCGCGCCCAGCCAGATGAAGGCGACATCCAGGGTGCGGTTCGAGAGGCTGTAGCCGGCGTGATAGACCGCGACCGCCGAGCTATCGAGGAAGGCCGCCAGCAGGAAGCGGTCGGTGGTCGAAAGCACCACCGCCAGGATCAGCGAGGCGGCCAGCGGCACACCATAGGCCGCATGTTCCCGCAGCCGCGCGGGTTCGTATCGCCCGCCCTTGGCCTTGGCGAGCTCGGGGCGCGCGCAGAGCGCCGCGGCGATCAGGGCCGCCAGTCCGAAACCGATCAGAGGCGCCGCGCCACCCAGGCCGGCATAGGCCAGGCCCGCCCCGAAGATGAAGGCGCCCAGCGTCTGGATCAGCTCCAGCATCGCCGAACCGCTGACTTCCCCGGCCGCTCGGCGGCGTTCCTGTCCCAGCCGGGCGAAGGTGCGCGGGACCAGCGAAACCAGGCCCGCGATCACGGCGAGCTTCAGCGACCCGCTCATGGGCCAGAGCGCGGCCGCCAGGACGGCCACCGGAATGACGACCAGCAGCCCCAGCCACGCGCGGTAGACGGTTGCGGCATGGTCCGCCCCGCCGTTGCGATGGGACTCACCAGCCCAGAACCGGCCGACCGCCGCCTCGTTCCAGGTGAACATCGCGGTGTGCGCCAGGGTCATGACCGAAAGGCCGAGCGCGTAGTCCCCGAACTGCCCGGGCGTCAGGACCCGAGTGAACAGGACGATAGTCAGCAGGCCGACAAGGCCCTGCACGATGTTGACGGGCAGATACCCGAGCATTCCGCGCCAGAACATCGCCGCGGACCCCCGCTACCGAACGGTGTCGGAGTCGCCCAGCAGGCAGGGCACGGTCATGAGCATGATGTAGAGGTCGATCCAGAAGGACTGGCGTTCGATGTACTCGACGTCCAGTGAGACCCGCTGCTTGACCAGGTCAGGCGTGTCGATGGCGCCGCGCGAGCCGTGGATGGCGGCCCAGCCGGTCATGCCGGGCTTCATGCGATGGCGGTGGGCGTACTCGGCGACCAGCAGATGGCTTTCCACATCGCCGGTCTTCATGCCGATGGCGTGGGGGCGGGGACCGACCAGGGACATCTCGCCGGCCAAAACGTTGAAGAGCTGCGGCAGTTCGTCGAGGCTGGTCTTGCGGATGAAGCGACCGACCCGGGTGACGCGGTCGTCGCCGACGCTCACCTGGCGGGCGGCCTTGGCGTCAGCGGCCTCGATCCGCATCGAACGGAATTTCCAGACCACGATCTCTTCGTTGTTGAAACCGTGGCGACGCTGGCGGAACAGCGCGGGACCCGGGCTGTCCATGCGCACGGCGACGGCCACGAACAGCATCAGCGGGCCGAAGACGATCAGGGCGATCGTGCCGATGACCAGGTCCTGAACCCGTTTGGCCAGCGCCTTGCCGTGATCGACCTGACTGCCGGAGATCCGGGTCAGAGGCAGGTCTGCGATGCGGCCGATGGCGACTGATTCCTCGGCGGCCCCGTCGCGGTCCAGCAGAAGGGTGATCTCATTGGGCAGCACTTCCAGTCGCGCCAGCAGGGCGCGAACGCGATCGCGGGCGCCTGACGGCACGGTGACCACGATCCGGTCCACATAGGGCATGATCCGGTGGTCCAGCAGCGCCTGGGTGTCGCCCAGCACGGGGACGTCACGAACACGCTTGGGCGCGCGGGCGGCGCGGTCGTCGAAAATGCCCAGCACGTTGGCCTCGCGGTTCTTAAGAACCGCGCCGATCAGGCGCTCGGCCGCGCCGGTCGCGCCGACGATGACGATGTTGGGCGTGAGGCGGCCGTTCGCTCGCCAGCGGCGAACGTTCAGCCACCAGACAGCGTGGGTCAGGACCATGCCCAGCACGGCCAGCGGGGTCCACAGTCCAAGCGCGGCGGCCAGGGGCGACAGCCCAACGAACGGCGCGGCCACGGCGAAGCAGGCGGCGGTCCCGACAGCCACGGCGACCGTGACCCGGGTCAGGTGCAGGGCCAGGTCTTCGCCTCGGCCCAGACGATAGGTGTCAAAGAGCTGCAGCCCGACGAAGGCGGCCAGGCCCGCGGCCGCATGCATCGGCGATACGCCCGTCGCGCCGGACAGCGCCTGGGCCACCAGCGCCGCGCCGATCAGGGCCAGGCCGTCCCCGGCTTGGAAGAACCGCGTCAGCATCCGGCCCGAAAGCCTCGTGCGGGTCGGACTCAGGCGCTCGGGCCGAAGGGGGCCGCGGCGTTCGCCCCACAAATCGTCGGCCGGACCGATCGAGTCGTCGGCGGGCTCCTCGGACGTGGGCTGACGTTCCAGTTTGACGGCGGTGGGCATGAACGACCAGGGGCGGATGCGGCGGAAGGTGGCGACAGCTTGCCACACCGGGCCTCAGCGACCGGTTAACGCTGAGGCGTCGCTCACCCGAAACTGAGCACCCAAGCCAGGAGAACCAAGGATCCCGCCAACAGGGCGGCGAGGAACAGGCGTGTCGGCGTCAGGAGCGGATCGCGCCGGTCGGACGAGGACTTGTAGGTGACGGGGAGGCGCGACATGGGGTCAGCATAACGAAGTTCGGTAAACGACTTACCTGCAATTCCTCAATCTTTTCACGCCTATAGCGTGTAGGGGGCTGTGGATGATCGTGGTCCTGATAGCGGCGGAATTGCGGCGAGATGGCGCCGGGCTTGCGAGGACGGGTTGTCAAACAACCCTGGAGTCCCCCCATGAAACAGTTCGCCGTGCTTACCGCAGGTCTCGTCCTTCTCGCCGCCCAGCCGGCGTCGGCGGCTGTGACCCAGATCATGACCCCAGACGTGGCCTACACCTCGTCCACCGTCCTGTTGCCGATCACCGCGGCCGACTTCACGTCGGTCTCCAGCGTCACCGACGGCATCCTGACCGTGACGTTCGATACCTCGGAAGCCCGTACGGTCGGCTCCGGCTGGTCCACCTGGGGTTCGCCCCCGGACACTGAGGGTTCGACCCCGAAGATCGCCTACACCAACGGCCTGACCACCATCACCTTCCAGTCCAGCGCCCCGATGGGCATCTTCGGCTTTGAGGTCGAGGGCAATCCGTTCGACGTGCGCAACTTCACCGTCGACTACTATCTCGGAGCCACCCTGCAGGGCTCGATCAGCCGCGCGGTGAACGGCAGCGCCGGCGCCCGCCTCATGGCCGCCTCGGGCACGTTCGACCGGGCCGTGGTCAGCAGCGACACCGACTTCGCTTTCGGCCAGGTTCGCTACGGCGTCTCGGCCGTGCCGGAACCGGCCACCTGGGCGATGATGATCATCGGCTTCGGCGCCGTTGGCGGCATGGTGCGCAACCAGCGTCGTCGTCAGACCCTGGCCTTCGCCTAAGCTTTCGAGTTTCCGCGTAACGACGGCGCCGTCGGTCCATGACCGGCGGCGCTTTCGTGTTCGCGTCGGCGCCCCCACAACCAAATTCGCATCGCCGCGTTGCCCGTTCCTAAGCCTTCGGCTATTAGAACCGTCCCTTCGGAGGGACGTGCGGGCGGGACGATCCAGCCGACCGCGAAACCTGCGCCGGGCCGGGAGAAAACCCGGATAAAATCAGATGGTGACGTGGCCGAGTGGCTGAAGGCAACGGTTTGCTAAATCGTCATACGTGAAAGCGTATCCAGGGTTCGAATCCCTGCGTCACCGCCACTTCCCTCGGGAAATGAAAGACTTAGCGGACCGTTTTTCATCTACCCCACAATCACACCCACATCCGGCTGGCCATAGCGGGCGGCTGGTTCTCGGTGGTGCGCGATGTAGTCGCTCAGTGCGCAAGCACGTTCATGCCGCCTGCAGAAATATCGTTGGTCGGCGTCACCCCGGCCATCAGGCAGTCATCGGCCTTCAGGCTGACCCGGCGAGGACGGTGTCTGTTGGAACACCAAGCGCGGCCACCAGGCGTCCGAAGGCACGCACGGTTGGTTGACGTGCCTCGCTCCAGATAGCTACGGCAAACGCGCTGCAGCCCCGCTTCGTGGGCCAGGTCTTCTTGCGGCATGCGTCGGATCTCGCGCGCTTCACGCGCGTCCTGAGCAAGGAGTCGCACCAAATCCATCGCTGAAGTTGGCGCGAACAGCTCCAAATAGCCGCTCAGGCCTCACTAACAGACCGGGCCTCGCCCTGGTCTCGTCGGAATGACGTTCATGTGGTGCTGAGAACCTGCGCTAACACCCGTCAGGGGATCGTTGCGGCCGCCAGAACGGGTGCGCGTCTCCTTGCCTGAGGGTAAGTCATGAGGCCGGGCGGATTTGCCTCCTGCCGGACCCGACCTCCGGGGTGGGGGTCCCACGTCTGCGCGCACGCACCGTACCCCACGCTCCGAGGAAATTTGCGATTTCGGCGCAATGGCGCCTGAGGCGCGCGGACATCAGAAAAGGAGCGAAAGTCGCAGCACTTGGAGAAGGTCCGCTGAGGGCTCCTAGCCGTCATTCCCAAGCCCCGTTTGCGGGGGCCGGCGGCCAGCGGCGGCGCATGTCCTAGGGCGGGTCGTCGCGTTCGAGCTCCGCCAATCGGCCAACGATTGAAACAAAGAAGGCGGTCGACCACCCAAGTAGAATGATGCCGTTGACACCCTCTATTGCGCCAACGATGCGCCAGGCGGGAGACAGCACCAGATCGCCATAGCCGATCGTCGCGTAGGTCGAGGTCGAAAAGTAGAGCGCGTCCTCGAAGGCCGGGAACTCGCCCACGAGTGCGTAGACGGTCGCATAGAGCCAGATTTCAACGCCGTGGAGAGCAATCAACGCAAAAACCGCAACGAGTACGAGAAGCGCCTGATTGAGCCGTACATGCGGCGTTCTCACGCGCTTTCCGTGTGCCTGAATGAGAGCGATCAGACCCGCGAGGCCGGCAAGGTGTAGGAGCGCGGTGAAGCCTACGAGCAGAGTCGCGGCGAACAGTTGCCAGAACAGGCTCATTTCGCGCGGATCACTGAGACAGGGGCGCCGCTTAAGGGTGCGACGCCCATGCGCATTTCGACATTGAGAGCCCGCGCCGTCTCGAAGAAGCGTGCCAGCCCGTCGGCGTCGTACTCTGTGAAATCTGACAGGCTGAGGCCGTTGACCGTCTGCCCTGGACGGTCGCGATAGTCGTTCAGGCGGACCCAGACGCGGCCCTCGAAGTGCTTGGGGACGGCGCGCCCTTGGGCGTTGCCTACGCCCTCGCCCGCCACGATCTGGAAGCGCTGCATCATGTGGCGCGGAAGGCGCAGACTTGGATCGCAGTCGATCGCCACTTGATGCGAGCCGGTGTCATAGCTGGCGGGCCTCAGCTTCGAAAGCCGGACGGGAGAGCACGAGATCATCACCTCCACCACGAAGTTGGCGTGATCCGTCCGGGTCAGGCGCAACCTCCGCTTATGAGGATGCTGCTGCGTCCCTGGCTCGTCATTGACGAAGATCACGTTCTCCCAGCAAGACACACACCGGCGCCGGCGTCTTGGCCACCTGCCACCGGAGAGACTGATGTCTTGGCGGATTGGCCTGGCGACAGCATTCGTCTTGGTGTTCGCGAACCCCGTGTTGGTCGCCCGCGCCCATCCGATCAGTTTGAGAGTCACCAACCAATCGTTGGCAAAGGAGGTCTGCTTTTAGACCATCGCCAATCTTCCGCTTGTGGCGCACTCCGGTCACGAGGTTCGAAGGTTCCTATTCCTCGTACTCCCAGCGATTTGAGCCTCGGCCTTGGGCTCATTGCAGCCGCGGGGTCACTTAGCGGCGATAGATGAACTAGAGTTGGGCGTCAGGCTCGCGCCGCCGCGAGGGCCTCCACCCTTCACTTGACGATTTCCAGCAGCGGCTTTCCCTTCTCAACGAAATAGGTCGCCAGTTCCGCGCCGTTCCCGCTGCCGACATTCTTCGCCGAGTGGACCTTCCCGGCTGGAATGAAGAGCACGTCGCCGGTCTTCACGGTCACGGGCGCCATGCCCTCGACCTCGTACTCAAGGACGCCTTCCAGGACATAGATGATCTCCTCACCGGGGTGGCGATGGACGACGCTCGTCACGCCGGGGTCGAGTTCGACCTTGGCCTGGATGACCTCCCGACCAGGAGCACTCAGGTCATGGCGCTGGTAGTCGGTGCGCCGGACACCGGACGCCTGGGCCTGGGCCTGGGCGTGAGCCGTGAGCGGCCCCAAGCCGCTCAACACCAACGCGCAGGCTGTCGCCACTAAGATTCTAGGCATGTCTGCCTCCTTTTCGGTTTGGAAGTGTCGGGCGTGCGGCGCCCGCGCTGGCGGACGCCGTCGCTGTCGGATCAGAGGGCGGCGCTCGACGATCCGCGGCGCAGCGGCGCGAAGGCGGCGCGGAGCTCCGCCGCAAACAGCTCGGGGTATTCCCACGCCGCGAAATGGCCGCCCTTCTCGCCGGGTTGGAAGTAGACCAGCTTGCGAAAGGCGCGCTTCGCCCAAGTTCGCGGGGGGCGGTAGACCTCGTCCGGAAACACGGTCACCGCCACCGGCACAGAGATCTGGTCTGTTTTCTGGGAGCCGGCGCTGATGAGCTCCTGCCCGCGATTTTCCCAGTAGATCCTGGCCGAGGAGGATGCGCTGTTGGTCAGCCAGTAGAGCGTGAAGTTGTCCAGCACGTCATCTCGTGTCGGCGACTGGTGGATATCCTTGCCGTACGACCAGTGCGCGAACCCGGGATGCATGAGCATCCATCCGGCCAGGCCGGCGGGCGAGTCCGTCAGGCCGTAGCCGACGGCTTGCGGGCGCGCGTTCATCATTTTCACATAGGCGAGGTTTCCGCCCTGGCCGAAGGCCTTGAGCTGTTCGACTGTCGCCCGTTCTTCGGGCGACAGTCCCGCCGGGAGCGGACCGCCCCCGAGCGCGGGGCCGACATCGTCGGGTATGGTCGCCGGCAGGTTGGTGTGGATGCCGAGAAGCCCGGAGGGCGCTTGGCGCCCCATGGCCTGGACCACGCCCGCGCCCCAGTCCCCGCCCTGGGCGAAATAGCCCGTGTAGCCGAGCCGCGTCATCAGAACGTCCCATGCGAGGCCGATGCGCTCCGACCCCCATCCCACGACGGTCGGCTTGGCCGAAAAGCCGAAGCCGGGCAGGGACGGGATGACGACATCGAAGGCGTCCTCGGCCCGGCCGCCGAACGCGGTCGGATCCGTCAGCGGGCCAATGAGCTTGATCTGCTCGAAGACCGAGCCCGGCCAACCGTGGGTGATGATCATTGCCGCCGCGTTCTCATGCCGCGAACGAACGTGGATGAAGTGGATGTCCACGCCGTCGATGCTGGTCATGAATTGGGGCAGGGCGTTGAGCGTGGCTTCGGCCTTGCGCCAGTCGTAGTCGCCGCCCCAGTACCGAACGAGCTCCTGCAGGTCGGCCAGTCTCGCGCCCTGCGACGTGTCGCCGACGGTCTCCTTGTCGGGCCAGCGGGTCATCCGCAGGCGCTGGCGCAGATCGGCCAGGGCCTGTTGCGGAAAACGAACGTGGAACGGGCGGATGGCGGCGCCGTCCTTGGCGGCTCCGGCTCCGGCTCCAGCGGCCTCGGTCGCGGGCAACATGCTTATGGCCCCGGCGGCGGTCGCGGTCGCGATCACGCCGCGGCGGGTCGGGGGTTGGAGCTTCGTGTACATCTCACTCTCCTATCGGGTTGATGGGTATGGACTCGGGCGACCTGACCGCGGGCGGCGCCCGCGGCGGGGCCGCGCTCACTCGCGGTACTTGGCGGTCTGCTGGTTGAGGTCGCGCTCGAGTTCGCCCGGCTGCTGCAGGCCTCGGGCGACCAGCGCCTGCACGCGCGCCTGGGCGGCGGGCCGCTGCACCGAGGTGATGAAGGCGTCCCAGCCCGCGCGCATTTCCTGGTCGGGCGGCAAGCTGGCCTGGTCGACGAGGCGCTTGGTGTCGGCGATCGCCTGCCGATCGAACGAGGCGATGCGCGTGGCGAGGCCATCGACGAAGGCGTCGAGGTCGGCGTCCGGAAGCGCGCGGTTCACATAGCCGTAGCGCTCCGCCAAGTCGCCGCCGAACGCGTCGGCCCCGATCAGGATTTCGAGGGCGCGGCCGCGTCCCACGAGGCGTGGCAGGCGCGCCATTGGGCCGCCGCCCGGCGCGAAGCCCGCGCCGACCTCGAACTGGGAGAGCACCGCCCTCTCGCGGCTGGCGAAGCGCATGTCGGTCGCGAGTACGATCTCGCTGCCGATGCCGCTGGCGCGCCCGCGGATGGACGAGATGGTGACCGCCTTGAGCCGCGCGATGCGGACCATGAGGTCGGGAACCGGATGCAGGCCAGTGGGGCCCGGCGCCATGCCGGTGGAGTCCTCCAGCGGTTTCAGCAGATCATAGTGCGCCATGAAGTACCCGGGCACCGCGCTGTCGAACACGACGACCTTCACGCTGGCGTCGGCTTCGATCTGGTCGACGATCTGGGCCAGCCGGCGGATCTCGGCGGGGCCGGTGATGTTCAGGGGCGGGTTGCTGAAGGTGACGCGCCAGAAGGCTGGCGTGTGGCGCGTCAGGCGGATCGGGGACGTGGCCGATTGGGCTTGGGCTTGCGCGGCGGGGCTGCTCTCGACGGGCGCGGTCAGGCCGGGCGCCGGGGCTGCCAGCGCCGCCGAGACCAGGAGCCAGGCCATCATCTTCGGTCTGTTCACGGATCGCTTCCCAGTTTCGCCGGCGCGGCGCGCCGGATCGACGGAGATCAGACCCGACGCCCTGGCCGAGATCGATTGGACCAAGGTGTCGCCGACACCAAAGGATCGGGTGCGGTCAGAACAGGTCATAGCCGCTGAGGTCGATGGAGACGGTGTTGAACGACAGGTCCACCGTGCCGTCCGGGCGACGCGGATAGACGCGGCGCCGCGTCGGGAACTGGAGGCCGTCGATGGCGACATAGTCGGAGACAAGGTGGGCGGCGGTGTTGTCGGCCCACACGTCGACCGCATAGTCGTGGCGCCGAACGAGGCCGTCCGCGCCCACGTAATAGCGCTGACGCCGCGAATGGGAGTGGATGTGCTCCGGAAACAGGATCTCCACCCCGCGCAGGAGCTCCCCGTCCCATTCGACCGGCGGCGCTTGGCTGACCTCGTAGCCGGGGTCCGCGAACACGAAGGGCGTCGCCAGGTAGGTCCACATCGCGTAGCCGTTGAAGTAGGCGAGGTTCAGCGGGTCCCAGCGGCCGTCCTGGCTGCGGTCGAAATGCGCTCGCCCGTCGAGCCGCCCGGCCACGACCTTGCCCGCCGCGGTGGTCACCTCGACGGCCTGCGGTGTCCAGGTCATCGTCCAGTCCGGCTCGCCGAAGGGCGAGACCCGCGTCCACTGCCGGCCAAACCGGCTTTCTGCGCGGCGCGGCACGGGTGGGATCGGCGCCCCCTTGAGCGGCCAGAGCGCGCCGCCGGTCAGGATGGTGCACGAGACGCCCTCGGCCGCGCGCCATCGGTCGCCCCCGTGGGCTTCGAGCATTTCGGCCAGCAGGGCGCGGGCGATATCTGTCATGGCGTTTGTCCTTCTTCGATCACGGTCGTCGCGAGGCGGGGAACTCAGTCGATCCGAAGGCTCTGCTCCATCGCGTAGCACTGGTCCCAGATGTAGACGTCGAAGGCGGCGAGACGCGTCCGCCAGGTCGGGGTGAGCGCGTTGACGCACTTGGCCGCCACCCGGTCGATGTAGTTGTCGAACACCGCCCAGGGGTTGGTTCTGTCGTCCGGGTCGATCTCCGCCCCAGGAGCTGTGCTCTGCAGGGCGGCGGAGGCCGCGGCCTTCAGGTCGACCATGAAGGCCCGTTGCGCGCGCACGTCGGCGTGCGTCCCCACCCGGCCGACATGGCCGCCCACGAAGGTCTCGAAGGGGATCTCGTCGATCTCGGCCACCTGCTGGAAGTAGCCGGGGACGTCCTGCGCCAGGGCGAAGCGGCGCCAGGGCATCCAGCCCGGGAACACCACGTCGACCACCATCAACGTCTTCTGCTCCGGGGCCCAGATGAAGATGTTGCCGGGCTGGTGGGCCACGCCGCGATAGCTCAGCTCAAGGGTCTGGCCGCCCGCCTTGAGGACGTAGCGGTCCTTGAAGGTCACCGTTGGGATGGGCCGGCGGGGGTCCTTGGCCCGCAGAAGCAAGCGCTTCGTCTCATCATGGGCGACGAGGATGGGCTTGCCGCCGAGGTCCGAGGCCCCGCCGATATGGTCGATGTGCGCATGGCTGTAGACGATATGGGTGACCGGACGATCGGTGACCTCCGCGATCGCCTGGCGCAGGCGCTTCGAGTAGGCCGGCGGCGCGTCGACCACCACGACCCCGGTCTCGTGGACCAGGAACATCGACTGGTAGGCGTTGTCGGTCACCAGGTAGAGGCCACGACCGAGGTCCTGGAGCCGGTATCCCTTCGCGGCGTCGATCGGCGGCCCTGCCGCGCCCTGGGGCAGCTGCAGGTAGCGGTCCGGCCTGACGCCGATCGGCGCCATCGCCGGCATGCCGGCATAGGGCGCCCCCGCCGCCCCGGGCGGCGCCTCGGCGTGGGCGGGCGCCGGCCCTCCCAGGCTCAGCGCAAGGGCGATGACCGCGCTCACGGAACCGATGGCGACGCCGCGCGCGCGCTGAGATCTCGGGCGTGTCTGCGAGGGCTGAAACACGGTCTTTCTCCTGCCGATGGGCAGGGCCGTCAGGGCCCCGCGGGTCCAAGGATCGGTCGCGCGCGGCAAAGGCGGAATTGCACTTAGGTGTCCCCGATACCTTCGTGTGCTTGCGCCGCGGGCCCCCGGGCGCGCTCGTATGTCGTTGTCCACGCAGGGAAACGGGTGGTCTGACGCGGACGATCGCACGGGCGATCTCTCCACGGCGCGCAAAGGAGTTCGTCGCCGGACGGCGCTACGGGCCCGCCGTCAGATCTCCCACCTCCTCGTCATCGCCGGCCCTCGACATCGCCGGATCACGCAGAAAGGAAGACCAAGATTATGAGCAGCCAATCCAAGGTCGCCGTCATCACCGGCGCCTCCCAAGGCATCGGCCTGGGCCTGGTCCAGGCCTACCGGGACGCGGGCTATCGTGTCGTCGCAAATTCACGGTCGATCCGTCCGTCGGAGGACCCCGACGTGCTGGCGTTCGCCGGCGACATCTCCGACCCGGCGGTCGCCGAGCGCCTGATCGCCGAAGCCGTCGCGAGCTTCGGCCGGGTCGACACCCTGATCAACAATGCCGGCGTCTTCACCGCCAAACCCTTCACCGCGTTCACGGCCGAGGACTGGGCGGCCAACATCGGCACCAACCTCGCGGGCTTCTTCTTCATCACCCAGGCCGCGATCCGCCGGTTTGAGGCCCAGGGCTCGGGCCATGTCGTGCAGATCAGCACGAGCCTGGTCGACAAGCCGATCCGCGGCGTTCCCGCGGTGCTGGCGTCGCTCACCAAGGGCGGCCTCAACGCGGCCACGAAGTCCCTGGCCATCGAATATGCGGGCCGCGGCATCCGCGTGAACGCCGTGGCGCTGGGCATCATCAAGACGCCCATGCACCCGCCGGAGACCCACGCCGGATTGGCGAGCCTGCACCCACTGGGGCGCCTGGGAGAGATCCAGGAGGCCATCGACGGCGTGCTCTATCTGGAGAACGCCCAGTTCGTGACGGGAGAGATCCTGCACGTCGATGGCGGCCAGGCCGCCGGCAACTGGTGACTGAACGGCGGGCCGGCCTCGGGTCGGTCCGCCGCCACCCTGAAACAGAAGAGAACCCCATGCCGATCGTCAACATCATGATCACCCGCGAAGGCTCGGGCCCGGAGCGGCAGGCCGCCACCGCCGAGGAAAAGGCCCGACTGTTCAAGGGGGTCAGCGATCTCCTTTTGGACGTGCTCGGCAAGCCCCTGGATTCGACCCATGTCACGATCCAGGAGATCGAGACGGAGAACTGGGGTCGCGGCGGCCTGCCGGTGCTAGAACACCGCGAGGTTCTGGCGGCCCGGGCCAGGGGCGAGCCGAAACCCTAGGCCGTCTCTCCCGCCGGCCCGCCCGTGCTCAGCGCCGCGAAGGCGCGCCGCAGGCGCGGCGCCGCGAAGTCGAGGAAGGCGCGCACCCTCGGCGAGGGCAGGCGGGCAGGCTGGACGATGAGGTGGACGGGGAGGGGCGCGGGCTCGTCGTCGGCGAGCACGATCGCCAGCTCGCCGCGCCGTACCGCTTCGGCGGCATGGTAGGAATAGACCCGCGTGAGCCCAAGGCCGGCGATGCTGGAGGCGATGGCCGCCGGCACGCTGTTGACCAGGATCCGGGGAGCGAAGGTCACGGTCCGGGCGCCGGGCGATCCGGCCCCGGCCGGAAACACCCAGCGATCGACGCCAAAATTGTCCATGGCCACGATCTGGTGGCCCGCGAGGTCGCCCGGCGTGGCGATGGGCGGCGCCGTCGCCAGGTAGCGTGGGGCGCCGACCACCACCCGGCGGACGTCGGCGCCGACCTTCACGGCGACGAGGGTCGAGTCCGGCAGATCGCCCACGCGCATCGCCACATCCACGCCCTCGTCGACCAAGTTCACCGGCCGGTCGAGGAGCAGCAGCCGCGCCGAGACGCCGGGGTGGGCTTTCAGGAAGCTGTCGAGGATCGGCCGCAGGATGTCCTGCCCGCTGACCGGCGGCGCCGAGAGGGTGAGCACGCCGTGGGGTGTTTCGCGTCCGCCGGCGACGAGCGCTTCGGCGTCGGCGAGCTCGGCCAGAATCCGGCGGCAGTTCGTCGCATAGAGTTCGCCGGCCTTGGTCAGGCGCATGGCGCGAGTGGTGCGCGCCAGGAGCGGCGCGCCCAGATACCGCTCAAGGGCGGCGACGGCCCGGGTGATCGCCGCGGGAGACCGCCGCAAGGCGCGGCCGGCGGCCGACAGGCTGCCCTCGTCCAGGACGGTCACGAACACACGCATTGCCTCGAGGCGGTCCATGGCGTCGTCCTCCTGCCGGGCTCGTCCTGGTGGCGCCCTAGCACGAGGCGATGGACGGACCCTCCGGAATCTGAAGCCGCGCCAGGCAGCCGCCGGGCAGGAACGTCCACTCGACGGTCCCGCCAAGTTCGGCGGCGAGCACGTGGGTAAGCCGCGAACCGCGGCCCGGGATGGGGTCGCAGGGCGCGCCGCCGTTGTCGCAGACGAGGCAATGGATCTGCCCGGCGTCCCGCGCGACGCGCACCAGGATCGCCCCCGAGCCGCCCGCGAGCCCGTGCCTGGCGGCATTGCGCACGAGTTCCGCCAGGATGAGCGTCAGCCGCCAGGCCCGATCGTCGGAGAGCCAGATCTCCTCGGCCTCCACGGCGAAGCGGACGCCCCTGGCCGAGAATGTGGACGTCGCCAGCAGGGCGCAGAACCGGCCGACATGGTCGGCCAGGTTCACGAGGCCGCGGGCCGGGGGAAGTAGTGCGCGGTGCGCCTCGGCCTGGGCGCGAAGTCGATCGGCCGCAGACCTTAGGGCGTCGCGCGCCGGCGCGCCGGCGACAAGCGCCGCGGCGAGACGGAGGGAGGAGATCGCCTCGGCATACTCATTGACGACCCGATGGCTGATCTCCTCCACGAGACAGAGGGACGCCGGCGCGGGCAGGGGGCCTTCCTCGAGTGTCATGGCGATCTCCCCGGACGCCGACGCGCTGCGCGCGGGCCGGCGGACCGCGCTCATGAGACGAGAGGCCGGGCGGCCGATCCATTGCACGAAGGTGTCGCCGATACCTTCGTGCCATCGACGCGCGGGACCCGACCCCTTCCATGGCGGCGACCGGCCCGCGGCCACTGCGCCTTGGCGCGCACCTGGCCTCGGCGCTCGGGCCCTGGCTCATCCTGGAGAACCGCCATGACGGCAAGACCAGCCCTTGAAGCGGCGTCCCGGCCGCCGCCGCTCGGGGAGAACGCGGGCGAGAAACTCGCGGCGGTCCTCAACCCGCTGCTCGGCGACACATTCGCGTTCGCGCGGCGGCTGCGCGAGCTCCACGGCGTCTGTGACGAGCTGGGCGATCTGGCCACCGCGAGCCTTCTGGACGGGTGGCTCGAGGCGGCGGAAGGCCGCCTTTGGAGTCTCAGGGCGATGCTTGAGGGCGGCGCGGGCTGACGACCCGCGTCTCCATCCCAGGGCCGCGCCCGCAGCGCCGGAGGCGGTCCCTAACGGACCTCTTTCGCCTTGGCCCTCTCCACCTTTGACGAGAGGCCGCGGGCCGCGGCCTCGATCGGTTCTCGCAGGGGCGGGGCGGGCGCACGGTCGATCCGCAGGCTCAGCAGTTCCGGGCGGCCGTAGTGTCCGCGGGCGTCCATCAGCCGCTTGCGCAGCACGATCTGAGCGAAATCCAGGTCGGCGATCACCTCGCCTTCGCCCGACAGACGCGGTTCGCCGATGAGTTGGCCGTCCGGGCCCGCGATGGCGGTGAAGCATCCCCCGGAAATCGGCCCGACCGGCCCGCCTGTGTCCGCCGCGATCCGCGCCTGCTGGTCGGCGTCGAGCCACGCCGAGGCGCACACCACGAAGCAGGCGGATTCCAGGGCGTGCTGGCGGATGTTCACCTCGGTCTGACCCGAAAACACTGCCCCGAAGATCGAACCCGGATACATCGCTGAATGAATCTGCTCGCCGTCGGCGATCAGGGCGTACCGGGCGAGCGGCATGTAGTGCTCCCAGCAGGCGAGCTGGCCGATGCGGCCTGCGGCGCTGTCGACCGCGCGCAGGCCGGAGGCGTCGCCCTGACCCCAGACCATCTTCTCATGGTAGGTCGGCGTCAGCTTGCGGCGGCGCTGGATCAGCGCGCCATCGGCGTCGAACAGAAGCTGGGTGTTGTAGAGCGTCCCGCCGTCGCGCTCGTTGACGCCGATCGAGACGACCATGCCAGCCTCGCGCGCCGCGGCCCCGATCGCCTCGGTCTCGGCCGAGGGCACGGTCACGGCCTCCTCGATCAGGCGCAGGTGCTCCCTCGCCATCTGGAAGGGCGCCTGCAGGAAGGCGAAGTAGGGATAGTAGGGGACAAGGGTCTCGGGGAAGGTCGCGAACCGAACGCCCTGCGCGCCAAGCGCGGCGATCTTGCGGACGACCTTTTCCACGGTGCCTGCCCGGCTGTAGAGAACCGGGCTCATCTGCACGGCGGCGGCCTTGACGGTGTCGGCCATGGTTGGGCGCCTTCCGGACTTGCTAGGCAGGCCGCGCGGATGCGGCCCGTTCACCGATGAGGTGACGCCGCCGTCCCGCCCCCGCCATTGCACTTTGGTGTCGCCGCCGCGGGCGGACGGCCGCGCCGGTCCACGGTCCTGGGCGAAGGCCCCAACCAAGGTATCGCCGACACCTTGGTCCAATGGTTCGCGCCGCGCCGTTGTTTACCTGAAGGGCTTCCAGGCCGCCCCACCGGCCAGAGGGTTTGGGGGCGGCCGCACGCCAGAAGGAATCGACCCATGACGCACATCGATCGCGTGCTCTACACCGCCCGCACCCACACCACCGGCGGCCGGGAGGGCGCCTCGCGCAGCGACGACGGCCAACTCGACGTCAGGCTCTCGTCGCCGGGCGGACCACGCCCCGGCACCAATCCGGAACAGCTCTTCGCCGCGGGCTGGTCTGCCTGTTTCGAGGGCGCGATCGGCATCGCCGCCCGGCGCATGAAGGTCGCGCTGCCGAGCGACCTCTTCATCGACGCCGAGGTCGACCTCGGCGTCACCGACGAGGCCTATGTGCTGCAGGCCCGCCTGAACGTCAGCCTGCCCGGCCTGGAGCCGCACGTGGCCCAGGCGCTGGTCGACGCGGCCCACGAGACCTGCCCCTACTCGAAGGCCACGCGCGGCAACATCGATGTCCAGATCACGTTGATCTGATTTCAGATGATCCGTCTTCATCTCGCCGGCCTGGCCGGGGTTGTCGCGCTCGCGGCGGCCTGCAGCCTGCAAGACCCCACAGCGGCGACGGCGAAGGCCGTCTCCCGGCCAGCGGCTTCGCCCGCCTTGCGCTCGCTGATCGGCGCGAAGGCCTGGCTGAACACGTCCCCGCCAGGGCCCGAGGACCTGCGCGGCAAGGTCGTCCTGGTGAACTTCTGGACCTACTCCTGCATCAACAGTCTGCGGCCCCTGCCGTACCTCCAGGCCTGGGCAGAAAAGTACAAGGACCGCGGTCTTGTCGTGATCGGCGTCCATACGCCGGAGTTCGCCTTCGAGCGGGACCACGCCAACATCACCCGCGCGAACACCGCGCTGGGCGTCACCTATCCGGTGGTGGTCGACAGCGACTACCGCGTCTGGCGGGCGTTCGGCAATCAAGCCTGGCCGGGGTTCTACTTCCTCGACGGGGACGGTCGCGTCCGTCGCCGGATCCTGGGCGAAGGCGACTATGCGAACTCGGAGCGTGTTCTCCAGCAGCTGCTCTCGGAAGCCACGGGCAAACCCGTCACCGACCCCATACAGCCGGTCGCCGGCGCCGGACCGCAGATGGCGGCGGACTTCGATCACCTCCGCTCCCCGGAGACCTATCTCGGCCATGCCCAGGCGACCGGCTTCGTCTCACCGGGCGGGTTCAAGCGAGATGCGCCGAGCACATACACGACGGGCACGGCGCTGGACCTC
>NZ_JANOCX010000060.1:0-7188 GCF_031412415.1 Phenylobacterium sp.
GTTGATGCGTCGGATCGCAAGCCGCAGGTGACAACACGGACAGCGTTGGGTTTCCTGGCGGCTGGGTCGACCTTGGCGTAGAAGGCCGCATCGTGTCTCAGGGTCGGCTCGAGACCGTCCCTTCAACGAACTGAAGCTGCAAGTGAACGTGCGAGACGATCAAGCTCATAGACTGTCCGTCGCCCCGATGATGGACTGGACGGACCGGCATTGCCGGGTCCTGCACCGGACCCTGACGTCGCGGGCGTTGCTCTATACCGAGATGCTGACGACGGGGGCGATCCTGCATGGCGACCGTGCGCGACTGCTGGCCTTCAGCGCGGCGGAGCATCCCGTGGCCTTGCAGCTTGGCGGCTCGGACGCCGGCGACCTGGTCGCCGCCGCCCGGATCGGCGAGGCCGAAGGCTATGACGAGATCAACCTCAATGTCGGCTGCCCGTCCGACCGTGTGCAGAGCGGCCGGTTCGGCGCCTGCCTGATGCGCGAGCCGGAGCTGGTGGCTGAGTGCATGGCCGCCATCGGCGCGGCCGTGAAGGTACCGGCCACGGTCAAGTGCCGCATCGGCGTCGACGAGCAGGAGCCCGAGGAGAGCCTGTTCCGTCTGGTGGACCTGTGCGCCCAGGCCGGCGTGACCACCTTCATCGTCCATGCCAGGAAGGCCTGGCTGAAGGGCCTGTCGCCCAAGGAGAACCGCGACGTGCCGCCGCTGGACTACGACCTTGTCCACCGGCTCAAGCGCGAGCGGCCGGAGCTCACCATCGCCATCAACGGCGGGATTGGATCGCTGGAGGAGGCCCTGCCGCACCTGGAGGTCATGGACGGGGTGATGCTGGGCCGCGCGGCCTATCACACCCCGGGTCTGCTGGGTCAGGTGGATCGCCTGGTGTTCGGGCAGGGCGAAGATGTCGACGCCTTCCAGGCCGTCGAGCGCTATCGCGGATACATCGCCGATCAGTTGGCGCGGGGCACGCACCTGGCGGCCATGACGCGGCACATGCTGGGCCTGTTCCACGGCATGCCGGGGGCGCGGACCTGGCGACGCATCCTCACGGTCGAGGGCGTGAAGGCTGGGGCGGGACTTGAGGTGGTGGACGCCGCGCTGGCTGCGGTCCTAGGGGCGCAGGATGAGCGCCGTCTTCGTGGCCTCGAAGCGGGACAGGCGGCCTAGATAGCTCATGCCCAGCAGGGAGGTCTCGAGACCCTCCTCGATCACCAGGGCGTCGACATCGGCCACTTCCGCGCCGGCGATGGAGATCCGGCCCAGCTTGACGGCCGCGGCGCGGGTCTCGCCCGAGGCGGTAATGACCTTGTAGGCGTAGTTCAGCTTGGACGGATCGAAGCCTAGCCGCTTGGCGTCCTGCGTGGTCAGGGCCACGGCGCTGGCGCCGGTGTCGACCAGGAACCGCACGTGCGAGCCGTTGACGTCGGCCTCGGCCCAATAGTGGCCGTCGGCGCCCTTGGCGATAGATGCGGCGCCGCCTTCAGACGTGGTTGTCGGGGCGATAGCCAGCGCGGCCCGCAGCTCGGGCACGCTGTGCTTGCGGTCAAAACTCACCACGGCCTGGGCCGCGCCCACCGCAGAGACCGCTCCTATCAGCGCCAGCACCGCCAGTCTGATCATCCCGACACCCGTTCTCCGGCCAATCCAGGGGCCGTTCTCGACCCGAGCGCGCAGAGTAGGCAGGCGGGGTTTGCAACCGATGAATCGAAACTTGCCGAAGTCCTAACGGCGCTCGGCGCGCAAGCTCAGCTGAACATCGCCAGCTTTTCGGGGCTGATGCGGCCGCGGCGGACGGGCGCCTCGGCCATGATCGCGGCGCGTTCGGCGTCGGTGAGCTTGGTCCAGCCGGCCACCTCCGACAGCTTGCGATAGCAGCCCATGCACAGGCCGCTTTCGCCGTCGACGACGCAGACCTTGATGCAAGGCGTCTTGATCGGAGCCGGGGGGCGAGCTGGGATATCGGTCATGTCAGGGGATAGCGTAGGTCACCGTGGCCTGCGCCGCCAGTCGCTCCGGACTCTCGGTCCAGAGCCGGATGTCGCAGACGGCGCTGCGTCGGCCCAGGCGCAGCAACAAGGCCTCGGCGTGGATCGGGCCCGGCTTGGCGCCGCGCAGGAAGTTCATCACCAGGCTGCTCGTCACCGCCATCAGCTCGTCGCCCACGTGGCAGAGCACCAGGGCGTAGGCGGCGGTGTCGGCTAGGCTCATCAGGTTGGGGCCCGAGATCAAGCCACCGGGGCGCAGCATGCCCTCATGATAGGGCGCGACCGTGTGAACGCGGCCTGGCTCGACCTCGGTGACCGTCGGGAAGACCAGGTCGGAGGCCTGCGGGAAGGCTCGCCGCAGCAGGGCGTTCACAGCGACAGCGTCGAGCTTGATGTCTGGCGTCATGCCTAAATGATTGCGTCCATGTTCTATAGTTGCAACTGGATTATCTTGGGTCAGCAACCATCATGTATCATGACCAATATTTAATCCAATAATACTAAACATGTCTGGAAATTCATTTGAGACGACGAGCTTCGAGGGTCAGGTTGCCTGTGGATCCTCAAGGAGTACCGTCATGCGATCGATCACGACCGCCTTCGCCGCGCTTTGCGTCCTGTCCGTCGCCGACAGCGCCGCCGCCGCGGTTAGCGACATGGACTATCTGCGGGCCAACCGTTGCCGCGGACTGGCCGCCGGGGAGCTGGCGGCCGTGGACACCGTGGCCATGGACGCTTTCCTGAAGGCCGCGAAACGCTCACGCGCCTCCCACGTGGTCGATCGCGGCCGCACGGAGATGGAAAAGGCCAAGAGCGAGGCCAAGACCCAGAACGAGGAGCGCAGGGCGCGCCTGACCGCCGAACTCACCGGACCATGCCAGGTCTACAAGGGCTGACGGCCCCCCGGCCCAGTCCTGTCGGCAACCACTGAGCGCCCGGCCGAGCCGCCGGGCGCTCTTTTTTCTTTCGCAACTCTTCGCTGGCGTTCGTGCGCTTCGGAACCCACCTTGACCGCAGGAATTCTGAGAGCGTTGGGGAGGCGTCGCACCGGCCATGAGTGTCTTGAGACCGGGCGAGACCTGCTGGCGCGTGGCGCGCGCCGGGCGCGCCGCCTTCCTCATCGACACCGAGGCCTACTTCACGGCGGTCTACGAGGCAATTCGCAAGGCGAAGCGATCCGTCCTGCTGCTCGGCTGGGGGTTCGACCCGCGGGCGCGGCTGTTTCCAGACGGCAAGGACGGTCCCGACGATCCCGACGAGGTCGGGCGCATCCTGGTGGAGTTGGCCCGAGCTCGCCCCGATCTAGACATCCGCCTGCTGATCTGGAAGTCGGCCTTGCCGGTGGCTATCAGCCAGCAGTTCTTCCCTCACCGCGCGCGCCACTGGTTCCTGGGAACCGGCGTGAAGTTCGTGTTGGATGACAAGGTGCCGTTCGGCGCCTGCCATCACCAGAAGGTGCTGGTCGTCGATGATGAGCTGGCCTTCTGCGGCGGCGGCGATATCGGGGTCGATCGCTGGGATACGCCGGGCCACCTCGACGTCGATCCGCGCCGGATCATGCCCGACCAGGAATGCCACGATCCACGCCACGAGGTGATGGCGATGGTCGACGGGGAGGCCGCCGCGGCCCTGGGCGACCTGGCCCGGGAACGCTGGCGCCGCGCGACGGGCCATGCCTTGCCGAGGCCGGACGGGCCGACAGGCTCCGATCCTTGGCCAAGCCACATCCCAGCCCACCTGCGCGACGTGACGGTCGCCATCGGTCGGACCGAGCCGGCTTGGAAGGGTCGGCCCCTGGTGGACGAAATCCGCAGCCTGACGATCGAGTCGATCCTCTCCGCCAAGGCGACCATCTATCTCGAGAACCAATACTTCACCGCTCCCGCCGTCGCCGAGGCTATCGCACAACGGCTGGCGGAACCCGACGGACCCGAGGTCGTGCTAATTTCGACGGGGCGTAGCCCCAGCTGGTTCGATCAGCTGACGATGGACCGAGCGCGCTCGAACCTGATGTGGCGGCTTCGCGCGGCTGACGTCTTCGGGCGGTTCCGCGCCTGGTATCCGACCACGCGGGGCGGCTCCAAGATCATCGTGCATTCCAAGGTGAGCGTCTTCGACGACACCCTGGCCCGGGTGGGTTCGGCCAACCTGAACAATCGGTCCGGCGGCTTCGACACCGAGGCCGAACTGAGTTTCGAAGTCGCGTCCGAGGCCGATCGCATGGCCCTGACCGCTTTCCGCGACCGCCTGATCGGCCACTTCATCGGACACACCGGAGACGCGGTGGCCAAGGCCCGCGCCGAACACGGCGGACTGATCGCGGCCATCGAAGCTCTCAACCGCGAAGGCCGGCTATCGCCTATCCTGCCGATGGCGCACTCGACGCTCAGCGAGATGGTCGCCACCTACCATCTGGGCGACCCGGCCAATGTCAGCGACAGCTGGCGGCCCAGCCGCCGCCGCGACCGTCTCTACGCGAGCGCCCGGGAGCGCCCACGGCTTACCGTAGGCTGAAGTCCATCAGCAGGGGGAGATGGTCGGAGGCGACACGTGTCAGCGGCTCGAAGGGCGCAGTGACGTTCTCCACCACGATCTCCGGACTGACGAAGATGTGGTCGATGCGCAGCACTGGGAGGGCCGAGGGGAAGGTCGAGGTGGGCGCGCGGTTCGGCGCCAGCCGTCGGGCCGGCTCCAGCTTGGCGGTGAGGGTGCGGTAGACGACCGAGGTGGCCGTGGCGTTGAAGTCGCCCAACAGGATCGTGGGGCCCCGAAGGTCCGGATGCTCAAGCCAGTCTGGTCCCGCCAAGGCGCGCGCCTGGATCTGCTGCTCCTTGGGCACGAGGCCGAGGTGGGTGTTGAGGACGTTGACCTCTTGATCGCCGATCCGCACGGCCAGCCAGAGCGCGCCGCGGGGCTCCAACTGGCGGATCGCGGGGTGGCCGGGCAAGGGGCCCGTGCGGATCAGACGCTCAGGATAGGCGGTCAGGATGGCGTCGCCGTACAGCTCCTCCTCCACCCGCAGGGCCGGATGGAAGTGGAAGGTCATTTTCAGCCGTTGGGCGATTTCGTGGGCCTGGTCCACGCCGCCGGTCCGCGCACGGCCCACATCCAATTCCTGCAGGGCCACGATGTCCGGGGCGAGCCGGGCGATCACCTCGGCGACCCGTCCCACGTCCAGTCGGCGGTCCGTGCCGACGCAGCGATGGACGTTATAGGTGAGGATGCGGGGCATGGGCGGCCAGGGATGCACGCCTCGCGACGCCGGCGCAATCGCTCCAACGGCTGGCGCGGGGCGAAGGTTCGCGGCAATGTCGGCGAAACCGACAGGAGAGCAACATGTTCACGGCCTTGGCGATGGCCGCGGCCATCCTGGCGGAGCCCGCCGGGAACATTCCCCCCGCGCGAGCTGAAGCTCGGCAGGGGCGGGCGACGGTGGAGTGCCGCGTGGCCAAGACCGGCCGGCTGACACAGTGCGTGCTGCTGTCGGAAAGCCCGATAGGCGCCGGGGTCGGCGCCTTCGCCCTGAAACTGGCCGCCGCATACCGCGTCCCGCCGCACGATCGGCGGATCCGGAACGGCAAGGTTATCATCCCCTTGAAGTTCAAACTGCCCGATTGAGACACTATCGAGTGACGTTGACGTAAGCGTCATCTTCACATCGTCGCATGGCGCGCGTATGGTCGCGGCCAACGAAATACGCTGTAAATACTCGCGCCAGGGAGCCCCGCCATGGACCTCGATTTTTCGCCCGAAGACGCCGCGTTCCGCAAGGAAGCCCGCGACTTCATCGCGCAGAACTATCCGAAGGCGCTGCGTGAGAAGCAGGATCGCGGCGAGGACCTGGGCAAGGAAGACTATCTGTCGTGGCACCGCGCCCTGGCCGCCAAGGGCTGGTCGGCGCCCTCGTGGCCCAAGGAGTTCGGCGGCACCGACTGGACCCCCACCCAGAAGTACATCTGGTCCGAGGAACAGGCCCGAGCCGACACCATCGGCATCCTGCCCTTCGGCGTGGCGATGCTGGCGCCGGTGATCTACACCTTCGGCACCCAGGAGCAGAAAGAGAAGTTCCTGCCCGACATCCGTGACGGCAAGATCTGGTGGTGCCAGGGCTATTCCGAGCCCGGAGCCGGTTCCGACCTCGCCAGTCTCAAGTGCAAGGCCGAGCGTTTCACCGGCGACGACGGCAAGGAATACTACCTCGTCAACGGCCAAAAGACGTGGACCACGCTGGGCCAGCATGCCGACTGGGGCTTCTTCCTGGTCCGCACCGATCAAAATTCGAAGCCTCAGGCTGGTATCTCCTTCCTGCTGATCGACATGAAGTCGCCGGGCATCGAGGTGCGCCGCATCACGACCCTGGAAGGCGGCCACGAGGTCAACGACGTCTTCCTCGACAATGTGAAGGTGCCGGTCGAGAACCGTATCTTCCACGAGAACCAGGGTTGGACCTGCGCCAAGGCGCTGCTGGCTCACGAGCGTTCGGGCATCGCGGGCGTCGCGCGCTCCAAGCGCGGCCTGGAGCGTGTCCGCGAGATCGCGACCACCGAGCTGTCGGACACCGGCGGTCCGCTGCTGGCCGACCCGTTCTTCAAGCGCAAGGTGGCCGAACTCGAGATCGACCTGACGGCGCTGGAATACACCGAGCTGCGCACCCTGGCCGGCGAGCAGAGCGGCAAGGGTCCCGGGCCGGAAAGCTCGATCCTCAAGATCAAGGGCACCGAGATCCAGCAGCGCCTCCACGAACTGGCGCTGGAGGCGGTCGGCCACTATGGCGCGCCCTACCTGCGCGACCTGGGCCACAACGCCAATATCGGCCCCGGCTACGCCGATGGTCTGGCCGGCGACTATTTCAACGGCCGCAAGACCTCGATCTATGGCGGCTCCAACGAGATCCAGCGCAACATCATCGCCAAGATGGTGCTCGGCCTCTAACTCAATTCAGAACAAACGCCCGCCCTGGCAGAGACTGGGGCGGGCGCAGTCACGGGGAAACCAGATGGATTTCCGCTTCACCGAAGAACAGTCGATGCTGCGCGACACGGTCGCCAGCTTTCTGGCCGACCACTACAGCTTCGAGCAGCGCCGCGACGCGCTGAAGACCGAGGCCGGCTGGCGGCCCGCCGTCTGGAAGGCCTTCGCCGAGGAGCTCGGCATCCTGGGCGCGCCGTTCTCGGAAGAGCTGGGCGGCCTGGGCGGCGGTCC
>NZ_JANOCX010000061.1:0-8379 GCF_031412415.1 Phenylobacterium sp.
CCGGCTGCTCGCTGGCGGCGTCGATCACGGGGGCGGATGTGCGGCTGATCAAGCAGCGCTATCCGGGCCTGCCGGTGGTCACCTACGTCAACACCACGGCGGACGTGAAGGCCGAGACGGATGTCTGCTGCACCTCGGCCAACGCCGTGCAGGTGGTCGAACACGTGGCCCGCGAGTGGGGCGTCGACCGGGTCATCCTGATCCCCGACGAGTTCCTGGCCCGCAACGTCGCCCGCCAGACCACTATCGGCATCATCGCCTGGAAAGGTCGCTGCGAGGTCCACGAGCGTTTCACCGCCGCCGACATCCTGGAGCTCAAGGAAGCCTATCCGGACGCCCAGATCCTGGCGCACCCCGAGTGCCCGACCGAGGTGCTGGAAGTCTCCGACTTCGCCGGCTCCACGGCGGCCATAAACGACTATGTGCTGACGAGGAAGCCCAAGCAGGTGGTGCTGATCACCGAGTGCTCTATGGCCGACAACGTCGCCATCGACGCCATCGAGACCGAGTTCGTGCGCCCCTGCAACCTGTGCCCGCACATGAAGCGCATCAGCTTGGAGAATATCTACGAGGCCCTGCTGAAGAACCAGCACGAGGTTTTCGTCGACCCGGCGATCGCCGAGCGGGCCCGCGCGTCCGTCCAGCGCATGATCGACCTGCCGCCGCCCCTCGTCCCGGCGCGCTACGACCTCGTCAAGGCCCGCCACCATGTCGACGTCGAGCTCATCTGAGCCGATGGACCGCATCCAGCACGACGGCGTCCTCATCGTGGGCGCTGGCTTGGCCGGCCTCTCGGCCGCGCTCGCGGCCGCGCCGCGCAAGGTCCTGGTGCTGACCGGGGCGCCTTTGAACCATGGCTGCTCCTCGGCTTGGGCCCAGGGCGGCATGGCCGCGGCGCTTTCGGCCGACGACGCCCCGGCCCTGCACGCCGCCGACACGGTCGCGGCAGGCGCGGGTCTGGTCGACGTCCAGATGGCCGCCCTGCTGGCCGAAGAGGGACCCGCGGCCGTGCGCAAGCTGGCCGCCATGGGCGCACCGTTCGATCGCGACACCGCCGGTGAGTTCGCCACCAGCCTGGAAGCCGCCCACAGCCGCTCGCGCGTGGCGCGGGTCAAGGGCGACCAGGCCGGCCGCGCCATCATGGACGCCGTGGTCAAGGCCGCCTTGTCGGCCCGTCATATCCAGGTCCGCGCCGGCGCGCGTCTGCGTGGCCTTTTGCAGGACGCCGACGGCCGCGTGCGCGGCGTCGTGGTCGACCAGGACGGCCGGCTGACGGAGGTGATCGCCCCGGTGACGATCCTCGCCACCGGCGGCATCGGCGGGCTCTACGCCGTCACCACCACACCGCCCGAGCTGCGCGGCGAAGGCCTGGGCCTGGCCGCCTTGGCGGGCGCGCGGATCGCCGATCCCGAGTTCGTCCAGTTCCATCCCACCGCGATCGATATCGGCCGCGACCCCGCGCCCCTGGCCACCGAGGCCCTGCGCGGCGAAGGCGCCAAGCTGATCAATGCGGCGGGCGAGGCGTTCATGGCCGCCTATCATCCCGACGCGGAGCTGGCGCCCCGCGATGTGGTGGCGCGCGCCATCCATGCCGAGCGTGAGGCTGGGCGCGGGGCGTTCCTCGACGCTCGCGAAGCGGTGGGCGACCACTTCCCCGAGGAGTTCCCGGCGGTGTTCGCCGCCTGTCTGTCCGGCGGCGTCGATCCGCGCGTCCAGCCGATCCCTGTGTCGCCAGCCTGTCACTACCACATGGGCGGGATCGTCACCGACGCGCAGGGCCGCACCAGCTTGCCTGGTCTCTTCGCGGCGGGCGAATGCGCCTCCACCGGCGTGCACGGCGCCAACCGCCTCGCCTCGAACTCCCTGCTGGAGGCCGCCGTGTTCGGGACCCGCGCCGGCGCCGCCGCTCGCGACGAGGCCGATCCCGCAACCCGTCCCCTGCGCGCTGTGGCCGCGCCCGTCTTGCCCGAGGCCGCCGTGGCCCAACTTCGGATCGCCATGAGCCGCGACGCCGGCGTCGTGCGCGACGCCGCGGGCCTGACCCGGCTGCTGGCCGAGATCGACGGCCTGGAAGCCCTTCACGGCCGGACGCCCACCCTGGTCGCCGCCCGCCTGGTGGCCGACGCGGCGCTGGCGCGCAAGGCCAGCCTCGGGGCCCATTTCCGCGCCGATGGCGTCGCCGAGACCGAACCCAGCCGCACCTTCGTGAGCTTGGCGGCCACGCCTTTGCGGATCGCCGCCGAGTGACCGCGCCCCTGCCCGACCTGCTCATAGAGCCTGTTGTTCGCGCCGCCCTCGCCGAAGACCTGGGCAGGGCCGGCGACGTCACCGCCCAGGCCTGCATCTCGCCCGACGCCAGGCTTTCGGCGGCTTTCGCCGTTCGTCAGCCCGGGGTCGTCGCGGGCCTGGCCTGCGCGCGACTGGCCGTCGCGACGCTCGATCCCACAGCGCGCTTCGAGGCTCTCGCGACCGACGGAGATCGCGTGGAAGCCGGCCACGTGTTGGCCCGCGTCGAGGGCGATGCCCGCGCTCTGCTGTCGGCCGAACGCACGGCGCTCAACCTGCTGGGCCGGCTCTCGGGCGTCGCGACCCTTACCCGGGCCTATGTGGACGCGGTCGCCGGGACCAAGGCGCGCATCGCCGACACGCGGAAGACGACGCCTGGCCTGCGCCACATGGAGAAGTACGCCGTGCGCTGCGGGGGCGGCCTGAACCACCGCTTCGGCCTGGATGACGCCATTCTGATCAAGGACAACCACGTCGCGGCCTGCGGCGGGGTCGCGGAGGCGCTGAAGCGCGCGCGCGCGGCGGCCGGACACCTGATGAAGGTCGAGGTCGAGGTCGACAGCCTCCAGCAGCTCGAGCAGGCCATGCCCTACGCCCCCGACGTGATCATGCTGGACAACTTCACACTTGAAGATCTGGCCCGCGCGGTGGCGCTCGTCGCTGGCCGCGTCACCCTGGAGGCCTCCGGCGGCGTCAACCTCCAGACTGTGGCCGCCATCGCCCGGAGCGGCGTCGATGTGATCAGCGTCGGCGCCCTGACCCACTCGGCGCCGGTGCTGGATATCGGGCTGGACGCGGTCTAGCGGCCCCCTGCCAGCCAGAGCGGATGCTCGAGCTGTAGCGCCACGAACCGGGCGGTGGGATCGCCATAGGCCTCGCCCAGGTCGCCCAGCATCGCCTCGATGGCGCGAGCGTTCGCGAGCCTGGCCATACGGTCGAAGGCCGGAAGCTGGTCGGCGCCATAGATCGTCATGCCGCCGCGCGAGGTGACTCCGCCAGGCGCCACGGCCCAGGCCTTTGCGCGGTAGCTACGCGTCCAGCCGTCCAACGCCGCCCCGAAGGCCAGCTCGTCGAAGCCCGCCTCCAGCTTCAAGGCGACGCTGTCATGGCGCCAGAAGGCCAGGACGTTGCCCGCCGCCGTTCCCACGACATTGGCGTTGAGCCGATAGACGGTGGCGTCGTGATCGCGGCTAGGTGCGGGCAGGCCCAGCCGGCGCGCCGTGCCCTGCATGACTTCGTCGCCCGCCAGTTCGCCCAGCAGGGCCAGAGAGACCGGCGCCGAGGCGCTGATCCCCGCCGAGGTGGTGATGTTCCCGTCTGTGACCCAGCGAGCGTCCTGGCGCCAGGCGACGCTGGGATAGGTCTTCACGCGCTTGCCATGCGAGGCCCAGTGGGCCGTCGCCTGGCGGCCTTCCAGCAGGCCGGCCTCGGCCAGCACGAAGGCGCCGTCGCAAATGGAGACGATCCGCACGCCGCGCCTAGCCTGAGCGCGCAGCCAGGCCGCCCGCTCCGGGTTCTTCGCGTCCATGATGAAGGGGACGATGATCATGTCGGCGCCCTGCGGATGACGGCGATCGAACGAAGCCTGGGTCTCGTGCGGGCGGACCCAGGCGACGCCGGGCATCAGCCGCGCCGGCGCAAGGGTCGTGGAGACGATCTTCACCTCCACCGCGCCCGCCTCGGTCAGGATCGCGAACGGCGCGGTCAGATCGGTGGTCTCCGCGCCCGACGGGTCCACCAGGATGGCCACCAACGGCTTGGCCAGGACGGGCGAGGCCAGACCCAGCAGGAGCAGGGCGGCGAGGAGCAGGGTCCGGATCACTGGGCGGTCTCCAGCCGCCCCGCGGCGGTCTGAGCCGCGGCGAGCCTCACGTCGGCCCCGCGATCCAGGAACGCTCGGACGGTCGCCAGGATCTCGGGGCTGGCCAGCTCTGGCCGACCGGACTGGAAGGGCGGCGCCGGCGCGTATTCCAGGCTGAGCTGCAGGGTCTTGGCGAAGTCCTCTCCGGCGAGCTCGGCGACCATCACGAAGGCGAAGTCCAGGCCCGCCGTCACCCCGCCCCCGGTGATGATGTCGCCGTCGCGGGCCACGCGGCTCTCGTCGATGATCGCCCCGAACGGCAGCAGCAGGTCGCGCCACGCCCAGTGGCAGGCGCTACGCTTGCCACGCAGGAACCCGGCGGCCGCCAGGATCAGCGATCCTGTGCAGACACTGGTGAGGTACTTGGCGCCCGAGCCCAGCCGCTTGATCTCGGCCATGAAGGCTTCGTCTAGCATGGCGTCGGTGGTGCCGAAGCCGCCCGGCACGCACAGCAGGTCGCAGTGCTCGACCGTGGTCAGATCGGTGAGGTTGGCGAAGGTCAGGCCGTCGGCCGTGATGTCCTGCCCGCCCATCGAGGCCACGATGACCTTGGCGTTCGGCAGGCGGCACAGCACCTGGTGTGGCCCGGTGAAGTCGAGATGGGTGACGTCCGGATAGAGCGGGATGACGATCTGTAGGTCGGCCATGGGCGTTTCTCCAATGCGAGGCGCTCATGATGCGGTCGAGGCGTGGTGTCTGAAATGACATTCTTCCCTCGATTTCCGCCGCCCTCAGCCGGGATCGAAACGCTTGAGCAGTCGCTGCGCCAGCAGCCGGGCGGCCCCCTCGCCTCGGGCCATGGCGTTGGAGGCGGTGACGACGGCCACGCCCCGCTGGGGACTGGCGAAGGCGACCGAGTACCAGCGGGTGTTGGAGCCGTCGTGCGCCAGCAGCGGGCCGCGCGAGCGCGGCTGGCCCGGCAGCACCATCCAGCCCAAGGCATAGGGCGAGAAGCCCCCGCCCTCCGGGGGCGTTACGATCCTCTGGATGCTTTCAGCCTTGAGATAGCCGTCCCCCTGGGTCAGGAACAGCCGCACGAACCGGGCGTGATCGGCGAGGCTCATATGGGCGCGGCCGGCCGGACCGAGGGCCGCGGGGTTGTCGGACAGCCCTTCGGGATCGACGGGCGCCAGGCGGCCGAACAGCGGCTTGGCATGCCCCCTGGGCTGATCGCCGGTCGGCGCACCGAAGCCCGCCGACGTCATGGCCAAGGGCGAGAACACTTCCCGCATCATGGCTGTTTCCCAGGACACGCCCAGGATCCGTTCGATCGCCGCGCCGGCCAGGACATAGTTGATGTTGGCGTAGGCGAACCGGCCGCGGCGGCCTGGAGACGGCGCGGACAGGGCGGCGAGCGCCAGCGAGGTCCTCTGCGCCTCCACCGGCCGACAATCGCCGTGGGCGCCCTTCAGCCAGTCGCGGGTCAGCACCTTGGCGTCCACCAGGCCCGAGCGATGGGCGAGCAGATCCTCGATGGTGACGCTATCCCAGGCGGCGTTCGGGGCGAGATCGGGAAACAACTCGGGTATCCGGGCGCTCCATCGCGCCGAACCGGCCTCGACCAGCCGGGCATAGAGGGCCGCGGTCATCGACTTGGCGTTGGACCCGATGTGCCAGCGGTCCTCCGTCGTTACCCGCTCGGACCCGTCCAGGCGACGCAGGCCGGCGCATTCCAGGTGCATGAGGCCGTCGCGGTTGACCACGGCCCCCGCCAGGGCCGGCGCGCGGGTCTTCTCCAGGATCGCGAGACTGAGATCGTTGTCGGACGTCACACGCGGCTCCTTGCGGTCTGGTGCGTCGGAATGAGCCAGGACCCGCACGCCGGACAAATGAAACTTCCGCAATGACGGGTTGAACAGCCGGGCGTCGCGAACTAGGAATGCTGAAACTACGCGTTCCCTCGGAAACTGACATGACACGCAGCCTGGGCGTCCTGATCTTCCCGAACTTTCAGATCCTCGACGTGGCCGGACCCATCGCCGCCTTCGAGATCGCCGACCGCTACGTCCCTGGCAGCTACGACATCCGAGTCCTGGCGGCCGAACCCGGCCTGGTCGCCTCGTCATCCCGCGCCGCGATGGCCGCCGAGGCGCTGAGCGGCACACCCCTGGACACCCTGATGGTCTCAGGAGGCGACGGCACCCGCGCGGCGATCATGCAGACCGAGCTGATCGACTGGGTCCGCGCCGCGTCCGGCGGGGCCCGCCGAACCACGAGCGTCTGTTCGGGCGCCTTTCTGCTGGCGGAGGCGGGGCTGCTGGACGGGCGGCGCGCGACAACGCACTGGCAGCGGTGTCCGGACTTGGCGCGGCGTTATCCCAAGGTCCGGGTCGAACCCGACCGCATCTTCGTGCGCGACGGAGACGTCTGGACATCGGCCGGGATCAGCGCGGGCATAGACCTGGCGCTGGCCCTGGTCGCCGAGGACCTGGGCGAGCCTATCGCCCGCGCCGTGGCCCAGCAGCTCGTGGTCTATCACCGGCGGCCGGGCGGCCAGTCGCAGTTCTCGGCCCTGATCGAGATGGGCGGCCAGGGCGGGCGGTTCGCCGAGCTGCTGGACTGGATGCGCGAACGGATCGCTGAACATCTGCCGGTGGAGCGCCTGGCCGACCGCGCCGCCATGAGCCCGCGAAACTTCGCCCGCGCCTTCGCCGCCGAGACCGGCCTGACCCCGGCCAAGGCCGTCGAGCGGCTGCGACTGGAGACCGCTCGCGAACGGGTGGAAGGTTCGTCGGAGCCTATCGACCAGGTGGCCGAAAGCTCCGGCTTCGGGGATCCGGAGCGTATGCGCCGGGCCTTCCTCCGCGCTTTCGGTCAGCCGCCGCAAGCCCTGCGGCGGGCGGCTCGGTCCTAGGAGGGCGTCGCGGTCTGTGGCTTGGCGGGCGACGGCGCGCTGGTCGGCGTGACCTTGGCGGCCTCAGCCTTGACCGGCGCAGGGACGCTCGTGGTCTCGGCGGCGGCGTCGGCGGTCTGGTCGACCTTCACAGCCGAGGAGAGGCGGAGCTCGCCCGCGATCTCGACCGGCGCGGAGATCCCAGGCGCGGAGGTGAACCGCGCATAGGTCTGGTCGGACGCCAGTTCCGGCGCCGGCGTCTTGCGGCCGGCGACATAGGTGCGTCCCGCGTCACGGCCGAAGCGATAGAAGACGTGCAGGCCGACCTGGGCGGTGCGCAGCATGCGCGGGCCCCAGTTGGGCGCCACGTGGGTCGTGTGGAAGTGGGTGGCGTCGCCGACGCTGGCCATCACGAAACCGGACAGGGCCTTTGTCGCCACGCGCTGGGCGCGATCCCAGGCGCCGGCCTCGCGGCCACGACGCATGGAGCCGTCGCAGGCGAAGCTGAACTGGCAGCCGCTGCGCTTGGCCGCGCCCTGATAGACGACGCTGCAGACGCTCTTGGGGAAGGCGGGATGACGCACGCGGTTCAACACCACCTGGGCCACGGCCGCCTGGCCGTCCGGAGTCTCGCCGCGAGCCTCGAAATAGACCGCCTGGGTCAGGCATTCCAGCTCACGCGACGAATCCAGCGCGCCGGCCATGTGGAACGGCGCGGCGGCGCGCGTAAAGGCCGGGCGCAGCTTGATGGGCTCGGCCTTGGCCGGAACCGCGTCCAGGCGGGCGGTCAGTTCGGCGCTCTGGCGGTCGAGTTCGCCGGTCATGGTGAATGGGTCGTGGCGGCGGGCGATGCGCAGCACGCCCGGATCCAGGGCGGCGGCTTCGCGCTGCAGCACGGATTCCGAGAAACCGCCGGCCGCCGCCTGCGCCAGGCGCGAGGCTCGGGCGTGGTCGGTGGTCGCGCGCGCCATGCCGCCGGCCATGTAGGCCGCGCCCAGCGCGAGCCCAATACCGCAGCCGATCAAAGCGGCGCATGTGGACGCGCGCCAATCGGCGGGCGTCTTGATCTTGAATTGCAAAGGAAATCTAGTCCCGTGTGACGAGGGCGGTTGCGCCCCCAGACATCGTCGTCACGGGGCCCCTGCTCTTGCTGGCGGCGCGGTGACTGGAGCCTGTCCGATTACACGTGGAGTGGCAGGCTACGGCGAAGTTGATGTGCTTCTGACAGGCTTGGCCACGATTCGCAAGCTTATATTGCAGTGCAGCATGATATATTTCCGTGGGTTAACCTTCACGCGCACCCATGAGCCCTTCCGGAACCTCCGGCGCAGCTCGCCGTTTTCGTAGCAACGCTTGAAGCTTGTGGAGCTGCACCTATGCGCAAGACCCTGACCTTGAT
>NZ_JANOCX010000062.1:0-11526 GCF_031412415.1 Phenylobacterium sp.
CCGGGTGCATGGCGAGGTCAGCCGCGGCGAGCGCGAGATGCGCCGTGCGAAGGATGAGCTCACCCGGGCCAACCTGCGGCTGGTGGTGCATATCGCCAAGAAATACCGCAACCGCGGCCTGATGTTCGGCGACCTGATCCAGGAAGGCAACATTGGCCTGATGAAGGCGGTCGACAAGTTCGAGTACCGCCGGGGCTACAAGTTCTCCACCTACGCCACCTGGTGGATCCGGCAGGCGATCACCCGCTCCATCGCCGACCAGGCCCGCACCATCCGCATCCCGGTCCACATGATCGAGACGATCAACAAGATCGTCCGCACCAGCCGACAGATGCTGCACGAGATCGGCCGCGAGCCGACGCCGGAGGAGCTGGCCGAGAAGCTGGCCATGCCGCTGGAGAAGGTGCGCAAGGTGCTGAAGATCGCCAAGGAGCCGATCAGCCTCGAGACCCCGATCGGGGACGAGGAAGACAGCCACCTGGGCGATTTCATCGAGGACAAGAACGCGATCCTGCCCATCGACGCGGCCATCCAGTCGAACCTGCGCGAGACCACCACCCGCGTGCTGGCGTCGTTGACGCCGCGCGAGGAACGCGTCCTGCGCATGCGTTTCGGCATCGGCATGAACACCGACCACACCCTGGAAGAGGTCGGCCAGCAGTTCAGCGTCACCCGCGAACGGATCCGTCAGATCGAAGCCAAGGCGCTTCGCAAGCTGAAGCACCCCTCGCGGTCGCGAAAGCTGCGTAGCTTCCTCGACAGCTAGGATCTCGCGGCCCGACCCTCGTAGGGGGGCGGGCCGCAATTCTTACAGCGACTTAATGTGCGTTGGGCCTAGCCCTCCCGTTAGTCTCCCCGGGGCAACGTGGGAAATCTGCATGAAATTCTTAAGCGTGGTGGCCGGCGTGAGCGCCGCTGTCCTGGCGACGAGCGCGGCGTCCGGCGCGGAGCCGGATCGCTCCACCGACCGGATCAAGGCGCATGTGGCCTTCCTGGCCGATGATCTGATGCAGGGCCGCGAGGCCGGCTCGGTCGGGCACGCCATCGCCGCCAACTACGTCGCCTCGCAGCTCGCCCAGATGGGCGTGAAGCCCGGCGCGGCCGATGGGTCCTATTTCCAGTCCGTGCCGATGAGCGGTTTCCGCTCGGCCGACCAGGGCCGGTTCTCCATCGTCGCCAAGGGCGGGCAGACGACGCCCCTGGTGTTCGGTGAGGATTATCTGCCCGGCCGCAATCCGCTGGCGGCGACCACGGCGCTGAATACCCAGATGGTCTTCGTTGGCTACGGGGTCGTTGCCGGCAAGCGCGACGACTACGCCCGCCTCGATGTGAGAGGCAAGATCGTCGTGGCCCTGGCTGGGGCGCCCAAGACCTTCCAAACCGAGGAGCGGGCCTACTACGCCAACCGCCGCACGAAACGGGCGGAGGCCGCCAGGCGTGGAGCCGTCGGCTTCATCAGCGTCAACGCACCCAGCGACGAAGCACGCCAACCCTTCGCCAACTCCGCGCGCCAGTGGCAGTCCTGGGGGATGAGTTGGCGCGAGCCGTCCGGCACGCCGTTCGCGCCCGCCGGCACGACGCCGGAACTGGGCAGCATCAGCGTGAAGGGCGCGGCCAAGCTGTTCGATGGCGCGCCGAAGCCGCTGGCGGAGATCTACGCGGCCGCCGAGACCGGCGCGCCGCCCAGGTTCGCGCTGCCGCACCGCCTGGACGTCGCGATCAACACCGAGCTGAAGAGCCTGGACAGCGTCAACGTGGTGGGGGTGATCGAAGGCGCCGATCCCGTGTTGAAGAACGAAGTCATCGTGCTGTCGGCCCACCTCGACCACATCGGGGTCTCGGCCAATCCGGTGAAGGGCGACGCCATCAACAACGGCGCCCTGGACAACGCCGGAGGAGTCGCGACCACCCTTGAAGTGGCGCGCGCGTTCGTCGGCGCTCAGGCGCCCAAGCGCACGCTGTTGTTCTTGCTGAACACGGCGGAGGAAAAGGGCTTGGTCGGTTCGGAATACTTCGCCCTCAATCCCACGACCCGGCTGCCGATCGTCGCGAACGTCAATCTGGACATGCCGATCCTCACCTACGACTTCATCGACGTCGTGGCGTTCGGAGCGGAGCGGTCGAGCTTGGGGGCGGCGGTGAGCCGGGCCGGGGCGCGGATGGGGGTGAAGCTGTCGCCCGATCCCCTGCCGGACGAGGGCCTGTTCACCCGCAGCGATCACTTCCGGTTCGTGGAGGCCGGCGTGCCGTCGGTCTTCCTGATGACCGGGTTCGAAAACGGCGGCCAGGCGGCCTTCACCGGTTTCCTGCGCGACAACTATCACAAGCCCAGCGACGACCTGGCCCTGCCCATCGACTATGCTGTGGGCGCCAAGTTCGCGCGTCTGAACTATGAGATCGTGCGCGAGATCGCCGACGCCGACCAGAAGCCGGCCTGGAACAAGGGCGATTTCTTCGGCGAACTCTTCACGCGGCGGCCGTGACAACCGACGAATAGCGGCGTTAACCTTCTCCCAGGCGAAGCTTGGGGGCGATCATGGCGCGTCGTTTGGGACTTGGGATTGTCGCGGCGTCCTTGGCGGTCGCTTGGGCGGCGGGCGCGCAGGCGCAGGTGACGGCGGCCGACAAGGCCGCGGCGATCAAGGTGACTGGCGGAAAGTTCGTCGACAAGGAAAGCGGCGCGTCCTGCGACGCTTTCATCGAGCCGACCAACGTCAAGGACCTGAACGGCGATGGGAAGCCGGAGATCGTTGTCACCGGCACGGGCGTCTTTTGTTACGGCGGGGCCGAGCAGGGCTACTGGATGCTGCAGAAGGGGCCGACGGGGGCCTGGAAGATCATCGATCAGAACCAGGGCATCCCGACCTATCTGCCTACGCGTGGCGTTGGCGGTTGGCAGGACGTGGAGATCGGCGGCCCGGGGTTCTGCTTTCCGATCAACCGCTTCAACGGCAAGGCGTATGCGTTCCTGCGCAACAAGGAATACCAGCGCGGCGCCTGCGCCAGGCGCTAGTGCGCTGCGCCGGTCATCATCTGGCTGAGCGTGATGATGATCTCGAAGAGAATCAGTCCGACGATTATGGCTTCGAGCCGCAGGGATCGCTGGGTGTCGATCAGGTCGGTCATGACGGTGACGGTTTCACCAATCAGTTCCAGCTTGTGGCCCAGAGTCTCGGCGCGCTCCACGAGTTCGTACTCGTCCTCCAGGCGGGCGTAGAGCCGCTCGAGATCGGGCCTGTCCCAGAGAATGTCGGGCTTCTCGCGCACCGCGACCCGCTCGGCGACCCGATGCTGCACCAACAGCGCCGAGCCGATCAGGCGGATCATGTCACGTCGCCCTCCCGGGCTGCGCCCGCTCTCCGCCAAGCGGCGCGCCCAGGGTTCGATGGTGTCGAACACCTCGGCCACCTGGCGTTCATCGCTGGCCAGCGCGGCGCTCTTGGCCACGGCGTCGGCCACCACCAGCAGCTTGTCTGGCGACAGCGCTCCGATCCTGATGACGCCATCGGGCTGGACGCCCTCGTCCTGGTCGTCGCGCGCGGCCAGGCGGATAGTCTCCTCCTCACGTCGACTGACCGCGCCCAGGACCCGCGGGGCCACCCCACGTAGCACCTCGTCCTCGGCGAGGGGATCGAGGCCGATCATCACCACCACGCCGTAGCGGAACACCACCACCAGGCCGTCAGCGACCCGGAAGGACAGGGGGGCCGTGGAGATGGCGTCGCGGCGCTCCAGTCCCGCCGTGTCGATGCGTTCGCCAAGAACGACGGCGCGGGCTGTCAGCGGCGCGAGGTCGGCGGGGGCGGGGAGGGGGGCTTGAGGCTCGGCCATGGCGTCAACCTAGCGCCAGCCGTAGTTGAAACTTACGGAAATCCGCTCGCGCTTCGCGGCGTTGGCGGGAACCTCGTGGCGCAGCCAGCTCTCCCACATCAGGATCGTGCCGGCCTGGGGCTGGAGATAGACGAAGCTGCGGGCCGGTTCGGAGGCCTGGGCCAATCGCGGCGGCGCGGCCATCATCAAGGGCAGGCGAGGGTCTTCCAGCTTGAGCGCACTCGCCCCGGGGGGCGTGGCCACATAAATCGTGCCGGAGATGACGCTGTGCGGGTGGATGTGCCCCGAATGGGCCGCGCCGGGCTTCAGGACATTGACCCACAGGCTGTCGAGCTTCAGCCGCCGGTCGCCCAGGTCGAGTTCCAGGTCCTTGGCGAAGGCGGCGGCATGTTTGTCCAGCCTGCGCTTCAGGTCGCCGAACACGCTGGCGCGGGTCGGCAGGTCGTTCAGCGAGGCGTAGGAGGTGTAGCCGCCATAGGCGTTCTGCTTGCACCAGGCGCGGCCGGCCATGTCCTCATCCGCCAGCATGCGGCAGGCGTCTTCAAGCTCGGCGTTGAAGACGTCGAAGTCGCGCTGGCCCGCAAGCGAGGCTTCGTAGACCTGGGTGACGAACAGCGAGCGTAGAGCCATGCCCGGCGGCTACCGGGCCTGGAGCACGATGTCAAAGGCGCCGGGCGCTAGGCGATGATGTCGAGGAGGTCGCCCAGCATGTCGTCGGCGGTCCGCATGACGGCGGCGTTGGCCGAGAACTCGTTCTTGGCGGTGACCTGTTCGACCACCTCGTGGCCGAGATCCACGGTGGAGCTGGGGTCGCCCATCTGCGCCACGCGAAAGGCCGAGGCCTCGAACCGGCGGCTGGCGGCGAGCATTCCGTACTGAGCGGTCGCAATCGGATCCATGTCGGGCCCTCCCAACCGCCACCATGGACCGCGCGCGGTTAAGCCTTCGCTGGGAGACATGGTGAATCTGATAGCGGGGGCGGCCCGAAATGCGCCACGCTTTGAGCGCCTTATGTCCGCGTGTCTTCTGGAGGCCGTCTCATGATCCGCACCTTCCTCACCGCCGCCGCCGCGCTGGCGGCAAGTTCGGGCCTTGCCCTGGCGCAGGGCTCGATGTCCTCGAACCCGCCGACCGAGACCACACTCTGCCTCGACGTGGGCGGCCAGAGCTTGCCCGTGGTCTGCAAGGTGCCGGGCAGTCGGTTGGATAAGCGCGAAGACTTCTGCTCGTGCCCGCGCGGCATGCGGGTCGACGCCCCGGTCTGCGGCGAAGGTCAGGCGGCGCCCGCGGAATCGGCGGCCTACGAGAAGGCTCGCCGGCTCGCGTCCCGTGACGGCAGCATCATCGGCGACCTCTATGAAGGCCGCGCGATGTGCGTGGCGCCTCGCCAGCCCTAGAGCGGCCTGCCTAGCGCGGCGTAGGTCAGTTTCTGGAATACCGGAAGCGCGGCGCGACCGCCCATGCGCTGACCCGTGGCCAATTGCGACGCCGCCTCCGGACCGAGCGGCATCGAGTTCTGGATCAGATAGATCATCACCATGTCCTCGACCGGGTCGGCCTGCCACCAGGTGCCGAAGGCGCCCGGCCAGCCGAACGAGCCCTCAGAGCCCGCGCCCATCCAGGCCTGCTTCTCCGGATCGGTGATCACCGACAGGCCAAGGCCAAAGCCCTGGCCCAGCCAGAACGGTATGCCCATGAACGGGACTTGGCGCTGTTCGGCGGTGAGCCGGTTCTCGCGCATCAGCTCGACCGTCTCACGCTTGAGATAGCGTTTCCCATCTAGCTCGCCGCCGTTCAGCATCATGCGGGCGAACTGGATATAGTCGTCGGCGGTCGAGATCAGGCCGCCGCCGCCGGCGCAGAAGGCGGGCGGACCGTCCAGGTGCGGGAATGAGACGTCCTGCAGCTTGTCGGTGTCCGGATTGATCCGATAGAGCTTCGCCATCCGGTCGCGCTTCTCGGGCGGGCACCAGAAGTCGGTGTCGCTCATGCCGAGCGGCTTCAGGATCCGTTCGATGATGAAGTCGCGATAGGTCGTCCCCGCGATCCGGCCGACCAGGAAGCCCAGGACGTCGGTCGCGTGGCTGTAGTGGAACCGCTCGCCCGGCTGGAACGACAGCGGCAGGCCGCCCAGTCGCTTCAGCCATTCATCGGGGCCGTGCGGTCCGCCCAGCGGCGGACCCAGGGCGTCCTCATGGGCCTGGGCGATGGGTCCGATCGAGGTGAAGCCGTAGGCCAGTCCCGAGCGGTGGGTCATCAGGTCGTCGACCGTGATGTCGCGCGCGGCAGGCACGGTGGCGTCCAGGGGACCTGTCGGCGAGACGAGCACCTTCATGTCGGCGAACTCGGGCAGCCACTTGGTCACCGGGTCGTCCAACTTGAGCTTGCCTTCCTCCATCAGCATCAGCGCCGCCACCGAGGTGATCGGCTTGGTCATCGACGCGATGCGGAACAGGGTGTCGCGGGTCATGGGCAGGCCGGCCTCGACATCTCGCAGACCCAGTGTGTTCACCTGAGCCACCTCGCCCTTGCGCCACAACAGCGTGACGAAGCCCGAGAGATCGCCGGCCTCGACCACCGGCTGCAGGCTGGCCGGTATGGCCGCCAGGCCTTGCGAGGAGAAGCCGCCCAAAGCCTGATCGCCGTCCATCTCATCGCTCCCGAATGTCTCGCCGTCGCCGCCCTGGGCTCGGCCTTGGGCAGGATTTGCGCCGGGTGACCCTAGGCGCGTCAAGCCCGAGTTCGTCGCCGCCCGACGCATCCGGATCGGCCGGAATCCGCGTATAGGGCTCACCGCCCGCGGTTGCGCGGGCCTGGGATCGTCGATAGCTGATGGACATGCCGCCTTCCGTTCCGCGCCGCTCGTTGCGCCAGGCCGCGCGCCTGGGCCTGATGGCGCTCGCCGCCACGATGGGTGCGGCCTGCACGCCGCTCAGCCTGTTCAACACCTTCACGCCCACTGACCCGGCCCTGCGCAGCGCGGTCAACCAGACCTACGGCCCAGCGCCGCGCCAGAGGCTGGACGTCTACGCCCCACGGCGCATCGACGGGGCGCGCCCTATCGCGGTGTTCTTCTACGGCGGCTCGTGGGAGAGCGGGCGCAAGCAGGACTACGGCTGGACGGCCCGCGCGCTGGCGGCCAAGGGCTTCGTGGTGGTGCTGCCCGACTACCGCCTCTATCCGAACGTCCGGTTTCCCGAGTTCCTCAACGACGGCGCCCAGGCGGTGCGCTGGGCGGTGGAGCATGGACCTGCCTATGGCGGCGACCCGAGCCGGGTCGTGCTGATCGGCCATTCCGCGGGCGCCTACAACGCCGTCATGCTGGGTCTGGACGGACGCTATCTCAAGGCGGCCGGGGTCGATCCCGGTGTGGTCAAGGCCGTGGCCGGCCTGGCGGGCCCCTACGACTTCCTGCCGCTCCAAGGCCGTGAGACGACGAACGTCTTCGGCCAGTGGATGGATCTGAGCGCGACCCAACCCATGACCTTCGCCCGCGCCGATGCGCCGGCCATGTTCCTGGCCACAGGCGACGCCGACACGGTGGTCTACCCGCGCAACACGACGCGGCTAGCCAGCGCGCTGCGGCAAGCCGGCGCCACGGTCGAAGAGCGCCACTATCCCGGCATCGGCCACACCGAGATCATGATGGCGGTCTCGCGCCCCTTCCGCGGCAAGGCGCCGCTGCTGGAGGACATGTCGGTCTTCCTGCGCGAGCAGTCGCGCTGACCTCACACGAATGTCAGCGGCCCCAGGTTCAACGCAGGGTGCGGTCGGCCACGCCCTATCCCGCCGATAAACCTGGAGAATTCGGTGGCGGCGCCGGCGCGCGTTCCGGGCGTGTCACATTGACGTAACGTCACCTTTGTTGCCGCGCAGCAATTGAACAGCCCTCCTTTCGCGTCTATATCCGCTGGCCCTTCGCTTCGAGGGATTTGTGCGCTGCACGTTGAAGGACCGCCCATGCTGGTGACCCTGATGAAGGCCAAGCTGCACCGCGCGACGGTGACCCAGGCCGACCTCGAGTACGAAGGTTCCATCGCCATCGACCGCGAGTTGCTGGACGCCTCTGGCATACTGCCGCACGAGCAGGTCGATGTGCTGAACATCACCACTGGCGCGCGCTTCACGACCTACGCCATCGAGGCGCCCCGCGGTTCGAAGGTGATCGGCGTGAACGGCGCGGCCGCGCGACTGGTGCAAAAGGGCGACAAGGTCATCGTGGTCACCTACGGCATGTTGCCCGCCGAGGAAGCCCGCAACTATTCGCCGACCGTCGTGCTGTTGGACGACGGCAACCACGTCAAGCTGGCCGCATGATGGCGCGCGCCGCCGGCCTGGTGCTCGCGGCGCTCCTCGCCTCGTCCTGCGCCCCTGGCGCTCCGGCGGGTGTCGACAAGGCTGTGCTGGATGAGGCGGTCGGCAAGGCCGTCGGCGATCCGGGCACCTGCGTGTTGATCGCCCAGGGCGGAAAGACCGTCTACCGCTTCGGGTCCAACGTGGTCTGCGGCCGCAAGCTGCCGGCTTGCGCCGGCGGGCTCGCCCAGACCCCGGACGAGCGGCTGACCATGGCGCTCGCCAACAAGACCCCCGCGACGGCGAGTTGCCCCAGCATCGCCGACGGCTCGCGCCTGGTGGCCTGGTCGTCGGGGCCGATCGAGGGCACGGACATGGTCTATGCCGCGGTGATGGAGGGCGAGCAGATCCCGCCCGGCGTGGTCATCGCCGACAAGCTGAAGGCGGCCTTCAAGGCCGCCGGGCTCTAGTCGCCGGTGAACTTCGGCGGCCGCTTCTCGAAGAAAGCCGTCACGCCTTCCTGAAAGTCCGAGGTGCGGCTGGTCAGCAGGTACTGGTCGCGGTCCATGAAGGTTGCGGCGTGATGACCGGCCTTGGTCACCGCGTCGATGGCCTCCTTGGTCATGCGCACGGGCAGGGGCGGCAGCGCCGCGAGCTTGGCGGCCCAGGCCTGAGCCGCCGCCAGTGCTTGCCCGTCTGTGACCATCTCGTCGCAGAAGCCCCAGTCCAGGCACGTCGCGGCCGTGGCGGCCTCGCCGAACATCACGAACCGCTTGGCGCGCGCCGGACCCACCAGGGCCGCGATCCTGGGCAGGCTGCGCCAACTCATATTGATGCCCAGCGGCACCTCGGGCAGGCGCATGCTGGCGCTCTCACCCATGATCCGGAAATCGCAGGCGACGGCCAGGGCGCAGCCGCCCCCGATGCAGTAGCCCTCGAGAGCGGCGATGGTGACCGCCTCGATCTCCTCCCAGGCTTCGCACATGTCGGGCCCAGCCATCACCGCCTGGCGGGTCTCCAGCAGGGTGGGCTTGCGTCGCTCGCCCTGGGCGGCGAGATCGGCGCCGGCCGAGAAAAAGTGCTCGCCGCCGGTCAGAATCACCACGGTGATGTCGCTGCGGCGTCGGATCGCGCGGGCGAAGGCGGTGAGGTCTTCCATCAGGGCGGTGTTGAGCGCGTTGCGCGCCTGCGGCCGGTTCAGCGTCACCACCGCCACAGCGCCGTCGCGCCGGACGGATAGGTGGCTCCAGGCCTGTTCGAACGGATCCATGTCGCCCCTCCCGGCGCAGGGAGCCTCGCCGGTCGAGGCGGCCGGCGCAAGCACCGGCCGCCCGTCGCGGACTAGCGGGTCATTTCATAAAGACCGGTGACGTCGATGCGCACCGACAACTCGCCGCCCGCGATCGTCGTGCCGCCGCTCTCGGCCTTGTCCATGCGCGCATAGGCCATCATCGGCACGGGCGGCTGAGGATTGTAGCCGCCGCCTTCGCTCAGCGAGACCAGGCGACTGATCCGGTGGCCGGTGGCCTGGGCATACAGCGCCGCCTTGGCCGATAGCGCCTTGACGGCGTCAAGGCGTGCGGCGTTCTCAGCCGACGACGGGTCCTTCAGGCCGAAGGAGATGCCATTCACCTGGTTGGCGCCGGCCTTCACCGTGGCGTCGACGGCCGCGCCCAGCTTGGCCAAGTCGTTGACGGTGACCGTCACCTGGTTGGAAGCCTGATAGCCGCGCAGCTTCGGCGGCTCGTTCTGCACATAGTCGTACTGCGGCGACAGGTTCAGGCCAGAGGTCTGGATGTCCTTCTCGGCGATCCCGGCCTTACGCAGGGCCGCGATCACGCTGTTCATCTGCTCGGCGTTGGCCGACAGGGCGCCGGCCGCGGTGGGGGCTTCCGTCACCACGCCCAGGTTGATCGTGGCCTTGTCCGGCGCGACGCGGGTCTCGCCATAGGCCGAGAGGTTGAGGGTGGTGGCGTTGAACATCGACGCGGCTCCTGCCGGTTGAGTTTGGGCCAGGGCGGCGGGCGCGGCCGCGGCGGTCGCGAGCAACAGGGCCAGGGCGCCGGCGCGGACGAGGGTTTTCATGGGGGTCTCCGATGGTGAACAGGATCGAGCTTCGCCATGGCCGACCCTCCACCTAACGGCGAGCCGACCTTGACGGTTCCGCTTCTGACAGAGCCAACGTGAACGGCGGCTTTAAGGCGTGTGCAGGCCATGGTAACCCCGCAGTCCGTCGCTGCAGGGGCCTGTAGCTCAATGGTTAGAGCCGACCGCTCATAACGGTCTGGTTGTAGGTTCGAGTCCTACCGGGCCCACCAGCAAGCTTCCGCGCACCGCCCGCGGCCGAAGAGCCGCGAGTTGTTGGATCACGGCTCTGATCCAGGCCCTGCCCGGAAGATGGAGAAGCGAGCCCAACCGGCCTCGCTCGGACTCTGTTTCGCGACCGGCGCCGATCCGGCGGTTGGCTTGACCATAGGCCATTGGCCTATGACTATTTTGGCCGGTTCAGTTCTTCGCGGCTTGAGCGAGCATCCGGGCCAGCGGCAAGCACCACGAGGCCAGATGACCATCGCGCGTCGGACACTTCTGAAAGGCGCCGTCGCCCTGCCGTTCGCCGCATCTGGGGCCTCGGCCGCGACCTGGGCGCTCCCGGCCGCAGGCGGGGTGGAGGTCATCGAACACGAGCCCGTTCCCATGGCCGACGGGGTGCGCCTTTCGGCGCGCCTGTTCCTTCCCGAGACGGCGAGGGCGGCGCCTGTCCCGGCGGTCCTGGAGTACATCCCCTATCGCAAGCGCGACGGTTATCGCGGTCATGACACGGCCTGGGGTCACCAATTGGCGAGCCACGGCATCGCCTATGTCCGCATCGACGTCCGCGGCTCGGGCGATTCCGAGGGGGTGATGGTCGATGAGTATGATCTGCCGGAGCTGACCGACGGCGTCGAGGCGATCGGGTGGATCGCCAGGCAGCCTTGGTGCTCGGGCGCGGTGGGGATGCGCGGCATTTCCTGGGGCGGGATCAACAGCCTGCAGATCGCCGCCCTGCGGCCGCCGGCCCTGAAGGCGATCATGGCGCTGGGCTGTTCCGACAACCGCTACACCGACGACGCCCACTATGTCGGCGGCGCCGTGGCCCACACCAATCTGCAATGGGGGATCGGCTTCAAGACCGTGATGGCCGGTCCGCCGGACCCCGCCGTCGTCGGGCCCGGGTGGGAGGCGATGTGGCGCGAACGCCTGGCCGCGACACCGCCGATCATGGAGACCTGGCTGCGTCACCAGACCTTCGACGACTATTGGCGGCGCGGCTCGGTGGCGCTGGACTGGGACGCCATCCAGGTCCCCACCTACCTGGTGGGGGGATGGCAGGACACCTATTCCAACCCCATCGGGCGGCTACTG
>NZ_JANOCX010000063.1:0-12338 GCF_031412415.1 Phenylobacterium sp.
TGCTCGGTCGCGACGCGGTGAGCCGCCTTGGCCGCGGCGTCATGGCTGGCGAAGGTTTCGGAATAGGTCCCGTCCATCCGGTAGGCCCAGCCTCCGTCGTGCTCGACGATCTCGTACTTCACAGATGACATGGCTGGCTCCTTGAGGCGCTGCGCAGGCGTCCTCATCAGAAGCCGGGCTGTCGCGATCCGTTCCCGACCCTATGCTGACCGCCGTTCTTCAGACCTCAATTTCGCGGACATCCCATGCCCCGTTCTCTCGACTTCCTCGGCGCCACCGGCATCGGGGTCAGCGACCTGGCCGCCTCGGCGGCGTTCTACAAGGCCGCCCTCGGCCTCAAGGAAATCCAGACCTTCAAGCTGCCCTACATGGACGAGATCGTCCTGGCCCACGAGGGCCGCACGGCGGTGGTGCTGATGCACTGGACCGATGGCTCGGAGCGGAACTACGCCAACGTGCCCGTGAAGCTGGTGTTCTACGTCACCGACCCGAAGGCGGTGGCCCAGCGCATCAAGGACGCCGGCGGCCGGATGACCTTGGATCCCGCGCCGCAGGCCAGCCTGGGCGGCGCCATGGTCGGGCTGGGCAAGGACCTGGACGGCTATGTGATCGAGCTGTTGCAGGCGCCGCCGCCCAAGACATGAGGTCGCGGGCCCGGCCTTAAATGGCGCGGCAGGCAGAAAGCCGCTAAGGGTCGGTTCAGTGCGGGGGCTTCGCGCCAGGCGGGAGCCATATGACGGACAATCACTCCTCCGAGGGCGTCGAGCGCCTGATGGAGAACCCCGACCTCGCCGAAGCGCTGGGCAACGACCGGTTCAAGCAGTTCCTGGATCAGATTCCGGTCGCGGTGGCGGTCTCGGAGATGAGCGCGGGCGATCGGATCGTCTACGCCAACCTGGAGTTCCAACGCCTGACCGGACAGGCCGAAGACGCCATCGTGGGCGGGGCCTGGACCGACCTGCCCGGCGACGCCGTCAGCGGCGAAACTCGGCTGGGCGAAGCCGTTGGCGCCGAGCGCGACTATATCGGGACCTACGCCCTGCCCGGCGAGGGCGAGCCCCTGATCGTGGACGCCTGGTCCAACATCATCGAGGACGACGGCGGCGCGCCGGTCTTCCGCCTGGTGGCGCTGGTCGAGTCCGGCGCCGGACCCTCGGTGCTGGATGAGTTGCAGGACAAGGTGCGGGAAAAGGACACCCAGCTCCGCGAGCTGCAGCACCGGGTGAAGAACAATCTGCAGATGATCACCGCCCTGATCCGGGTGGAGGCCAAGAGCGTCGCCGACCGGACGACCGGGGACGGCTTCGACCGCCTGGCCGGACGGGTGGAGGCGCTGGGCCTGCTGTACAATTCGTTGGGGGACGGCGGCTCGGACGACGCCGTCGACCTCGGCGTCTATCTGAGCGAGATCGCTTCGGCCGTCATGCGCGCCCACGCCGTGGAGGGCATCCGCCTGGACATGCAGGTGGACACCTGGCCGGTCTCCATCGACGTGGCCATGCCGACCGGATTGGTGGTCAACGAACTGCTGACCAACGCGCTGAAGCACGCCTTCGAGGGCCGCGACGGCGGCGTCATCACCCTGCGCTGCGTCTCCGAGGCCTCGGGCTGCCGGGTGGTGGTGGCCGACGACGGGGTGGGCCTGCCCGAGGGCGTTTCCTGGCCCAAGCCCGGAAAGCTGTCGTCGCTGATCGTCCGCTCGCTGCTGCAGAACGCCAAGGCTTCGATCAACGTGGTCTCGGCGCCGGGCGAAGGCGCCGAGGTGACGATCCTGTTCACCAGCGCCAACGCGGCGCCCGTCGCGACCTGATCCAACGAGCCGAAGCCCCCCTCACCCGGAGGGGAAGCATCTGTCCCTAGCCGACCGCGATGGCTTCGATCTCCACCAAGAGGGCCGGATCGGCCAGGGCCTTGACCACCAGCAGGGTGGTGGCGGGCGGGGGCGACGGTAGGGTCGCGAACGCCGCGCCGTAGAAGTCGCCCATTTGGGCCGCGTCGGTCAGGTAGATGGTCAGCTTGGCGATGTTGGCGTTGGTCATGCCCGCGGCCGCCAGGACGGCGTTGAGATTGGCGATGGCCTGCTTGCCCTGGTCGCCCACGCCGGCGGGGACCGAGCCGTCGGCGGCGGCGCCCACCTGGCCGGAGATGTAGAGGGTGCGCGCGGCGCCCTTGGCCTCGACGGCGGCGCTGTAGGCCGGATGCGGCGGGCGGTCGGGCAGGTTGATGGCGGTCAGCATGGTGGCTTCCTCTCAGGGCTTTGTTGTCGTGGGCCGCAGGGCGCGCAGGCGGTCGAACTCTTCAATGACGGCGGGGCGATAGGGGGCGATGGGCCGGCCGGAACGCGAGACCACCAGCAGACCCTGATAGATCAACGCCAGCCGCCGCGCGGCGTGGCCGGCGGCCGGCCCCAGCTCGTGGGCCAGGACCCGCTCAAGGGATTGATCGACGATATCGAGGCCGCGGGCGATCAGGTCGGCGGCCGGCGCGCTCCCCTGCCCGCCGAACTCGATGACGCCGTTGATGACCAGGCAGCCGAAGCCGTCGGTCATGGGCGGTTCGAAGAGGCCGAGATAGGCCGCCTCAACCTCGTCCAGGGTGACGGCGGCGCCCAGGCGCGGCTCGATGACCAGCCGGAAATAGTGGCCGAAGGCGGCGCGGTAGAGCCCCTCCTTGTCGCCAAAGGCGTTGTAGAGGCTGCCGGCGCTTAAGCCCGTGGCGCGCTCCAGGTCGCGGACGGAGGCGCCGGCGAAGCCATGCTCACGGAAGGTCATCATGGCGCCGTCCAGCACGGCGGCTTCGTCGAAGGTGCGGGTGCGTCCCATAGGTGGGATATTAGGACGACTGTTTTAGAATGTCCATCTTAGAATTCGGATCGCAGGCGGGTCGCGGCCTCAGCGCGCGTCGCCTCCGTCCTCGGGCGTGACCTCCAGCGCCTGGCGGTGGCGCTGCATGGCGTCACTGAAGGAGGCCGCCAGGATGCCAGTGGGCATGGCGATGAAGCCGATGCTGAAGATGGCGGTGACGGCGGCTAGCACCTTGCCCAGCAGGGTCACGGGATAGACGTCGCCGTAGCCGATGGTGGTCATGGTGGCGACCGACCACCAGAGCGCGCGCGGAATGCTGCCGAACTTGTCGGGCTGGATGGCGCCCTCGGCCAGGTAGAGGGCGGTGGCCGCGGCGATCATCAGGAAGAAGCCGGCGGCCAGGCTGAGCAGCAGCTCTTCGCGGCGCAGGGTGATGGCCTCGACCATGTAGTCGAAGGCCCGCGACATGCGCCCCAGCTTGGCCAGGCGCAGGATGCGCCCCACCCGGACCAGGCGCAGCAGCAGGGCGCTGGACCCGCCCACCACGGCCAGCGAGGCGATGATGGCGATCAGGTCGGTGATGGCGGATGGGGACAGGACGAAGCGCAGCCGCTCGCGCCACGGATGGGCGACGGGGTCACGCTCCGGCGCGGTCCAGAGGCGCAGGGCGTATTCGAGGCTGAACATCAGACCGAGCGCGATCTCGGCGGCGACGAAGATGTGGCCGTAGACGTCGGCGATGGTCTGCTCGGTCTCGATGATGGCCAGCGCCGTGGCGACCAGGATCAGGATGACGAGGATCGAGTTCGCGAGGGAGAGGCCCCGCGCGCGGTGTGCGCGTGGGTCGAGTTGCTCGTGGATGCGGGCGCGGAGGGACATGGATGGGGGCCGAGGTGGGTGGTGGCCCATGGTGGCGGTGTTGGGGTGCGGGAGTCTCGGATTATCGCGGGAAGGTCGGATGAGATCGGGTTGAAGAAATTCGCATGGTGTCCCCGAATTCTTCCGATTTCGAAGGCGGTTCCTGGCTTTGCGGCGAGGTCGCGCCCCCTTCTTACGGCCGATGAGGCTTGAAGTAGCCAAGCCGGGTCTCGGCGTCGCGACGGCGGAGGGCCAGCGACCAGCGGTCGAACACCAGGTCGTAGCGGTCGGCCTGCTGGCCGCTGGTGAGCGAGACGATCATCAGCTTGCCGGAGATCTTTGGCACCAGGCCGACGCCGAGGTCCCCGCTGGCCAAGCGCAGCAGGGCGCCGTGGCGGACCGTGCGGCGCAGGGGCGCGACCAGCATGGGCAGGCCCTCGGTCTGACCTGGGGCGAAGACCACCTCGTCCTCCACCGTGCCGAAGGGTTCGCGCAGGGCCGAGATCGGGACCGTCACCACCTCGATCTTGTCGAGGCCCGGCGTGCCGAACACCACGGCGATCCGTTCGTCGGCGTCGAGGATGTCGGTGGCGAAGCACAGCAGGGCCTGGAGCCCGTCGGCCGCCACGAACCAGCGCCCCGCGCGCAAGGCGCCGCGCTGAAGCGTGCGGGGGAATCCCTCGAACGACACCGACATGGCGCTGTTATGCCGTCGAACCGGGCGCGCCGTCTAAGGCGCATTTCTGGGACGGGCGATGAAGACGTCAGGTTGAAGTTGTTCCTTGTTTGTTCTTTACATTCCACCGTTATCTGGCACACTCCACTGCCGCCATGAGGCGGCTGACCGGAGTCGCCGATGACCGCCCTGCCCGCTCGCGTCGCCGGATATTCGCCTGAGCTGGGGGCGGAGATCGTGCGGCGGGTGGCGGCGGGGGAAAGCATTCGCGCCATCGGGCGAGACCCGGCCATGCCGGCGGCGGCGACCATCCACAAGTGGCTGGGCGAGAACCCCGACTTCGCCGAGCAGCGGCGCTCGGCGCGGAGCCAGGCGCGGGCGGCGGCGGCGAGCGCGCATCTGGCGATGATCGAGGCGCGCAAGGCGCGGCGCAAGCATGACTGGGGGCGCAGCGACCTCTACAGCGTGGCGGTCGGCGAGGCGATCTGCCAGGCGCTGGCGGACGGCGAGAGCATGGTCGACATCTGCGCCCGGTCCGGCATGCCGGCGGCTGGGACTGTCTATGAATGGCTGCGGGTCCATCCCGATTTCAGCGACATGTATGTGCAGGCGCGCGGCGTGCAGGCCGAGCTGCTGGCCGACGAGGCCTGGACCATCGCCAAGGCGGCGGCGCCGGCGACCGTGCCGGTGGCGCGGCTGCAGTTCGACGTGATCCGCTGGCGGGCCGCGCGGCTGGCGCCCAAGGTGTGGGGCGAGGACACCAAGGCCTCGGGACCGCCGAAGATCAATGTGTTCGTCCAGAACTTCGGCGACGGAGAGGTGATCAGCGGGCCGGGCGTGGACGAAGGTTGAGGCGGGCGGCGAAAAAAGTACGCGCGGCGTGTCGGCATGGCCCGACCTGGCCCGTCCTCAGACCAGGACCGCACCGAGGGGTAAGCCGTGAGAGACCTGATCCTGAAAATGGCCATGTCGGTCGACGGTTTCGTAAGCGACGTGGATGGCGTGAACCGATGGATGTTCGGCGCCGATGAGGAGGCCAAGGCCTGGGGCGTGGAGACGATCTGGAACGCCAGCCTGCACATCATGGGCAGCCGCAGCTTCGAGGGCATGGCCAACTACTGGCAGACCTCCACCGACGTGTTCGCCGCCCCGATGAACCAGATCCCCAAGGCCGTCTTCTCGCGCCAGGGCCGCGCGATCCTGAGCAAGGTGAGCACGGCGGCGGCGCTCGACGCCGCCCGCGTCCAGGGGCACGGCGGCGAGCTCGCGGCGCTGCAGCCCGGCGCGGAGAGCTGGTCGCAGGCCCATGTGGCCGGCGGCGACCTCGCCCAGGAGATCGCGCGGCTGAAGGCCCAGGACGGCAAGCCGATCATCGCCCATGGCGGGGTGAGTTTCGCGCGCAGCCTGGTCGCCCGGGGCCTGGTCGACCAGTTCGTCCTGATCGTGGCGCCTGTCGCGCTGGGCCAGGGCTTGCCGCTGTTCTGCGACCTGGCCGAACATGCGCCGCTCAGGCTGGTGAGCTCGAAAGCCTTTTCAGGCGGCGCGGTGGCGCAGATCTATCGGGGCGCCTAACCTGGCGGTGAGGAGATAGCGATGTGCGCGAAACCAACCTTCGAGACCGTGACCCTGTTCGCCGAGGCGTTCCCCGAGACGCGGGCGTTCTACCTTTCGGTCCTGGGCCTGCCGCTGGTCTATGAGGACGAGGTCTCGGCGGTGTTCGAGTTCGGCGGGGTGATGATCAACGTGCTGGCCCTGTCGCAGGCCGACGAACTGGTCACGCCCGGCGCGTCGCGGGGCGCCGGCGCCGGGGTCAGCAGCCTGCTGACGCTGCTGGTCGACGACTGCGACCTCTATTGCCACATGCTGGTCAAGGCCGGTGTCACCCTGCGCAACGGGCCCGTCGATCGCCCCTGGGGCCGGCGAACCGCGGCCTTCGCCGATCCGTCGGGGCACGTGTGGGAGGTCGCCCAGAAGCTGGAGGCCGGCGCGCCATGACGGACGAACGGGTCAAGGGACCAGCCTCGTACTTCCCCTCCATCGAGAAGACCTACGGCCGCCCGATCGCCGAGTGGCAGGACCTGGTGCGCAAGCACGGCCCGGCCAAACACATGGAACTGGTGGCCATGCTCAAGACCGAGCATGGCATGGGTCACGGGCACGCGAACGCGGTCGTCGCCTACACCCTGGCGCAGGACAAGGCCTAGCGGCCTGGGGCGCGGCGGCTAGTCGTCGAAGCCGACGAAGACCGTGGCCTCGGCCACCGCCTTGCGCTCGGAGACCACGGCGTTGGCGGGGAAGTCGTCGTCGGGCCAGCCGAGCGCGACGCTCTTCATGATCACCTGGTCGTCGGCGATGCCGGCGTGCTCGCGCACCACGGGCGACTGCATGATGCCCTGGCTGTTGATCACCGCGCCCAGGCCGCGCGACCAGGCGGCGTTGACCAGGGCGGTGGTGACGGCGCCGCAGTCGAAGGGGGTGTCGTCGCTGCCGTCCAGCACCTTGTCATAGGTGACGATCACGCAGACCGGGGCGTCGAACTGGCGGAAGCCGCGCAGCACCCAGTCCTGGCGCATCTCCTTGTCGTCGCGGGCGATGCCCATGGCGGCGAACAGTTGCTTGGCCACGCCCACCTGGCGGTCGCGGTGCTGGCCGGCGAAGGCCTGGCCCTGGCGGAACTCGCGCGACTGGGGCACGCCGGCCACCATCCGCTCGGTGTTGCCGGCGCGGATCCTGTCCAGGGGCTCGCCGCTGATGACGTAGAAGTTCCAGGGCTGGGTGTTCATTGACGAGGGCGCGCGCATGGCCAGGCCGATGATCTCCTCGATCAGGGCCCTGGGAACCGGGTCGGGCTTGTAGCCGCGGATGCTGCGGCGACCGAGGATGACGTCGTCAAACTGCATGGAGCGTCTCTGAAAAGGTTGGCGTGGTTGCAATAGGCCGAGACGTGCCAGCTTTCGGCCGCCAAGCCAATGTCCGCATCGCGGGTCGGACTTGCGAGGCGCCGTGGGGGGCCGCATGCTCGCGCCGACTGAATGCGGGGACGCGCCGGTGGATTTGGCGGACCAGGACCTGAGGGCCGCAGCCCCGATCCAGCTGGCGCGGGAGCGGCCGTTCCGCCTGGGCGCGGTGGACGTGCGGCCGGCCACCCGCGAGGTGGTGGGTCGCCATGGCCGCGAGGTGCTGGAGCCCCGGGTCATGCAGGTGCTGGTGGCGCTCGCCCGGGCCGGGGGCGAGATCGTCACCCGCGACGACCTGATCGCCAGCTGCTGGGACGGCCGGATCGTCGGCGAGGACGCGATCAACCGGGTGATCTCGCGCCTGCGCCGCCATTCCGAGGGCGTGGGGCGCGACGGCTGGAGCCTGGAGACGGTGACCAAGGTCGGCTACCGCCTGGTTCCGGCCGGTGAGCGCGGCGAGTTGGCCCCCGCCCCGCCGGCGGCGGCGGATTCGCGGCGACGCGCGCTGGTGCTGAGCGGCGGGGCGTTAGGGGTCCTGGCGCTGGCGGGCGGCGGCCTGGCCTGGAGCCTGCGGCCCAGGATCTCGGCCAAGGCCCAGACCCTGTACGACAAGGGCCGCGAGGCCCTGCGCCAGGGCCAGGCCGAACCGACTGCCCAGGCCGTGGGATTCCTGCGCGAGGCGGTGGCCGAACAGCCGGACTTCGCCCCGGCCTGGGGCGCGCTGGCCCAGGCGTATCAGAAGAGCCTGACCTTCACCGATCCGGCGCGGCAGGCCGGGGTCCACGCCCAGGCGGAGGCGGCGGCGCGCCGGGCGATGACGCTCGATCCCGACCAGCCCGAGGCCGCGGCCGCCTTGGCGATGCTGACGCCGATCTACCGCAACTGGGCCGAAGCCGAGACGCGGTTCCTGCGCGCCTTGGCCTTGCACCCCAGGGAGCCGGCGGTTTGCGTGGGCTACTGCAAGCTGATGCTGAGCGTCGGGCGCATCAAGGCGGCGCTAGGCGCGTCCGAGACGGCGCTCGCCGCCGATCCCTACTCGCCCTATCACCATTCCAGCCTGGGCCTGGCGCTCTGGAGCCTGGGGCGCACCGAGGAGGCCGAACGGGTGGCGCGCAAGGCGCTGACCCTTTGGCCGCGGCACCTGGCGATCTGGTTCCTGCTGTTTCACATTCTGGCCTATGGCGGACGGGGGGACGAGGCGATGGCCCTGGCCGCCCAGGTGGACGGCCGCCCCCTGAGCGTGCCGCCGGAAGACATCGAGCTCAGCCTGACGGGTGTGCGCGCCCTGCTGACCCGCGCCCCGGCCGAGGTGGAGATTGCGGTGCGGGCCCATCTGGCGGCGGCGGCGCGCGGCGTCGGCTTCGCCGAGAACGCCATGCAGTGGATGTCGGCCCTGGGCCAACTGGACGCGGCGTTCGTCGTGGCGCGGGGGCTCTTCTTCGATGAGGGCTTCCGCCTGGGGTCGCAGCGCTATTCCGCAGGCCAGGGGCGGTTCATGCGGGCGCAGGCGCGCAACACCTATCAGCTGTTCATGCCGGCGACGGCGGCGCTGCGGGCCGATCCGCGGTTCCCCGGCCTGGCCGCGGAGCTGGGACTGGCGGCGTACTGGCGGGGTCCGGGGCGGGCGCCGGACGATCCCGCGTGGGCGCGGACGGCCTAGGCGCTGCCCGCAACCTGTTGGAATTCCACATCATCAGGAGATGATCGGCGCTTCATCAGCCGCACGTCCTGTCGATCTTCGCGGGTCCGGGGCGATGTCGAGACGTCGGGACGATCCCGGCCTCCATCGCAAAGGACTCGACGGACATGCGCACCCCAACCCTGCTCGCCGCCACGCTGGCGCTCTTGGCACCCACCGCGGCCCTGGCGGCCGGCGACCAGACCTGGAAGGTCGGCAACAACAGCTATCATCTCTACTTCAGCGACCTGGACACCGCCGCCGGCCGCGCCCATGCGCTGGCGCGGGTGGAACGCGCGGCGGGGAAGCTGTGCGTCGAAGGCACGCGGGCGCGGCGGCAGGCCTGCGTCGCCAAGGTGGTCGAGACCTCGACCAGCGGATCGGCGCGCCAGTCCCTGCGGCTCGCCCTCGAAGAGCGGGCCTCGACCCAGCTGGCCCGCGCGCCGAACCGCTAGGCCCGCCGCTACAGCCAAGCTACGCCCACAAACCGCCGTTTTAAACCGACATGGAATCGGCCGACCAAGGGGTGTTTGGATCGGCGGAGGAACGGGCATGATCTTGCGTACGACGGGCGTGGCGTTGGCCGGGGCGGCGTTGCTGGGCCTGGGGGGCTGCGCCACCAAGGACTATGTGAACCAACAGGTGGGACTGGTCTCCAGCCGGGTCGCCGACCATGACACCCGCCTGGCGGGCCTGGACCAGACCTCGCGCGACGCCCTGCAGCGGGCCGACGCGGCGGGCAAGCTGGCCCAGGGCAAGTTCGTCTATGCGATGGTGCTGTCGGACGACAGCATGAAGTTCGGGGTGTCGCAGGCGACCCTGTCGCCCGAGGCCCAGGCCCGGCTTGACGCCTTCGTCGAGAAGCTGAAGACCGAGAACCGCAACGTCTATGTGGAGGTCCAGGGCCACACCGACGCGACCGGCTCCAAGGAAGGCAATTATCGCCTGGGCGAGCAGCGGGCCGAGGCCGTGCGCCGCTATCTGAACAAGCAGGGGGTGGCGCTGAACCGGATCGGCACGATCTCGTACGGCGCCGATGCGCCCGTGGCCCCCAACACCGACCGAGCGGGCCGCGAGGCCAACCGCCGGGTGGTGCTGATCGTCCTGGCCTGACGGACCGGCCGCCAGACTTTTCATGACCCAGACTCGCCGCTCGGGGGGGCGCCTGATCACCCTGGCGGTAAGCGGGGCCACGCACGTCGCCGTGCTGCTGGCGCTATTCCTGTCCCAGGCCGCCGCGCCCCGGGCGCCCGACCCCGTGGCGATGCAGGTGGCCCTGTTCGAGATGCCCAAGCCGCCGAAGCCGGAGGCGCCGCCCCTGCCCGCCCCCGAGGCCCCGGCCAAAAAGGCGACGCCGACCAAGGCGCCGCCGGTCAACGCCGCGCCGGCGAAGATCACACCGCGCCTGGTGCGCGCCGCCCCGGTCGCCGTTCCCCTGCCGAAGGGTGAGACCCCGACCGCCGACCCTGGCGTCGAGTTGAGCGACGCCCAGGTGGCGGGCGCGACGACAGCCGGCGGCGGGGGCGCGGGGGGCGGAGGCGGCGAATGCGACATGCCCAAGCGGCTGCAGGCGGCGCTGCGCAAGGACCGCATGGTCCAGGCAGCCGCGGCCCAGGCCCATCGCGGCAAGGCCCTGCTGGTCTGGAACGGCGACTGGGTGCGTCACCCGGGCCAGGAAGGCGGGGGCCTCGCCACCGTGCGCGAGGCGATCATGTGGGAGGTCGGGTTCGCGCCGCCGGCCTGCCGCGCCGAGCCCGTGCGGGGCCTGGTGCTGATTTCACTCAGCGACGGCCCAGGCGCGGCGCGACTCGTCGTCGGCTCAGCGCAGTGGCGCTGGTCGGACCTGCTGTTCGCCCGATCGGGCGCGGCGCGGCCCTAGGCCAGACCTAGAACAGGCCGGCGCGCTGGCCGATCACGATGATGGCGATGACGATCGCGATGACCTGGAGGATCCAGTTCAGCGGCGACGGGATCGGCATTTTCTGGATCGCCCAGATGGCCAGGGACAGCAGGACGATGACGATGACGACAAGGATCAGGATGCTCATGCGCAGCTAAACCTTCGCCGTGGCGATCCGTTCCATTGAAGCTATGCTTCGAGGAAACGGGGGTCGCGATGGGGTGGTCTGTCGGCGTGGTTCTGGCCGCCGTGGCGGTGCTGCTGGCCGGCTGCATGCGCCCGGCGGCGATCGCCGCGCCCGAGGGGGTCAAGCTCACCCCGCTGCGGTCGATCTCAACGCTGGAGGCGCGAGTTCTGCTGGCCCTGACCGGTGTCAAGGGCGTGAGCGTGAACCACGCCGTGGACTGCTACCGGATGGAGTATGCCGGCGTGGGCGCCGGCGGCCAGGCGGTGCGACTGAGCGGCCTGCTGGCCCTGCCCCGGGGCGTGGCGCCCCGACGGGTGGCGAGCTTCCAGCACGGGACCAGCACCACCCCCAGCGCGATTCCGTCGAAGCCGGACGGTACGGGCCTGGCCGCGGCGATCCTGTTCGCGGGCAATGGCTACGCCCTGGCGGCGCCGGACTATCCGGGACTGGGCGTCTCGGGCGGACGCCATCCCTACTATGTGGCCGATGCGATCGGTCCCGCCGTGGTGGGCATGATCGACGCGGTCCAGAGGTTGGAGGGCGTGCCGGACCGGCCGGTGTTCCTGGCCGGGTTCTCGGAGGGCGGCTGGGCAAGCCTGGCGGCCCTACAGCGACTGGAGGCGCGCGGGACACCGGTGCTGGGCTCGGCCCAGGTGGCCGGCGCCTACGACCTGCGCCATGTGTCGCTGCCGGCCGCGCTGAAGGGCGGGGCGGCGTCGCACACCTTGTACCTGGCCTATGCGGCCTGGGGGCAAGCGGCCTATTACGGCCATCGGCTGGACAGCGTGCTGACGCCGGAACACGCGGCGCTGGTCGAGCGGCTGTTCGCCGGGGCCAGGCCGAAGGAAATCCTGAGCGCCCTGCCCGCCGATCCCCGGACGATCTTCAACGCCGCTTTCCTGGAGGCCTACGACCGCGGCGGAGCGCACTGGTACCTGGACACCTTCGCCGCCAACAGCCTGGCGGACGTGACGCCGCGCGCGCCCGTTCGGATGTACTACGGCTCGCAGGATAAGGACGTGGTCCCGCAGGAGGCGCTGGGCGCAGCCAAGGCGATGGCGGCGCGCGGCGCGGACGTGCGTGCGGTCGACGTGGGGCCGGTGGGGCACGACGCCTCGATGCTGGCCGCCGCGCCGTCGATCCTGGCTTGGCTGGCCGAACTGGAGGCGCGCGGGACACCGGTGCTGGGCTCGGCCCAGGTGGCCGGCGCCTACGACCTGCGCCATGTGTCGCTGCCGGCCGCGCTGAAGGGCGGGGCGGCGTCGCACACCTTGTACC
>NZ_JANOCX010000064.1:0-2486 GCF_031412415.1 Phenylobacterium sp.
TGGAGATGAAGCTGGGCCGCGCGGGGCGGTTGGCGTTCTGCTCCTTGGCCTCGAGGCTGACCAGGGTGATGCCGTCGGCGGAGGAGAACACCTCGTGATTGGTGTCGACCGCCATGATGTCGTTGTAGCGGGTCACCGACCAATAGGGGCCGTAGGCGCTGTCGGCTGTGTAGTGGACCGGGTCCTCGGCGCGCAGGCGCTCGAAATAGGGCCACAGCTCGTCGTCGGCGAACAATTCGGGCTGAGCGGGGTTCAGGGTCTCAAGCGGCTCGCCATAGGCCCGTGCCCGGACCTCGCCACGGATGTCGACAGCGCCGTCGCTCATGATTCGTCTCCCTGCCGGGGCGCATCGAAGCGGCGCCACCTTGTCGTTGCGGAAGAGGACGCCGATCCGAACATTGTTTTGCAAGGGATTTTGCGATCCCCGTTCCGAAGGCGCGCGCAAACCGCGACCGCAACCCTCATTCAGGGTTGTAAGCGAAAATTCCCGCAACTAGCTTCACCGCCACGAGGGTCGGGGGTGAGTGATGTTGGCGAGTGACACGATTTTCAGTGCGAGCGACGCCAGCGTCATTCGAGGGACGAACGACGCCGACCTGCTGGATGGCGGCGCGGGCCATGACCTGGTGTTCGGCTATGGCGGCAACGACTCCATCAACGGGACCGGCGGCGACACAGTGCTGGGGGGCGATGGCGAGGACACGATCTACGCCACCAGCGGGATCAACTATCTGCGCGGCGACGAGGGATATGATTCGATCCGCGGCGGCTCGGACTTCGACGACATCAACGGCAACAAGGGCAACGACACCATCAACGGCGGCGACGGGGCCGACTGGCTGAGCGGGGGCCAGGACAACGACGTCATGCGCGGCGATCGAGGCGACGACCTGGTGTTCGGCAACCTGGGCGAAGACACGCTGGACGGCGGCCTGGGGAACGACACGATCCGGGGCGGCCAGGCCAACGACACCATGACCGGCGAGGCCGGGGATGACTGGCTGTTCGGCGACCGGGGCGACGACACCATGGTCGGCGGGGTCGGCGCCGACACCTTCAACATCTTCACCGGCGCGGGCGTCGACCGGGTGCTGGACTTCTCGATCGCCGAGGGTGACCGGGTCAGGGTCGAGTACGGGGCCTACTCGGTCAGCCAGGTGGGCGGCGACACCGTGGTCGACCTGGGCGGGGGCGACAGGATGGTGCTGGTCGGCGTGCAGCTTTCCATCCTGCCCTCCGGCTGGATCGTCACCGGCTGAACACGCCGACCAGCTCGATGTGGGACGACCACAGGAACTGATCTACCGGCAGCAGGCGATCCAGGGTGAAGCCGCCGTCGATCAGGATGCGGGCGTCGCGGGCGAAGGTGGCGGGGTTGCAGGAGACGGCGACGGCGCGGGCGACCTTGGAGCGGGCGATCTCAGCCGACTGTTCGGCGGCGCCGGCCCTGGGCGGGTCGAAGACGACCGTGTCGATGCGCTTCATCTCCTCGGCCAGCAGCGGGCGGCGGGCGAGATCGCGGTGCTCGCCGACGATCCCCTTCAGGCCGGGCGCGCTGGCCGCCGCGGCGTTCATCGCCGCGATGGCCGGACCCGATGAGTCGGCGGCCAGGACCGGCGCGATCCCCGCCAGCCGGAAGGTGAAGGTGCCCACCCCGCAGTAGAGATCGGCGATCTTCCCCGCGTCAGCGCAGGCTTCGACCGCCAGGGCGGCCATGGCGGCCTCGGCCGCGGGGACGGCCTGCTGGAAGGCGCCGGCCGGCAGGGCGACGGTGGCGGGGCCCAGGCGCACCATGGGTTGGCGGGCCAGATAGGCCGGCTCGCCGTCGATGGTGACGCGGGCGAAGTCGCCCTTCGCCGCGATCTCGGCCAGGCGCATGCGGGCGTCGGCCGACAGACCGCCGCCGCTCTTGCGCTCCACGCCGGTGATGTCGACGTCGATGCCGGTGGCGGTGACCGTCACGTGCAGGGTAGGCGCGGACTTGGGATGTTCGAACAGCGGCGCGGCGAGGGCGCGCAGGGCCGGCAGGGCGGCCTGCAAGGCCGGGTCGGCGATGGGGCAGACCTCGATCTCGACCACATCCCAAGACTTGCGACCCTTGAAGCCAAGGCGCGCAGCGCTGCGGCTTCCCTGGCGGGCGTGCAGGGCCAGGCGGCGGCGCGTGCCGGGCAAGGCGGCGAAGGCAGGAAGGAACTCGGTCTCCAGCCGCTCGCGGGCCAAGGTACGGCGCAGGCGATCGACCTTCCAGGCGAGGTAAGGCGCGTGGTCCCAGTGCTGCAGCGCGCAACCGCCACAGACGCCGAAATAGCGGCATCGCGGCACGACCCTCGCCACCGAGGCACGCAGAATGTGCTTCGCTTCCGCCAGTTCGTACTTCGGCTTGCGCTGGTACGAGACATACTGGACTGTTTCTCCGGTGAGGGCGCCTTCGATGAAAATGACCTTGCCCTCGAAGTGCGCGATGCCGCGGCCTTCCTGATCAAGCG
>NZ_JANOCX010000065.1:0-2648 GCF_031412415.1 Phenylobacterium sp.
GCCTGTGACCGCCTGCTGGGCCCCGACTGGCGCGAGCAGCGCGGCGACGTGGTCGTCTCGCTGAGCGGACGCCAGGCGCAGTTCGTCGTCGCCCTGGTGGTGGCCGCCGCCTTCATGCACGACGTCGAACAGGCAGACGCCGCGACCCTCCCCCATTCCCCGGCGCCGCCCTTGGCCCTGGGCGCGGTCGCCGCCCTGGCGCCGCTGGCCGCCGCCGCCCAAACGCCGGATGACCCGCGCCACGAGTTGCTGGGCGCCCAGGACAACGCCGAGAAGCCCGCGCCCGTCGGGAGCGAGATCGCGTCGGAGCCGACGGCGCCGGACGTCGCCACCCCCGTGGTGGTCGCGGCGCCCGTCGCGCTGGAGCCAGCGGCCCAGGACGCCGCCACGCTTGAAACCCCGCCGGCGCCAGAGGACGATGTCCAGGTGCTGCGCGGCGGCGAGGGCGGTGACACCCTTCAAGGCGGCGCCGGCCGTGACGAAATCTTCGGCGAGGGCGGCAACGATAGCCTCGACGGCGGGGCCGGGACCGACACCCTGCACGGCGGCGACGGGAACGACACCCTGAGCGGCGGCGGCGCGGACCTTGGTCAGTTCGACCTGCTGAGCGGCGGGGCCGGCGACGACAGGATCTTCCTGGCTTTCGACGCCGTCGCCACCGGCGGCGCGGGCGCCGACACCTTCGTGATCTCGGGCCAGGCCGGCGCTGATGGCCTGCTGGGCGTTGTGCTGGATTTCTCGGAAGGTCAGGGCGACCGACTGGCCTTGGGTAACGGGCAGCTGCTCACGCTGCTGAAACAGCATCAGGAATCCAACATCTTCGGAACCCTGCAGGGCTTCGCTGGGACCAGTGAAACCACCCGGCTGCCGGGCATGCGCGTGGATGTCGACCTCAACGGCGACGGCATAGCCGATGGCCACCTCTTCCTGGGTCGCCCCGGCGGCTCGGCCCCGGTCGAGACCGCCACGCCGCCCAATGGCGCCTGGACCGGTGAACTCTCGAGCTCGAGCCTCTACGCAGGAAACGCCGCCGCTCCGCCGCCCGGCGATTTCCTGGGCTAAGCCCTATCCCGCGATGGCCGCGGCGTCGCGGTCGCCGGTCCTGATCCGCAGGGCCTGTTCCAGGTCCATGACGAAGATCTTGCCGTCGCCGATCTTGCCGGTGTTGGCGGTGCGCGCCACCGCCTCGATCACCGTGTCGAGGATGTCGGTGGGCACGGCGATCTCCAGCTTCACCTTCGGCAGCAGCTTCACCTCGTATTCGGCGCCACGATAGACCTCGGTCTTGCCCCGTTGGCGCCCGTAGCCGCGCACCTCGGTGACGGTCAATCCCGAGGCCCCGGCCTCTGTGACGGCGTCTAGGACGGCGTCGAGGCGGCTGGGCTTGATGATCGCGACGATCATTTTCATGACGAGGCTCCGTGAAGCGACTTTCCATCGAAGCTAGGGCGCCGCGCGGCAGGCTCCAAGGCCTGAGCTAGTCTTGATCCTTCGGCGCCCGGGAAGCAGGCGCCCGGCTGGCCGGCAGGGGCGACAGCACGGGCCGCGCCACGCGGGCGCGAACCCGGTGGGGCTTGGCCTTGACCGCGAAGGTCTGCTTGACCGCCTCGGTCAGCACCAGGCCCGCGAAACCCGGCCACAACCGCGAGCCCGCCTGCTCGAACCCCTCGGCCCAGCCCGCCATCCACGGGACCGGCGGCACATAGAGCGCCCGCGTCCAGCCGGTGGGCTCAAGCTCGGCCTCGCGCAGCAGGTCGGCGAGCTGACTGCGGGTGTAGGGGCGGCCGTGTCCGAAGGGGGTCTTCTCGGCGTTGGCCCAAAGGCCGTTGCGCGCGGCGGTGACCACGATCACGCGGCCCGACGGCGCCAGCACCCGCCAGACCTCCCGCAGCAAGGCCAGCGGGTCGGGGCTCTCCTCCAGGGCGTGGACCGCCAGGATCCGGTCGAAGAAGGCGTTGGGGAACGGCAGGGCGTCCTCCTCGCTCAGGCAGGCGAGGTTGGCGCCGTCGGCGGGCCAGATCTCCACCCCCTGTTGAGCAGGCATGGCGGCCACTACCCGGCGCGCGGCCGCCCGGGCGCCCCCCAGGAAGGGAATGGCGTAGCCCAGGCCCAACACGTCCAGGCCATGGGCGTCGTCCCAGGTCTCGATCACCTTGCGACCCACCATCTCGCGCGCCGCGCGTCCCAGCGGCGTGGCGTAGAATTCGCGCAGTTCCAGGACGTCGCGACGCATGAGGCCTATGCTCGACTTGAGGTTCGCCCGACCCTAAATGCCTGGGACCCGTACACGAAGTCTTTCGAGAGGCCGCCATGACGATCACCGTTCATCAGTTCCCCTGCCTCTCCGACAACTACGGCTTCCTGGTCCGCGACGACGCCACGGGCCTCGCCGCCTGCGTGGACACACCCGACGCCGCGGCCATCCTCCGCGAGCTGGAAAAGGTGGGCTGGAAGCTGGACCTGATCCTCAACACCCACTGGCACCCCGACCACGCCGGCGGCAACGCCGACATCGTGGCCGCCACCGGCGCGACCGTGGTCGGCCCCAAGGAGGTCGAGCGGATCGGCAAGGCGCCCGATCGCGAGGTCTCCCACGGCGACGTGGTCAAGCTGGGCGAGACGCAGTTCCAGGTGCTGGACTCCGGCGG
>NZ_JANOCX010000066.1:0-4109 GCF_031412415.1 Phenylobacterium sp.
CTGCACCGAAAAGACCGGACGGTCCTTCAGGGCGATGCCGGCGTTTGTGCCGTCGAACAGCGAGACGTGGGTCTCGACCACCGGGGCCGGGAGGCTGTCGCGGTCGACGGTGAAGCCGTGGTTCATGGAGACGATCTCCACCTTGCCGGTGGTGATGTCCTTCACCGGATGGTTCGCGCCGTGGTGGCCCTGCTCCATCTTCACGGTGGAGGCGCCCAGCGCCAGCGCCATCATCTGGTGGCCCAGGCAGATACCGAACACCGGGGTGCCGCTCTCGACCAGCTTCCTGATCTCGGGGACCGCGTAGAGGCCGGTCGCTTCGGGGTCGCCAGGGCCATTGGACAGCAGGACGCCGTCCGGCTTGCGGGCCAAGATGTCCTCGGCCGAGGTGTTGGCCGGCACCACGGTGGCCCGGGCGCCGATGGAGGTCAGCGCGCGCAGGATGTTGCGCTTTACCCCGTAATCCAGGACCACGACCTCGTACTTCGGCTGACCGGCCTTGGCGTAGCCCTCCGGCCAGGTCCACAGCCCCTCGTCATAGACGAACGGCTGCAGGCAGGTGGCGTCCTTGGCCAGATCGAGGCCGACCAGGCCCGACCAGGCCTTGGCCTTGGCGACCAGGGCCGGGATGTCGAACTTGCCGTCGGGACTGTGGGCGATGACGCCGTGCGGCATGCCCTTCTCGCGGATGGCGCGGGTGAGCGCGCGGGTGTCGACGCCCGCGAGGCCCACCACCTCGCGGCGCTTCATCCAGGTGTCGAGATCGCCCTCCGAGCGCCAGTTGGCCGGGGCGGTCGGCACGTCGCGGAAGATCGCGCCGCAGGCCGAGGTCTTGGCCGAGCCCGACATCTGCTCGATGTCCTCGACGTTCACCCCGGTGTTGCCCATGTGCGGGAAGGTGAAGGCCACGATCTGGGACATGTACGAGGGATCGGTGAGGATCTCTTGGTACCCGGTCATGGCGGTGTTGAAGCAGACTTCGCCCACCGCCTCGCCCGCCGCGCCGACGCCGGTCCCCTGCAGGACCGTGCCGTCCGCCAGCACCAGGACGCCAGTCGCACCAGGAAGAAGTTCGGTGGTCATCGGCGTGGCTCCTATGGCGGGGCGCATGCTCGCAGAAGGACGGGCCAGGGTGAACCCCGTCCGTTTTGATCTGCCTGCTTGTTGCGCAAACGGCCGCGTAGTTAGTGAGTCCCGACGGGCCGGTCAATGCGCCCGAATGGGAGGAGGCCTGCGATGAGTGTCTATATCGACCCCGACCGCGACGCCTGGGCGATCTTCAAGGCCCTGCCGCGGGACCAGCCCATTCAGATGCTCAACCTCGTGCGGGTGAAGCCGATGGCCGATTATCCCGAGGATCACCCTGATCACGGCAAGGCGATCACGGGGCTGGACGCCTACCGCGCCTATGGCCGGACCACCGCGCCGATCCTCAAGCGCCTGGGCGGGCGTCAGGTCTGGGCGGGCAAGCCGCAGGTCTTGGTGACCGGACCGCGGGATGAAGCCTGGGACCTGGCCTTCATCGCCGAGTATCCGAACGCGGGCGCCTTCCTGGCCATGGTCTCCGACCCCGACTACCAAGAGTTCGTGAAACACCGGACGGCGGGCGTGGCCGATTCGCGGCTGTTGCGGCTGGATCCGGTCGAGCCCGGCGAGGGCTTTGGCGAGTAGGTCATTGGCGGAAAACGAGGGAAGTGCGTCATTTCTGACGCCGCCATGTCTTGGCATAGTCTAGCAGCGATTTAACGGAGTTCGACGATGCTGGCTCTGAAACCCAACTGCGAATGCTGCGACAAGGACCTGGCCGCCGACGCGCCGGACGCCATGATCTGCACCTTCGAATGCACCTTCTGCGCCGACTGCGTGGAGGCCCGCCTCGGCGGCGTCTGCCCCAACTGCGGCGGCAACTTCGCGGCCCGGCCGATCCGGCCCGCCGCCGCGCTCGCCCGCTTCCCGGCTTCGAGCGAGCGGTTCAGCAAGGCGCACAAGGCCTGCGCGGCCTAGGCGCATGCCCAGCATCGTCACCGACGCCCGGACATTCATCGCCGAGCGCGCCTGGGGGTCGAGGGACCTCGCCGAGATCGACGGCGCGAGCGTCCGCCTGCATTGGACCGACCAGCCTTATGTCTGGCACGTCAACGATGGACCGGAGGTGTTCGTCGTCCTCGAGGGCGTCGTCGAGATGCGCTTTCGCGAAGGCGGGGTCGAGAAATCAGCGCGACTGGAGCCCACCGACATGTTCATCGCCCAGGTTGGCGACGAACACGTGGCCCATCCGATCGGTGAGGCGCGCATCCTGGTGATCGAGCGTAAGGGCTCGGTCTAGGGGCCCTGTTCCAACACCTCGGAGATCGCCTCGAACAACGTCTCGGCGCGGACGGGCTTGGCGATGTGGCGGTCGGCGCCAGCGGCCTTCGAGGCTTCCAGGTCGCCCGGCGCGGTATTGGCGCTGATCACGATGATCGGGGCGCGGGGCAGGCCGGCGCCCTCGGCGCGGCGGATGGCTCGGATGGCGTCCAGCCCATCCATCACCGGCATGCGCAGGTCCATCAGCACCAGGTCGAAGGCGCCGCTTCGCCACGCCTGCACCGCCTGGGCGCCGTCCTCGACGCTGACCACCTCGGCGCCGGCCGCGCCTAGCATCAATTCAATGACCTTGCGATTGGTGGGGTTGTCGTCGGCGGCCAGGACCCGCAGCGGCGGGGCGTCAGGCGCGTGGACGATGGAACCCGTCGCCGGCGTTGAGTCGGTGGCCCGCTCCGCGTCGCCGTAATCGAGCAGGTTGTTGACCAGATCGTCGAGGGCGCGCGCCGATTTCACGATTTCCGCCAGTATGGCGCGCTGATCGTCGGCCAGGTCGCCGGCCTCCAGCGCCTGGGCCAAGCCCATCACCCCGTTGAGGGGCGTGCGCAACTCGTGGCTCATGTCGGCGAGGAAGTCGCTCTTGGCGCGGCTGGCGGCCTCGGCGTGGTGCAAGGCGTCTTCCAGGTCGGCGGCCTGGCGCTTGAGCTGAGTGATGTCGACCCGCAGGCCGATGATCCCGCCGTCGGCGGTGCGGCGTTCCTCGATCATCAGCCAGCGGCCGTCGGCCAGGCGCTGCTCGTGGCGCTCGCCGGTGGGCGAGGTCAGCTTCCGCATGCGGGCCGCCAGCCATTCGTCCTCGCGGCCGACGGCGTCGGGATAGTCGCCACGCGCGACCCCGACCCTCAGGGTGTCCGCCAGCCGGGCGCCGGGCCGGAACAGGTCGGCGGATCGGTGGTAGATCTCGGCGTAGCGCCGGTTCCACAGGACGTAGCGGCCCTCGGCGTCCAGGAAGACCACGCCCTCGGGCAGGGCGTCGATGGCTTCGCGCAGGCGAGCCTCGGCGCGCAACGCCTCGGCCTCGGCCGCGACGAGCGCGCGACCTCCCAAGGTTCGGCCGATATCGCGCGCGAGCTTGGCGCACCAACCGCGCAGTCCGCTCTTAGACATCGGCCGCCCCGGAGAATCACGCAACCACGGCGATCAGATGAGGCGCGGGAGGCTGCTGACGTGCGACCGGCGCCCAAATCGGGCGCAGGAAACCGCGAAGCGCCTGTCGTTTGGGCGGTGAGGCTCGATTTTCGCGCATATGAGGCTATGGGAGGCCGCATGAGCATCACCACGGTCGGCTTGGACGCCGACGACACCCTTTGGCACAACGAGAACATCTTCCGCCTGACCCACGAGCGGTTCTGCGACCTGCTGGCCGAGGTCGCCGACCGGGCCGAACTTGAGGCGCGGCTGGCGGAGGTGGAGAAGCGCAACCTGCGCCTCTACGGCTACGGGGTGAAGGGGTTCACCCTGTCGATGATCGAGACGGCCATGGAGCTGACCGACGGCGAGGCGCCGTCGCGGGTCATCCGCGAGATCCTGGCGGTGGGCCGCGAGATGCTGACCGAGCCGGTCGAGCCGTTGCCCGGGGTGGAGGACGCGCTGGCCGAGCTTTCGAAATCCTATCGCCTGGTGCTGATCACCAAGGGCGATCTGCTGCACCAGGAACAGAAGCTGGCGGCTTCCGGGTTGGGCGACCTCTTCGCCGCCGTGGAGATCGTCAGCGAGAAGGACGCCTCGACCTATGCCCGGGTGTT
>NZ_JANOCX010000067.1:0-7913 GCF_031412415.1 Phenylobacterium sp.
GAGGTCCACGCGGTCGGCATGTACGGTCCCCGCGGCGCGGGTGTCGCCGAGCGCGACGGGGTGATGGACCAGATCGACATCATCGAGGGCACGCTGGGCAAGGCGTTCGGCGTCATGGGCGGCTACATCGCGGCCGACGCGGTGATCGTCGACGCCATCCGGTCCTATGCCGACGGCTTCATCTTCACGACCTCGATCCCGCCGGCGCTCGCCGCCGGCGCCGTGGCCTCGATCCGCTACCTCAAGGACCACAACGAGGTCCGCATCGCGCATCAGGAGCGCGCCGCGACCTTGAAGGCCCGCCTTCTGAAGGCCGGCTTGCCGGTCATGCCCTCGGTTAGCCATATCGTCCCCGTGCTGGTGGGTGACGCGGTCCACTGCAAGATGATTTCCGATATCCTGCTGGCCGACTACGGAATCTACGTGCAGCCGATCAACTACCCGACCGTGCCGCGCGGCACCGAGCGGCTGCGCTTCACACCGTCCCCGGCGCACGACGACGACATGATGGAGTACCTGGCCGGGGCGCTCGAGACGCTCTGGGTCCACTGCAACATCGCTCGTGTTGGCGGCGTGGCCGCCTAGCTTGTGATTGGGGTCGCGAGGGCGCATACCCGCGCGGCATTAAATCTTTCAGGAGACCCACCGGGTTCGCTGATCAAAACCGCGCGGCAAGGCCGCAGATGTCACTTCCCGCGACGAACGCCCCGGCCCAGGCCAATCTTCTTGGCGAAGTCGCTGCGCCGCGCCGCATAGGCGGGCGCCACCATCGGATAGTCAGGCGGCAGGCCCCAGCGGCGGCGATAGTCGTCTGGGCTCATGTCGAACCGCGACCGCAGATAGCGCTTCAGCATCTTCAGCTTCTTGCCGTCTTCCAGGCAGACGATGAAGTCGCTTTGGATCGATCGGTTGATCGGCACGGCGGGCTTGGCCCGCTCTTCCGGCGGTGCGGCGACGCTGCGGCCCAGCGACTCCAGCGCGCCATGCACGGATCGGATGATGTCAGGGACCGAGTCCACCGAGACCGTGTTGCGGCTCACATAGGCCGAGACGATATCGGCGCCGAGACGCAGCAACTCGCCCGAACGACCCTCGGGTTCGACATCGATACTCATACAGAGCCCCCTGACCACGCGATGACAACGTCCGTGAAGGGCCGCGCAAGGGCGCCTCCGGTCAGCTTGGAACGCTCGCCGGCCGAGTTTGTTCCCGGCATTTGGTTCACCCGGCCGAAGGGGCTAAAGAGCGCCCCTGGCCACCGTCCGTCCCGAGATTCCCGAAAGCCACGCCCATGACTGTCCATACGCAAACTCTTTCCGACGCCTTCTTCTTCGCCGGCGTCGCCGACAGCGATCCCGACATCGCCGCGGTGCTTTCGCGCGAACTGAAGCGCCAGCAGGACCAGATCGAACTGATCGCGTCCGAGAACATCGTCTCCAAGGCGGTGATGGAGGCCCAGGGCTCCGTCCTGACCAACAAGTACGCCGAGGGCTATCCCGGAAAGCGTTACTACGGCGGCTGCGAGATCGTGGATGTGGCCGAGGAGATCGCCATCGCCAGGGCCAAGCAGATCTTCGGCTGCGAGTACGCCAACGTGCAGCCGCACTCGGGCAGCCAGGCCAATCAAGCGGTGTTCATGGCGACCATGAGCCCCGGCGATACGTTCATGGGCATGGATCTGGCGGCGGGCGGCCACTTGACCCACGGCAAGAGCGTCAATCAGTCGGGCAAGTGGTTTCGGCCGGTGGCCTACGGCGTGCGCCAGCAGGACCACCTGATCGACTACGACATGGCCGCAGAGGTCGCCCTGGCCGAAAAGCCCAAGGTCATCATCGCCGGCGGCTCGGCCTATAGCCGTGAGATCGACTTCGCCCGTTTCCGCCAGATCGCCGACAGCGTGGACGCCGTCCTGATGGTCGACATCGCGCACTATGCGGGTCTGGTGGCCGGCGGGGCCTATCCGAACCCGTTCCCCCACGCCCACGTCGTCACCACCACCACCCACAAGACCCTGCGGGGTCCGCGAGGCGGCATGATCCTCACCAACTCCAAGAAGTTGGCCAAGAAGATCGACAGCGCCGTCTTCCCGGGCCTGCAGGGCGGCCCGCTGATGCATGTGATCGCCGCCAAGGCCGTGGCCTTCGGTGAGGCGCTGAAGCCCGAGTTCAAGCTCTATGCCCGTCAGGTGGTCGACAACGCCCGCGCGCTGTCGGACAGCCTGCAGGCCGCCGGCTTCAAGATCGTCTCCAACGGCACCGACAGCCACCTGATGCTGGTCGACCTGACGCCCAAGGGTGTGTCGGGTTCCGACGCCGAGGTTGCTCTGGAGCGCGCCAACATCACCACCAACAAGAACGGCATCCCTTTCGACCCGCTGCCCCCGATGCAGACCTCCGGCCTGCGGGTCGGCACGCCGGCCGGCACGACGCGGGGCTTTGGTCCGGCCGAGTTCCGCCAGGTCGGGACCTGGATCGGCGAAGTTCTGGACGGCCTTTCCAAGGGCGGCGACAACTCCGCGGTCGAAGCCAAGGTCAAGGCCGAGGTGCTGGCGCTGACGAAACGATTCCCCATCTACGGCTAGACCCTGTATTTGGGGGTCTCGTAGGCCGGGAGGGGCTACATCATGCGCTGCCCATTCTGCGGCCACGCCGAGAGCCAGGTGAAGGACAGCCGCCCGTCGGAAGACGGCGCGGCTATTCGCCGCCGCCGGCTCTGCCCCGAGTGCAACGGCCGCTTCACCACCTTCGAGCGGGTGCAGCTTCGCGAGCTGACCATCCTGAAGCGTTCGGGACGACGCACGCCGTTCGAACGTGACAAGCTGGCGCGCTCGATTTCGATCGCCACCCGCAAGCGGCCGATCGAGCCCGAGCGTATCGAGCGGATGATCTCGCTGATCGCTCGCCAGCTCGAGAGCATGGGTGAGACCGAGCTGCCGTCGTCCGTCGTCGGCGAGATGGTTATGAAGCAGCTCAAGAGCCTCGATGACGTCGCCTATGTCCGTTACGCCTCGGTCTATCGCGACTTCCGCGAAGCCGGCGAGTTCGCGACCTTCCTGGGCGAAGAGGGGCTGAGCGAGGCCTCCGAGGATGAGCGGTAGAGTCACCCTCAAGCTCGCTACCTCGCTGGATGGTCGGATCGCCACCGCCACGGGCGAGAGCCGCTGGATCACCGGGCCCGAGGCTCGCGAGGCGACGCACCGGCTGCGCTCGGAGCACGACGCCGTGATGGTGGGCGTCGAGACCGCCCTGGCCGACGATCCCGAACTGACGGTCCGCCTGCAGGGCTGGACCGGTCCTCAGCCGGCCCGTGTCGTGCTGGACAGTCGCCAGCGGTTGGCCGACGGCTGCAAGCTGGTCGCCACCGCGCGCGAAATCCCGACCTACGTGATCTCCACCGCCCCTCCGGAGCGGCGGCTGACCGACGCCGGCGTCCGCGTCCTGCAGGTGCATGCCGTCGGCGACGAGCGGCCGGAGTTGCATGACGTTGTGGAAACCCTGGCAAGGGAAGGGCTGACGCGCCTGTTCGTCGAGGGTGGCGGCCAGGTGGCGGCGAGTTTCCTGCGTTGCGGCCTGGTGGATCGCCTGGAGTGGTTTCGCGCGCCTATTGTCATTGGCGGGGAGGGGCGGCCGGGCATCGGCGCCCTGGCGGTCACGGCCCTCGCCGAGGCGCCGAAGCTGCGCCGTCTTGAAGTCCTGGAGGTCGGCGCCGATCTCTGGGAGCGATACGAGAGGATCTGAATGTTCACCGGCATCGTCACCGATGTGGGCCGCGTCCGCGCCGTCCGCGACACCAACCGCGACCGCAGGTTCGAGGTGGAGACCGCCTTCGACCTGTCCACCGTCGACATCGGCGCGTCAGTCAGCCACGCCGGCTGCTGCCTCACCGTGGTGGAGAAGGGCGAGGGCTGGTTCGCCGTAGAGGTCTCTGGAGAGACCCTGTCGATGACCACCCTGGATGAATGGAAGGCCGGCGATCCGGTCAATCTGGAGCGCGCGGCACGGGTTGGCGACGAACTGGGTGGCCACATCGTCTCGGGCCATGTCGACGGTGTCGGAGAGGTGATCTCCATCGAGAGCGAGGGCGGTTCGCACCGTGTCCAAATCCGCGTCCCGCGCCCGCTGCACCGCTATATCGCGCCCAAGGGCTCCATCACGGTCCAGGGCGTGTCGCTGACGGTGAACGAGGTGGAGGATGACGTATTCGGCGTGAATCTGATCCCCCACACCTGGGACGTGACCACCTTAGGCAGGCTCAAGGTCGGCAGCCGCGTGAACCTCGAGATCGATATGCTGGCGCGCTATCTCGCCCGCTGGCGCGAAACGGCCTAAAGGGTCGGTTCGAGAAGGATCCCGCATGCTTGAAGAGAAAATCCGCATCCTCGTGGTCGAGGCGCGCTTCTATGACGATCTGGCCGACGAGCTGCTGAAGGCGGCCGCCGATGTGATCACCGCTCATGACGCGGAATACGACGTCATCAGCGTGCCGGGCGCGCTGGAGATCCCCGGGGCCATCGCCATCGCCGAGGAGGGCGGCCACCGCCCCGCGGGCAAGCGCTACGACGGTTATGTCGCGCTGGGCACGGTGATCCGCGGCGAGACCTATCATTTCGAGATCGTCTCCAACGAGTCGGCGCGCGGCATCATGGACCTGGCCATCGGCAAGCGCCTGGCCATCGGCAACGGCATCCTCACCGTCGAGGACGGCGAGCAGGCCTGGGCGCGGGCGCGGGCCAGCGAGGGCGACAAGGGCGGCGGCGCGGCGCGTGCGGCCCTGGAGATGATCGCGCTCAAGCGCCAACTGCTGGGTCAGGTCGCCCGATGAGCGGGACGGCCAACAGCAAGCGTTCGGTGGCCCGCCTGGCCGCGATCCAGGCCCTGTACCAGATGGAAGTTTCCGGCGCGGGCGTGGAGGCGGTGATCCGCGAGTTCGCCGACCATCGCTTTGACCGCGGCATGGAGGGCGACGCCCCCACCGAACACGACACCCTGGCCAGCGCCGACGAGGAGTTCTTCGCCGAGCTGGTGCGCGGGGTGGTCGGCGCCCAGCGCGAGATCGACAGCGCCGTGGTCAAGCGGTTGGCCAGCGGCTGGCGGCTGGAACGCCTCGACGCCACGGTGCGCGCCATCCTGCGGGCCGGGGCCTACGAGCTGTCCCACCGGGCCGACGTGCCCACCGAGGTGGTGATTGACGAGTACGTCGAGCTGGCCAAGTCGTTCTTCGAGGGCCCCGAGCCGGGCTTCGTGAACGGCGCCCTGGATGCGGTGGCCCAGGATGTCCGAACCCGATGAGTTCGAGCAGATCGCGCGCCTCTACCGCCCGCTGACCAAGGGGGCGGCGGAGGCCTTCGACCTGTTGGACGACGCCGCGGCGATCCCCTCGCGGCCAGGTTTCGACCTGGTGATCACCAAGGACGCCATGGTCGAGGGCGTGCACTTCCTGCCCGGCGAAGCGCCGGATCTGATCGCGCGCAAGCTGCTGCGGGTGAACCTCTCCGACCTGGCCGCCAAGGGGGCCGAACCCTACGGCTACTTCCTGGCTGTCGCCTGGCCGCCTGGCTTCGGTTGGCCGCAGCGGCAGGCCTTCGCCGCCGGGCTCGCGGCGGACGGCGAGGGACTGGTTCTTCTGGGCGGCGACACGGTTTCCACGCCCGGACCAATGACCGCATCCCTGACCATGCTTGGCTGGGTTCCGGCAGGCGGCATGATCCGCCGCGGGGGGGCGAAGGTCGGCGACTTCGTCTTGGTCAGCGGGACGATCGGCGACGGATGGCTGGGCCTGGCGGCGGCGCGGGGCGAGTTGCCCGACCCGGACGGCTATCTGGCGGGCCGCTACCGCCTGCCCACACCGCGCCTTGATCTGCGGGAATCTCTTCGCGCCCATGCCAACGCCGCGGCCGACGTTTCTGACGGCCTGATCGCCGACGCCGGCCATATCGCCAAGGCCAGCGGGGCAGGCTTGCGGCTCCATCTCGACCGCCTGCCACTCTCACCGGCGGCCACCCGCTGGCTGGCCGACCAGTCCGATCGCGGCGCGGCTCTGCGGACGCTGGCGTCGGGCGGCGACGACTATGAGGTCGTGTGCGCCGTGGCTTTCGACGCTGCCTCCATCGTTGGAATGACGGCCATCGGCGAGATCACGGAGTACGCCGCTATCCAAGTGCTGGTCGACGGAACCCCGATCGATCCAGGTCCCGGCGGCTGGCGTCACGGCTAGTCGCCGCGCACCCGGGCGTAGAGGTAACAGTCTTCGGGGTCGTCGGTGCTGAACCCGGCCTTCCGCAACAGTCCCTCACGGACATAGCCGCACCGCTCGGCGATCCGCCATGAGGCTTGATTCCAGGTCTCGATGATCAGTTGCAGCCGAAAGCAGCCCGGCCGTTCCGCGAACAGCAGATCGGTCAGCAGGCGTGTGGCCTCCGAGGCGTAGCCCTTCCCACGATCTGCGGCGTCGTGGACGATGTAGCCCAACTCGTAGCCATGAATGCAGGGCGCGGAGCGATAGAACTGCATGGTGCCCACCATCCGCCCGCCCGTAGTCTCGACGATGGCGACCGCGCCGGAGTCCTCCAGCCACAACCCCGTCGCAGCGTGAACTTCCTGGAGTCGCGAAAGATCAGTGAGAGGTTCGGTGATCGAGGCCGTGAAGAGGTGCGGCGCGATCTGCGGCAGATCGGCGGGCTCGATGCGTCGGAGGCTGACCGACCTGCCTTCTGCGATACGGATACTGCGGGTCCCCCGACTGGTGCGCGTCAAGGGTCGCAGGGGCGCAAGGTTGCGGCAACCATATTCAGCCACGATGGTCCCATGCTTCGACGCGCCCTCATCGCCGCCCTCGCACTGCTCGCCGCTGCACCCGCCCTGGCCGCCGAGGAGAAGAAGGGCGCGCCGAAGGATATCGGCCAGTATGTCGATCTGTCGCCCGTGGCCTTGCCCGTTGTGGTGGACGGAAAGCTGGTGAACTACGTCTTCGTGTCGGTGCGCGTGCTGTTGAGCACTTCAGCCAACACCGCCAAGCTGCGCGAGCGTGAGCCGTACTTCCGCGACGCCCTGGTGCGCGCCGGCCATCGCACGCCCTTCACCAGCGCCAAGGACTATACCAGCGTAGACGAGGCTAAGCTGCAGGCCGCGATGATGCGCGAGGCGGTGGCCATCGCCGGGAGCAAGGACATCAAGTCCGTCTCAATCCTCAATCAGGCGCCCAAGCGGCGGATGGCGCCGCCCAGGGCCGCGGGCCCGCGTGGCGGCTCTGAAATCCGTCCCTAGCCGGCCCGGCGCTGCTCGGGCCTTGGTGAACAGGGCGTTGCGCGCGCCGGTTACAACTGGCAACGTCGCGTGACCATAAAGGGGCGGCGGATCCACGACGTCCCGAACCGGGGAAACCATCAGGGCCTGGAACGTCGGCGAACGCCCTTGGGGCGTGGTCGGCCAACTCCGTGCAATCCATAGGGGCGCTTAAACTATGAGTTCTGAGACTACGCTTTGGCTGGTGATCGCCGCCGGCTTCCTGGCTGTGCTCTACGGAGTGCTCCAGACCATGTCCTTGTTGCGGGAATCTCCCGGCAACGCGCGGATGCAAGAGATCGCCGCGGCCATTCAAGAAGGCGCGCAGGCCTATTTGAAGCGCCAGTACACCGCTATCTCCATCGTGGGCGTGGTGGTGTTCATCGCCCTGGCGATCCTGTTCCGCAGCTGGGAACAGCCGGTCGGCTTCTTGATCGGGGCCGTGCTTTCAGGCGCCGCCGGCTTCGCCGGCATGCTGATCTCCGTCCGCGCCAACGTCCGCACGGCGCAGGCCGCCTCGGAAGGCCTGGCCAAGGGCCTGAAGCTCGCCTTCACCTCCGGCGCCATCACCGGCCTGCTGGTCGCGGGCTTCGCCCTGATCGGCGTCGCCGGCTACTACGCCATCCTTACCCA